>NZ_JBSGBE010000005.1:165249-491331 GCF_053601075.1 Lentzea sp. NPDC004789 | reverse complement strand
GTCGCGGGTCACTTGCGGAGCTTGGGCGTGGGGCCCGAGGTTCTGGTCGGTTTGTGCGTGGAACGTGGCGTGGAGATGGTGGTGGGGCTGCTCGGGGTGCTGAAGGCAGGGGGTGCGTATGTGCCTCTGGATCCGGAGTATCCGGCGGACCGGCTGGGTTTCGTGTTGGCGGACACCGGCGTTTCGGTGGTGTTGACGCAGCAGCGTCTGGCGGGACGTTTGGGCGCCGAGGCGGGCCGGGAGGTGGTGTGTCTGGATCGTGACTGGCCGGTGATCGAAGCTTCCGCTCCGGTGGCGGCGGGTGCGTCAGGGGTCGATTCGGAGAATCTGGCGTACGTGATTTACACGTCGGGTTCGACCGGCCGGCCGAAAGGCGTGATGATCCAGCACGGCGGGCTCGCCAACTTCGCGCACGAATTGCGCTGGACGCCGAAGCACGACGTTGGCCGTGTCGCACTCAACGCGTCGATCGCCTTCGACCAGTCGCTCGACACATTGCTGTCCCTGTGTCACGGCTGGGAAATCGTGGTGGTGCCGGAAAACGTCCGAATGGCCGCCAGAAGCTTCCTGGCCTGGTTGGAGAAGAACCCGGTCGACGTCCTCGAGTGCACGCCGACGCAGCTGGAACCACTGCTCCGGCAGGGGCTCACCGAGCTGCCGCGAGTGCCGTCGACCTTCCTCGTCAGCGGCGAGGCGATCGACTCCGCACTGTGGAAGACGCTGCACGAGCTGCCCGGCGTCACCGCATGGAACTCGTACGGACCCACCGAATGCACGATCGACACGACGGTGGCCCGGATCAGCGACTCACCGCAGCCGAACATCGGCCGACCGGTTGCGAACATGCGGGTCTACGTCTTGGACGGTTGGTTGCAACCGGTTCCGGCCGGGGTGCCGGGTGAGGTGTTCTTGGGCGGAGTCGGTGTCGGCCGGGGGTATCTCGGTCGGCCGGGCTTGACGGGTGCGCGTTTCGTGCCGGATCCCTTCGGCGAGCCGGGTGGCCGGTTGTACCGGACCGGAGATGTGGGCCGGTTCCGCGCCGATGGCGTGCTCGAATTCTTGGGCCGCGCCGACGAACAGGTGAAGATTCGCGGCCATCGGATCGAACCCGGCGAGATCGAGTCTGTACTGACCGGTTTGCCTGAAGTGGGAGAGGCGGTGGTGATCGCCCGGGACGATGCCGCGGCCGGACGGCGACTCGTGGCGTACCTGGTCGCCTCAGGAACCGGAGTACCGCCGAACACGTCACAATTGCGAACTGCATTGCTGAAGGTCTTACCGGAATACATGGTGCCATCGGCATTCGTGTGGCTGCCGGCCTTGCCGCTCACGGTGAACAGAAAGCTGGACCGACGCGGACTGCCGGCGCCAGTGGAACGTCCCGAGCTGGAGGTGGGGTTCGAGCCCCCGGCTTCCGCGACAGAACAATTGCTGGCGGGCCTGTGGGTGGAACTGCTGGAGGTCGACCGAGTCGGCGTGCACGACAACTTCTTCGAACTCGGCGGCCATTCGCTCCTGGTGATGCAGCTGCTGTGGCGGCTGCAGGAGCACTACCAGATCGACCTTCCGCTGGAACTGCTGTTCGAGGCGGCCACCGTGGCCCAGCTCGCGAAGTCGCTGGACGAGCTGGCCGGTACCGCCTGACCGACGTCTGCTCTTCCGCCCGCGTTCAAGTGCGGAAGTTGTGCGGTTGAACATGGGACGGTCGTTGCGAGCCCCGGCTTCGCCTTGACTGAGCTCGATGCCCGTTGAGATGGTTCCGGCCGGCGCTCAGAATCTCAGCCCAGCGGCGGACCATCCTCGAAACGGTCCACGCCAGATTTTCCTCCTTCTGCTGCCTGTCGATCACACAGGGACGAGACAGCCATGCGAGTAGCGATCGTCGGATGTGGCTATGCCGCCGACTATTACGTGATGACCATGCCGAACCACCCCTCGCTCGAAATAGCCGGCGTGTACGACCGGAATTTCGAGCGCCAGCAGCAGTTCACCAGGTACCACGGTCTCGCCGGGTATTCGTCGTTGCAGGCTCTGCTCGACGACCCCGGCGTCGAGGTGGTCGCCAACATCACCAGCCCCGCGAGCCACGTCGAGGTGACCCGTGCGGCGCTCATGGCCGGAAAGCACGTGTACTCCGAAAAGCCGCTGGCGCTCGACCTCCACGAGGCGATCAGCCTGAAGGAGCTCGCGGCCAGCAAAGGTCTCGTGCTGAGTTCGGCACCCTGCAACCTGCTCGGCCCCTCCATCCAGACGGCTTGGCGCGCGGTCCGCGACGGAGTCATCGGCACGCCGCGGCTCGTCTACGCCGAACTCGACGCGGGAACGATCCTGCACGACTCGCCCCACAAGTGGGTGAGCAACTCCGGCGCCCCGTTCCCGTACGAGGACGAGTTCTCGACCGGATGGACCATCGTGCACGCCGCGTACCACCTCTCCTGGCTCACCGCGGTGTTCGGTCCGGTCGTGCACGCGAACGCCTTCAACGCCGGCGTCAAGCCGGTGGGCGAGTTCCTGACCAACACCGCCGGTCTGCGGACGGACTCAACGGCGCCGTTGCCGCCCGACTTCTCCGTGGCGTGCCTGACCTTCGGCAGTGGCGTGGTGGCGCGGCTGACCTCCAGCATGGCGTTCGCCAGGGATCAGTCGTGCCGCATCGACGGCGACGCGGGCACTCTCCTGCTTGAGGACAGCGGACACTTCGGGTCGCGGGTCACCGTCACCCGGCCGCACGACGAGCCTGTCGTGCTGCCGCTGCTGTCCGACGGCGTCGAACCTCGATGCCACGAGGACTACCGCGGCTACGACTTCGCGCGCGGCATCGCCGACCTGGCGGCGGCCGCCGCCGGTGAAGACCGTTCCCACCTGCCGGTGGACCACGCGCTGCACGTCCTCGAACTCACGCTGTCGATCACGAACGCCGGCGCCGGCGCCACCATCGTGCCCACCACGACGTTCGCGCCCGTACCGGCACCGTGAAGTCACTTCGGTCTCGCGGCGACTCAGAGGTCAGCGGGAACTCGCCGAAAGCGAAGTTCGTGGCCCTGGCCTGACGGTTCAGCGGAGCAGTGCAACGCTCTGCTAAGTCCACTGTGGAGGGATGCCGGTGGCAGGTGCGCCGGAGCGGCGAGGGCCGCTCAACGCCAGCCAGTCGCACGAGTGGTGGAAAGACGTCACCTCGATCGCACGTCAGGTCGTCGACCTCCCCCGGCCGATGTTCCGGGCCGACGTGGTGACCGCCCTGCACGCGATCGTGGCCCGGCACGACGCGCTGCGGACGACCCTGGACTTCGCCGCCGACGGCACCACCGAACAGGTCGTGCACCCGGCGGACGAGCAACGAGTCCGCATCGAGGATCTACCGGGACGAGCCCGGCGCGAGTCCTTCATGAGCGAGGTCTGGCTGCTCAGGCTCTTCGACCACCTGACGGACTTTCCCGCCCGCTTCTGGCTCGTCATCGAGGACGATCTCGTGGTCGAGGTCGTCATGGCCTTCTCGCACGTGGTCATCGACGGACGCGGCATGCAGGTGCTGAGCAAGGAGTTCATCGAGATCCTCAACGCCACCGCCGAGCGTTCGCCATCGGGCCCGGCGAAGCCGGCCGGGTTGCAGCCGCTCGACATCGTGGCGCTCGAACGACAGCCCGGCGCGCAGGCCGCCAGGGACGCGGCGCTGCGTCACTGGTCGCAGAAGTTGCGGGCCGCGCCCAGCCGGATGTTCGACCACGCCGGTCACACCGACATTCCGGTGTACAGCTCCCGCCTGACCTCCCGGACCGCACCCGCCCTCCTCGCCGCCGCCGGGACGCGGTTCCGGACCACGCCCGCCATCCTCTACCTGGCCGCTGTGCACGTGGTGGTCGCGATGCTCTCCGGTCACCACGTGGTCCTGATCAGGTCGCACCACTCCGGTCGCACGGTCCAGTCCGCCGACGTGGTCGGCTGCTTTCACCGGATCCTGTTCACCACCCTGGATCTGTCCGACCGGCCCCGGTTCTCCGAGGTGGTTCGACGCGTTGGCGGGGAAACGCTCGCCGCCCAGCGGCACGGTGTGGTCGACTTCTTCGACCTGCGCGCCGCCGAGGCGCAGGAGGCCGCCCGGCGCGGCACCACGTTCGCCGCCGGCACGACCGTGAACTTCACCATGCGCGACGGTCTCCGCCGACTTTCCGCGACCGGGCCGACCGCCGAGCCGGCCACCGAACTCTGGCTGGAGCAGACGCACTCGTCGAAGGACGCGGTCGGCATGGACGCGTACCTCGCGGCGACGCTCGACCACACCCAGTTGTTCGTCGAAGCGGGGTTCAACGGTGCGGTGTTGCGCACCGATGAGATGGAAACGCTGATGCGCGGCCCGGAGGAGCTGATCCGGCTGGCCGTGCAGGAGCCGGACGTCGACTTCGCCCAGATGATCAGATGCCTGAAGCGGCTGGGCGGGTCCCGTCGCGTGCCGGCCCCGGTCATCGACAGATGTCCGGTGAGCCTGGTCGAGACACGCACAGCTCTCGATCGCCATCCGCGCGTCGCCGCATCGCACGTCCGTGTCGAGTCGCTTCCGGAAGGCAGTCGCCTGGTCGCCTTCGTGGGTGCCCGCGACGATGCGCTCGGCCCGCGGGAACTTCGGGAATTCATCCTGGCCGAGTTGGTGCCGACCTCCGCTCTCGTCTGCCCGCACCACTTTCACGTCTTCGCCGGGGTCCCGAGACACCCCAACGACCCGGCCGCATGGCGTGAACTCCGCCTGCTCGCCACCGGTTCCGGGCGGGACGTCCCACCTCGGGCTCCGGCCGGCGACCAGGAGGAGGCGTTGTGCAGTGCCATGCGCGCCTACAACGCCGGCGCCGCACCGTGGAACATGGCCGCCAGCTATCTCGACGCCGGAGCCTCACTCGCGGTCGTGCCCGCCATCATCCGGCGCCTCGAGGACATGGGACGCGGCGGTGTCGTGCCGGACGACTTCGCGCGCCCCATCCCGCTCTCCCGGCTCGCCGCACTCCTGTCCACGCGATGAGGGACCGAGCCCTCGCCCGATTCACGATCGCAGCGTCAGCCGGCACTCGTCGGTTCCCCCGTCGAGGGTGACCAGTGCACCGAGCGGGCTGATCTCGAGGGAGCCGCCCCGCACCCCGCCGGCGTGCTGGTGCCCGATGAACAGCACGTTCCAGGGCGCGGCCGGCCCCTGCCTCGTCACTCGGACCTCGGCCCCGTCCCGGACGACGTCGAAGGACACGTCGTCCGTCCCGTCCTGGGCCGGCACCTGGACCTGTAGACGGCATCCATCGGCCGGTTCGTAGACGCGCAGGGTGACGCCGTCCGCGTACCGGTAGTCCGGGCGGTCGTCCCGGGATCCCACCGGAATCACCGAGTTCGGCGCGACGAGCAGCGGCACGCGGTCGAAACCACAGGTTTCCCGGATCCATCCAGGACCGGTGATCCGGGCTCCGGTGAGGAAGTCCGTCCAGCTGCCGTCGGGCACGTAGTAGGAGGTCTCGCCGTGTGCGGTGAAGACCGGAGCCACCAGCAGACGGTCGCCCAGCAGATACTGGCGATCCAGGTGTGCACAGGTCGGATCGTCGGGGAACGCCGCGACCATCGGCCGCATCACGGGGACTCCCTCGCGATGTGCCCGGACCGCGAGGCCGTAGAGATACGGCATCAGACGCGCCTTGAGCCGGGTGAACAGGCGCAGCACGTCGACGGACTCCTCGTCGAAGAGCCACGGCACCCGGTAGGTCCAGCTGCCGTGCAGCCGGCTGTGGGAGCAGAGCAGGCCGAACGGCAGCCACCGCTTGAACAGCGCGGGGTCCGGACTGCCTTCGAATCCACCGATGTCCGAGCTCCAGAAACCGAAGCCGGACATCGCCAGTGACAGCCCACCGCGCAGGCTCTCGGCCATCGACTCGAACGTCGACTCGCAGTCGCCGCCCCAGTGCACCGGGAACTGCTGGCCGCCCGCGGTGGCGGAGCGCGCGAACAGCACCGCCTCACCCTCGCCGCGGTGCCGGCGCAGAAGATCGAAGACCGTCCGGTGGTAGAGGTAGCTGTAGAAGTTGTGCATCCGCTCGGGGTCGGCACCATCGTGCCAGACCACGTCGGTGGGAATCTGCTCGCCGAAATCGGTCTTGAAGGCGTCGACGCCCATGTCCAGCAGAGCACGCAGCTTGTCCGCGTACCAGGCGCGGGCGTCCGGATTGGTGAAGTCGACGAGAGCCATTCCCGCCTGCCAGTCATCGGTCTGCCAGACGTCGCCGTCGGGCCGGCGCACGAGGTAGCCGGCTGCGGCACCCTCGGCGAAGAGCTCCGACCGTTCCGCGATGTGCGGGCTGATCCACACGCACGTCCGCAGCCCGCGGCGACGCATCTCGTCCAGCATCGCGCGCGGTCGCGGGAAGGCGACCGGGTCCCAGCGGAAGTCGCACCAGTGGAACTCGCGCATCCAGAAGCAGTCGAAGTGGAACACCGAGAACGGGAGATCCCGTTCCGCCATCTCGTCCACCAGCCCGGTCACGGTCTGCTGGTCGTACGTCGTGATGAACGAGGTGGACAGCCACAGACCGAAGGACCACGCCGGTGGCAGCGCGGGGCGACCCGTCAGGGCGGTGTACTTGCGCAACACGTCGTCGATCGTCGGCCCGTGGACGACCAGGTATTCCAATGACCGCCCGGGCACGCTGAAACGCACCTGCGACAGGACCTCCGAACCGACCTCGAAGGAGACGTTGCCCGGGTGGTTGACGAAAACTCCGTAACCGCGGTTCGTCAGGTAGAAGGGCACGTTCTTGTACGCGAGCTCGCTGCCCGTACCGCCGTCGGCGTTCCAGATGTCCAGGCTCTGCCCGTTTCGGATCAACGGCCCGAACCGCTCGCCGAGGCCGTACACGGTCTCCCCCACTCCGAGGGTGAGACCTTCGTGCACGTAGTGCTCGTTCGCATCGGTCTCGATGATCCCGATCCCGCGACGCCCGCTGCGGGTCAGCACCTCGCCGGCGGCCAGGAACTCCATCCCGAAGTGTTCGCCTCGGTCGAACCGCACGGTGAGGGCACCCGAGCTGAGGCTCGCCTCCCGGTCACCGGAGACGATCCGCGCCTCGGCGGCGGCGTCGCGGTGGAGCGGAAAGCTCGGCAGCCGGGGTCGCTGACCGGCGAAGTGGCTGATCCGCACCGCGATCACGTCCGGTGCCGGCGCCGAGCAGGTGATGGTGACCAGCGGATTGTTGAGCGTGGCGCCGCGGTGGGCGACGCGGCGAGCAGGAGCGTGCACCGTCATCGATCCGGGGTCGACGACCACATCCCGCACGTGCTCCGGATGGATGGCGCGCACGCCGGCGCGCGTGCGCCAGTAGCCGTCGGTGAACTTCATCCGCCAACCTTCCGCTGCGCAGGACGATCAAGTCTCCGGCACGTTGGTCGATGAACCGCCGAAGCCGCAACCATCACCAATGCACGGGTGCGCTGCTGACCCCGGGAACCCGGCACGGCCATACTTGTCCCGTGTTGCCGCTATCGAAGCCGACTCGGCGAGCGCACCGATGACCACGGCGGCACGGGCGGCCGTCGCCGCCCTGCCGAACTCCCCCGGCGTGTACCGCTTCCGCGGCCGCGACCAGAGCGTGTTGTACGTCGGCCGCGCGACGAACCTCAGGCGCCGCGTCGCCTCGTACTGGTCGGACCTGCGCGACCGGGCGCATCTCGCCCCCATGGTGGACCGGATCGCTCGAATCGAGGCGGTCCGGTGCGACTCCGAACACGAGGCGGCCTGGCTGGAGCGAAACCTGCTCGAAGAGCAGCTGCCCGCCGGCAACCGGACCCAGGGGCAGGAGGTCGTCGTCTACCTGCACCTGGACGCCCAACTCTCCGCGCCGCGGCTCAGGGTCGTCCACGCCGCGCCGAGGGCCGGCGGCGACGACCACTTCGGCCCGTATCTCGGCGGTCTCAAGGCGCGCCTGGCCGTCGCCGCCCTGCACCGCGTGCTGCCTCTGGCGTACAGCGGCACCGCCCTCAGCGGCGCCGAGCAGGAGATGGCCGGCAAGTTCGCGATCGACCCGAGTCACCGAAAGCAACTCGTCGAGGCACTCGTCGCCATCCTGCGACGCGAGCCATCGGCCGTCGCGGACATCCGCGCCCGGCTTGACGCACGGCGGGACGACGCCGCCGCGCGACTGGCGTTCGAACTGGCCGGCCGCATCCAGAGCGAGATCGTGGCCCTCGACTGGATCACCTGCCCCCAGCGCGTCACGAGTTCCGAACCCCGCGACTTCGACGTGTACGGCTGGTCCGACGGCGTCCTGGTCGGTTTCCACATCCGCGCGGGGCGCCTCCGGACGTGGACCCAGCGTTCGTGCACGCGCGCGGGCGCGCGCCGGTACCTGGCCGAATCCCCGGCCGACTGGGCCGATTTCGCGAACACCAATGCCGAGCTCGCCGCTCGGCTCGCGCGCTGAGCGCCGGCGTACAACCGCGACGATCGCCAGTCGCACGGCGACGCCGCGGACCGTCGGTGTGCGCCAATGTTGCGCCACTTCAACGTCGAACGCATCGTCCGTAGCCTCTGGCCGATGAACAACGAGCGAACCGGCGAGTCCACAGTGGACAGTGAAGACCGCAGTTCCAATCCGTCGGCCAACCGGGCGTTCAGCAGTGTCCTGGCCGCCCGGATCTCGCGCCGGACGCTGATCCGAGGCGGCGCGATGGCCGCCACCGCGGGATTCCTCGTCACGGCCGGCGAGGAGCCGGCCGCGGCGGCGGACGCCGGGCGGTCACCGGCGGGGCTGCTCGGCTTCGCGGCCGTGGCGGCCAACGCCGACGACGCGCTCACGCTGCCGCCCGGATATCGCGCCGAGGTGATCGTCCCGTGGGGAACGCCGATTCGTTCGACCGGTCCGGCCTGGCGCCCCGACGGCACCAACACCGCGGCCGACCAGGCTCTGCAGGTCGGCATGCATCACGACGGCATGCACTTCTTTCCCCGAGGCGCCGGCAGTCGACGCGGGGTGCTGGTGATCAACCACGAGTACACCGACCGGACTCTCCTGCACGCCGACGGCGACGAGGTCATGACCCGGGAGAAGTCGGACAAGACCCTCGCCGCCCTGGGCGTCAGCGTGCTGGAGATCGCCTTGCACGACGGTCGATGGCGGCTGATCGACTCGCCGCTCAACCGCCGCATCAACGGCACGACCCCGATGGCGTACTCGGGCCCGCTCCCGGGCCACCACCCGGCGCTGCGTGCGGCCGGCCGGCCACGTGGCACGCTCAACAACTGCTCGCAGGGTGTCACGCCGTGGGGCACCTATCTGGCCTGCGAGGAGAACTTCAACATCTACTTCGGCACCGAGGACCCGGCCTGGACACCGCGACCGGAGCAGTCCCGGTACGGCATCTCCCGAACCGGGCAGGGCTATCGGCTGCACCAGGCCGACCCCCGGTTCGACGTGGCGCTCAACCCCAACGAGCCCAACAGGTTCGGCTGGATCGTCGAGATCGACCCGTTCCGCCCCGACAGCACCCCGGTCAAGCGCACCGCGCTGGGCCGGTTCAAGCACGAGGGCGCGACGGTGACCGAGTCACGCGGCCACATCGTGGTCTACAGCGGCGACGACCAGGACGGCGAGTACATCTACAAGTACGTCAGCGCGGCGCCGTGGCGGTCGATGCGCGCCAGGGGCAGGAGCCCTTTGGACGAGGGCACCCTCTACGTGGCGCGGTTCGACGACGGTGGCACGGGACGCTGGTTGCCGCTGCGCTTCGGCGAGGGCCCGCTGACCCCGGCCCGAGGCTGGTCGGACCAGGCCGACGTCCTGCTGCGAACCAGGCAGGCGGCCGACGCGGTCGGCGCCACCGCCCTGGACCGACCGGAGTGGATCGCAGTACGCCCGGCGGACAAGGCCGTCTACGCCTGCCTGTCCAACGGATCCGGATGGGGGCACGAGGTCACACCGCGGACACCCAACCCGTACGGACACATCATCCGGTGGCACGAGACCGGCGCCGACAACACCGCGACGACATTCGCCTGGGACGTGTTCGTCCTCGGCGGCGACCCCGAGTACGACGGCAGCGTGCAACTGGACGAGACGAACCTCTTCGGCTCGCCCGACGGGCTGTGGTTCGACCCCGACGGCCGGCTGTGGATCCAGACCGATGTGTCCAACTACGTGCTCAACGTTCCCGGTGGCGGGCACGAGCGCTTCGGGAACAACGCGATGCTGGCCTGCGACCCGGACACCGGGGAGATCCGCCGGTTCCTCGTCGGCCCGCGAGGGTGTGAGATAACCGGAATCACCATGACGCCCGACCGGCGGACGATGTTCGTCAACATCCAGCACCCCGGCGAGCTGACACCGGCGTGGGGCATCCCGACGCCGCAGAACCCGCGAGCGGTCAGCAACTGGCCCGACTTCGACCCGGCCGGCCGGCCCCGGTCCGCGACGGTGGTCATCCGCAAGGAGGACAACTCCGTGATCGGGACCTGACCGCCCGGTCCCCTCACCCCGCGCCGCGCACCGTTCCGGCCTGCTGGGCCCGCCCGATCGGCAGGCTGAGCACCTCGTCGGCGAGGCGTTCCGCGATCGGGTACCGGCCGGCGGTCGAGTCCCCGGCCCGCACAGGCCGGGCACGCTCATCGGCGTGTCCGTCCGGTGGTGCGGTCCGCGGCGAGCACGAGGGGCACCCCGGCGACCAGAGCCAGCACCAAGGCGCGCGCCACGCGTTCGCCGGACGCGTCGGCGGGCACGAGGACCGAACTGGTGCCGGCCTCGTCGGCCGCCGCGTCGATGAGGTCGGCGTGCGAGTACGTGGATGTCACGGCTCCCGCCGTACCCGACCAGCTCGCCAGCGCGGGATCGGACGGCAGGCACCGCGCCCGCCACGAGGACGGCTGCAGGGCCAGGTCCTCCGGCGGCACGGCCGGCACGTCGCGGTGCAGGACGTGTTCCTCGTCGACGATGTCCTCGGCGTCGCAGACCTGCAGGACCGCACCGATGCGGAGCGCGATGCGGTCCCGGCGGCGATGGTCGGCCTCGGCGACGTGGACGACGTGGTGACCGGCCCACCACGCGCCGAGGGTCACCGCGATGACGTCGGCCGGCCGTCGGAGCGCGACCAGCACCAGAGACCGGTCGCGGTAACCCAGTTCGGCGAAGCCCCGGCCGTAGCGGCGCGCCGTGTCCTCGTACCGGATGTCGTTCGACGGATGTCCGAGCAGGTCGCAAATGGTGCCCGGGGCGGTCTGCGGTAGCGCCATGGTGGGAGCCCTTCTGGTGGAACGGGCCGAGACGGCCCGGCGAGTCCGGTGCCCGGGGCCGGGCGGCGGATGACGAACCACGCGGCTGATCAGCCGCGCTCCGCGGCGACCGCCCGCTGCCCGGTGTACGAGCGACCGGCCTGGCGCAGCGCCCCGGCCAGCAGTTCGACGGCACGATCGAGTTCTCCGTCGGTCACCGTCAACGGTGGACAGAGCTTGAGCACCTCACCGTCGCGCCCGCACGTCTCCACCAGCAGGCCCCGTTCGAACGCGCAGAGTGCGACCAGGTCGGCCACCTCGCGGTTCACGCAGGGAAGGCCGACCAGCAGGCCGCGACCGCGCGGCGGGCCGGCCACACACCCGGCGCCGTCGAGCGCGGCCAGCGCGGCCATCAGCAGCACCGACTTGCGGTCCACCTCGTTGCCGAGCTGATCGGTGCTCCACCACCGGGTCATCCCGAGGCGGCCGGTCACGAAGGCGAGCTGATTGCCGCGGAACGTTCCCGAGTGCTCCCCCGGTGCCCACACGTCCAGGTGCGGCTCGATCAGCACCAGGCTCAGCGGAAGACCCAACCCGCTGATCGACTTCGACAGGCAGATGATGTCGGGCCGCAGGCCCGCCGGCTCGAAGGAGAAGAACGACCCGGTGCGCCCGCACCCCGCCTGGATGTCGTCCACGATCAGCACCGCGCCGGTCCGCCGGCACAGCGCTTGCGCCGCCGCCAGGTATCGCGCCGAGAGCGGCCGCACGCCGCCCTCGCCCTGCACGATTTCGAGGATGAGCGCCGCCGGCGGCCCGTTCGGCCCCTCGAAGGCCGCCGCCAGTTCCACCAGCGCCCGATCGCCGCCGCCTGCGTCCAGTTCATGCGGAACCCTGGTCACCTCGTGCGGATCGAGCGTCGGCAGGCCGTCCCGCCGTGCGATGTCGGACACGGCGAACGAGTCGACCGTCATGCCGTGGTAGGCGCCGGCGAGGGACACCACACGCCGCCGCCCGGTGGCCTTGCGGGCCAGCCGCAGTGCCGCCTCCACCGCGCTGGTCCCGGTCGGCCCGGTGAACTGCACCCGGTGGTTCAGCCCGCGCGGCGCCAGGATCACCTCCGCCAGCGTGCGGACGAATTCGCGCTTGGCGACCGTGGCCGTGTCCAGCCCGTTGATCAGTCCGCCGGAGCGCAGGTAGCCGACCGCGGCCTCCACCAGCTCGGGTGGATTGTGCCCGTAGTTGAGGCTGCCCGCCCCGGCGAAGAAGTCCAGGTACTCCGCCCCGGTCTCGTCGCGGACTCGGGCACCCGCGGCCCGGGCGAAGACCACCGGCCACCGCCGGCTGTAGTAGCGAACCCTCGATTCGAACGCTTCCAGCACGTCCACGCTGCCCCCCGTCGTCACATCTTCCAGTCGTGGCATGTCGCGTCACCACGCCCGCGGGTCCCCCGCCACCAGCCGCGCCAGCGCGGCGCACATCTCGTCAGCCAGCCGCTGAGCCACCGCCTCCGGCACCCGAGCGGGATCGGATCTGAGGCGCAGTCCCAGCGTCGTGTCCGGGTACACCTCGACGGTGAGCGGGAAGTTGTTGCGCCCGGCGCCGTGGCCGCGCTGAATCGACAGAGCCTCGCCGGTGCCGTACCGCCCGCTCTTGTACAGCGGGAAGTTCTGCACGCCGACCGCGGAGTCGAACAGCGCCGTGCCTGGCGGCAGCCCGCCCAGACGCAGCGCCTCGGCGACCGACGAATGTTCGAATCGGCCGATGCCGACCAGCGTCGACTGGACGCCTCTGAGGAGGGCGACCACGTCGCCGTGCCGGGGCAGCCGCACCCGCATCGGCAGTGTCGTGGAGAAGACTCCGACCATTCGGTCCACACCGTCCAACGGCACCGACCGGCCCGACAGAACGACACCGAACACGAGGTCGCGGCCTCCGGTGAGGCGACCGAGCGCGATCGCCCAGGCGGTGTGGGCCAGCGCGCTCAGGGTGACCCGGTGACGCCTGCAGAACACCTCCACGTCCGTGCTGAGCTGAGTGGGCAGCTCCCGCTTGAGGACTCGTTCTTCCTGTCCCGGTTCCGGTGCGGACGCCGCGGGCTGGGCCAGCAGGCTTGCCGACGCGGGCAGGTCGGTGAGCATCGCGCGCCAGAACCGGCCCGCCGCTCCCGGAGTCTGCCGCTGGATCCAGCGCACGTAGTCCCGGTACGGCGGTGCCGGCGGCGCATCCGGACTGCGGCCGGCGACGAGGTCCGCGTACGCCTGGAAGCACTCGGTGAACACCAGGCTGCTGCTCCAGCCGTCCAGCACGGCGTGATGGTTGGTCCAGACCAGATGGTGCAGGTCGTCGCCGAGGCGGACGGCGGTCACCCGGTACAGCGGCGCCGTGCCGAACTCCAAATCGATCCGGCGATCCTCGGCGAGGAAGTCCGCCACTCGGAACGACTCCGCCTGCCCGGTCCGGTCCACGACCGTCATCGGCGGATCCACGTCGCCGTAGACCACCTGGTGCGGCTCGGACATGCGCTGCCATCGGATGGCGGTGCGCAGGACGGCGTGCCGGCCCGCCACGACCGCCAGCGCCCGCCGGAACACCTCCGGCTGGAACCGTCCGCGCACGGTGAAGCTGGTCTGGTTGAGGTACATCCCCTC
This sequence comes from Lentzea sp. NPDC004789, assembly GCF_053601075.1. Taxonomy (NCBI): domain Bacteria; kingdom Bacillati; phylum Actinomycetota; class Actinomycetes; order Pseudonocardiales; family Pseudonocardiaceae; genus Lentzea; species Lentzea sp. NPDC004789. The sequence continues at coordinate 477,462 of NZ_JBSGBE010000005.1, read as the reverse complement.
GGCCGGGCTGTAGAGCGAGTGGAAGAGCATCCCTTGCTGGGTGAGCGTGAGGGGATACACGTCGCACACGCCCGGCTCCGAGGCGACCTGGTCGAGCTGATCCCGGGTCAGCGCCGCCAGCGGGAAGCGGCCCGGCGCCGGTCGACCGGCCGTGCGGCGGGCCATCCCGTCGGCCACCGCGGCACGGAGCCGTCCGGCGAAGTCCGCGCAGAGTCGCTGAACCGTCGCCTCCCGGTAGCGGCCGGCCGGGTAGATCCACCTGATCCGCAGGCGGCCGGACTCGACTTCGCACACCACCTCCAGCGTCTGGGGCGAGGTGGATTCGCCGAGCTGAACGGGCCGAAAGCCGGCCGCGGCCGGATCGTCGTGGAAGGTGAAGCCGACGGCGCCCGCGGCGACGCCCGCCAATCGTGCGCGCACATCCGGATCGGGCGAGAGGTGGCGCAGGGCGCCGTACGTCAGGCCACGTCTGGGCACCCGGCTCAGCTCCCTGCGCACCGCGTTCACCGTCGCGGTGAAGTCCCGCCCGGTGGCGCGCAGCTGCACCGGATAGGCCGTGGTCAGCGCCCCCACCGTCCGGGCCACGTCAACCTCGGGGAACGACGTTTCGCGGCCGTCCGCCCGAAGGTGGACGCGGAGGGCGTCCACCCGCGTCTCGGCCGCGATCGTCAAGGTCAGGGCCGCAAGCATCAGTTCCGCGGCGGTGGCCGCGTGCCAGTCGGGCACGGCGCCCATCAGCGCCGCGGTCTCCTCCGCCGTCAGCTCCGCCGCCGCCACGGCCGGCGCGTCTTCCGCGCGTTCCGGGCCGTCTGGGGACAGTCCCGGCCACGGGTCGTCGTCCATCGTGAGCCAGTAGTCGGCGTCGATGCGGGCCGGGCCGGACTCCGCGTACTGCCTGAGACGGTCGGCCCAGTAGCGGTAGGAGGTCGCCGGCACGGGCAGGGCAGCGTCTTCGCCGGCGGCGGGTTGCCCCCACCAGGCACCGAGATCCTCCGCGATGATCTGCCAGGACCTCCGGTCGACCAGCCGCCGGTCGGCTGCGAGCACCAGGTGGGCGGAGCTCGACGGCATCCGCACGAGGACTGCCCGGACCAGCGGGCAGTTCGCCGCGGTCGGGTTTGCGACGATGTCCGCCGCCAGCTCCTCGGCGACGTGGCGGAGCGTCGACGGCAATTCCGCGCGATCGCCGGCAGAACGGACCGCCAGCGGCAGCGGACAGGCGGCCGGCACGAGCAGTCGTCCGCCGTCCGCCGACGGGCCGGCCCGCAAGAGATCGTGCCGCCCGGCGATCTCGTCGAGAGCGGCCCGCACCGTCCGCTCCTCGATGTCCGGGGACAGCTCGACGACGACGGCCTGGACCGGTCCACCGGCGGCGGGATCGTGGGACTCCAGCTGGGCCGGCGTCAGCGCGACCACGCCGGTGGCCGTTCCCCGCACGGCGCTCTGCGGCGCGGCGCCATCCGCGATCCTGGCCAGTTCGGCGACGGTCTGGAACTCGAACAACTGCCTCGGCAGCAGCCACAGGCCGGCGTCGCGGGCCTGGGAGACGACCTGGATGCTGAGGATCGAGTCGCCACCGAGCTCGAAGAAGTTGTCGTGGATCCCGATGTCGTCGAGGCCCAGGACGTCGGCCCAGATCGCGGCCAGCACCTCCTCGGTCGGCCCGCTCGGCGCGACGTACTCGGTGGCCAGCTCTGGACGCTGGTCCGGCGCGGGCAGCGCCAGCCGATCGAGCTTGCCGTTCGGGGTCAGCGGCAGGGCAGGCAGGACGACGAACGCGGACGGCACCATGTACTCCGGCAGCCGGTGCCGCAGGTGGGTTCGCAACGCGCCTGGGCCGGGCAACGTCGCGGAGTCCCGTCCCACCAGGTACGCCACCAGCCGCGGGCCGCCCGGCTGGTCGTCGCGGGCGACCACGACGGCCTCGGTCACCTCCGGGTGCGCCACCAGCGCCCCCTCGATCTCGGCCGGCTCCACCCGATGCCCGCGGATCTTGACCTGCTGGTCCAACCGTCCGAGGAACTCGACGCTCCCGTCCGGGCGCCGCCGGCCCAGATCGCCGGTGCGGTACATCCGCCGCCCGGGCCCGATCGCGAACGGGTCGGGCAGGAAGCGCCGCGCGGTCAGCCCGGGCAGGCCGTGATAGCCGCGGGCCAGCCCGATCCCGCCGATGTAGATCTCCCCCACCACCGCGGCGGGCACCGGGTTCAGGTGCGGGTCCAGCACGTACAGGCCGGTGTTCGCGATGGGCTCGCCGATCACGACGGGCCCCGCTGCCTCGGCCACCAGGCCCGCCGTCGACCACACGGTGGTCTCGGTCGGCCCGTAGACGTTCCAGAGGTCGCTGTCCGGGCCGGTCAACGCCCGCGCCAGGTCCACCGGCAGCGCCTCTCCCCCGCACAATCGGGTGCGCAGCCCCGCCGGCACGCCGACCGATCCGGTCAGCATCCGCCAGGTCGCAGGCGTCGCCTGCATGATGGTGCCGGCCGACGAGGAGACCAACGCGTGCAGCGCGACCGGGTCGGTGGTCTGGCCGGACCGAGCGAGAACCAACCGGCCACCGGTCAGCAGCGGCAACAGCAGTTCCAGCACCGAGATGTCGAAGGAAAGGGTGGTCACCGCCACCAGCGTGTCGTCCGGCCCCGGCCGCAGCGAACCGGCGAACGACGTCAACAGGTTCACCACCGACTCGTGGGTGACCTGCACCCCCTTGGGCCGACCGGTCGAGCCCGATGTGTAGATCACGTACGCCAGGTTCTCCGGGCGTGCTGCCGCAGCATCGCCCGGACGGTCTGGCAGGGCGACGGGGCCGGCGTCCAGGTACATCACACGTGCGTCGCCGGCTGGAAGGTCGACGGGCAGCGCCCGCTGGGTGACCACGACCGGCGCCGCGCTGTCGGCCAGTGCCTGAGCCAGCCGGTGCGCCGGAAACGCCGGATCCAGCGGAACGTAGGCGCCACCGGCCTTCCACACGCCCAGCACCGCGACGACCAGGTCGACATCGCGCTCCACGCACACCCCGACCAGCACCTCCGGGCCGACGCCCAGCCGCCGCAGCCGGTGGGCCACCCGATCGGCCTCGAGGTCCAGTTCCGCGTACGTCAGTGACCGGTCGCCCGAGACGACGGCCACCGCGTCCGGTGTCCGGAGCGCCTGCTCGGCCACCAGCTCGTGCGCGCACCGCGGCTGGATCTGGACAACCGGCCCGTGCACCGCGGGCCCGGACGGAGGCGCCTGCGCGATGGCGAGGGTCTCGATCGACTGCCCGGGCTCGGCCACCACCGCCTGCAGGACGGTCTCGTACAGCGTCTGGAAATGCCGGACGGCGGCGGCGTCGAACAGATCGGTGCTGTACTCCCAGCTGCCGCTCAGCCCGGTCGCCGACTCGTTGATCGCCAGGGTGAGGTCGAACTTCGAGCTCTGCCGGCTGACCCCGAACGGCGTAGCCGCGAGCCCGGAGAAGCTCTCGCTCAGCACTCCGCGCTCCAGCTGGTGGCTGAACGACACCTGGAACAGCGGCGGGCGGCTGGTGTCCCGATCCACACCCAGCTCGTCGATGACCCGGTCGAAGGGGACGTCGGAGTTCTCGATCGCCGCGACGGAGATGTCCCGCACGTGCCGCACCAGCTCGGTGAACGTGGGTTCGCCGGACAGGTCGATGCGCAGGGTCACCATGTTGACGAAGCAGCCGACGACCTCGTCCAGGCCCGTCCCCTGGCGGTTCACCACCGGCGAGCCGACCGCGATGTCGGTCTGCCCGCAGGCGCGGCGGAGCAGGACGGCGAAGGCCGCCAAGGCGACGACGTTCGTGGTCGCTCCGGCTTTGCGGGCCAGCGCGCGGAGCCCGGCGGCCACCGCGGGGTCGATCACGAAGGTCTCCGCGGCCCCGGCTCCGGAGCGCAGGCGGGGCCGGGAGCGCGCACCGGGCAGGTCGAGTGCGGGCAGTCCGGCCAGCCGCTCCTGCCAGTAGCCGAGCTGACCGCGCAACGCACCGGAATGCACCCGCTGCCGCTGCCACACCGCGTAGTCGGCGTACTGGACCGGCAGCTCGGGCCGCTCGGCCGGCCGCCCCAGACAGGCCGCGGAATACGCCCTGGCCAGCTCGGACAACAGCAACCCGACGGACTCGCCGTCCACTGCGATGTGGTGAACCGTCAGCACCAGCACGTGGTCGTCCGGCCCGGCGCGGAGCAGCCGGGCCCGCAGCGGTGGCTCCTCGGCCAGGTCGAAGGGCCGAGCCGCCTCAGCGGACGCGAGCCGACGGAGCCCGGCCTCATCGGCGGGCACGTCGACAGTCGTCAGCACGCCTCGGAGCTCGCGCAGCACGACCTGCTGCGGCCGGCCTCCGCTGACCGGGAAGACGGTGCGCAGCACCGCTTGCCGTTCGATCACGGAATCCAGCGCCGCTTCCAGGTGCCCGACGTGCAGCGGACCGCGCAGGCGCAACGCCACCGGAACGTTGTACTCGGCCGAATCCGGCTGAAGCTGGTGCAGGAACCACAGCCGTTGCTGCGCGAACGACAACGGATATGGCCCCGGCGTCCCGACAGGCGGCACCTCGTGGTCGGCGTGCCGCTCGGCGCTCTCCACCGCAGCGGCGAACTCGCCCAGGGTGGGCTGCTCGAACACGGTGCGGAACGGAATCGTCACGCCGAACCCGTGGCGCAGCCGCCCGTCCAGCCGCATCGCCGACAGCGAATGCCCGCCGAGCTCGAAGAAGTTGTCGTGCACGCCGACCCGGTCCACACCCAGCAGATCCGCCCACAATCCGGCGACCATCCGCTCGGTGTCGGTACGCGGTGCCACGAACTCGACCGCGAGTTCCGGACGCTCCACCGGCGGCGCCGGCAGAGCCTGCCGGTCCAGCTTTCCGTTCGCCGTCAGCGGCAGCGCCGGCAACCACACGAAAGCCGACGGCACCATGAACTCGGGCAGCAACCGCGACAACGCCGCCCGCAGCGCCGACGCGGTCGGCGCCGCCCCGCCGCCCGGTGCCTCCAGGTAGGCCACCAGATGCCGGTCCCCACCGTCGTCGCGGGCGACCACGACCGCCTTGGCGATCTCGGGCAACGCCACCAGCGCCGACTCGATCTCGCCCGGCTCGATCCGATGGCCTCGGACCTTGACCTGCTCGTCCACCCGGCCGAGGAACTCCACCGCACCATCGCCGCGCAACCGGCCGACATCGCCGGTCCGGTACAACCGCCCACCCGGCTCATCGCCGAAGGGGTCGGGCACGAACCGCGACGCGGTGAGACCGGGGCGTCGCAGATATCCCCGCGCCAGGCCCACCCCGCCCAGGCAGATCTCGCCCGCCACTCCGGGCGGAACAGGCTCGAGCCGGTCGTCCACGATCAACACGCGCATGTTCGTGATCGGCCGCCCGATGGGCACCGGAGCGCTCGGGTCGGCACCGCGTGCGCAATGCCACGCGGTCACGTCGATCGACGCCTCCGTCGGGCCGTAGAGGTTGTGCAGTTCGGCGTCGAACCTGTCGTGGAACCCGCGCACCGTCGAAGCGGGCAGTGCTTCGCCGCTGGCCAGGACTCGGATCAGCGACGGACAGCCGCCGTCCACCACCCTGATGAACTGCTCCAGCATCGACGGCACGAAATGCGCCGTAGTCACACCGAACCGGTCGATCGCCGCCGCCACCCGCTCCGGGTCGCGGTGCTCACCCGGCGCCATCATCGCCAGCCGGGCGCCGACCGCCAGCGGCCAGAAGAACTCCCAGACGGACACGTCGAACGAGTACGGCGTCTTCTGCAACACCACGTCCGAGGCGTCCAGCCCGTACTCGGACTGCGCCCACCGGATCCTGTTCAGCAGACCGCCGTGCGTGATGACCACGCCCTTGGGACGGCCGGTCGACCCGGACGTGTAGATCACATATGCCACGTTGTCCGGACCCGCGCCCGGCCCACCCGGCGGCACCGGCCCACCGTCCGGCCACTGCCCCTCGCGATCCAGGCACAACGTCGCCACGCCCGTCCCCACCGGCAACCGGTCCGCCAGGTGCCTCTGCGTCAGCACCACCGGCACCTCGGTGTCCGCCAGCACGAAAGCCAGACGATCCGAGGGGAAATCCGGATCGAGGGGTACGTACCCACCGCCCGCCTTCAACACCCCGAGCAGGCCGACCACCATCTCCACGCCGCGCTCCGCGGACAGGCCCACCAACGTCTCCGGGCCCACCCCCAAAGCCCGGAGACGCGCCGCCACCAGGTCAGCGCGCCGGTTCAGCTCCGAATACGACAACGACACGCCCGCAGACACCAGAGCCGTCGCATCCGGGCACCGCGACACCGCGGCCTCGAACCACTCGTGCACACCACCAGCCGGCACCGCGGCCCCGGTCTCGCCCAGATCGGCCGGACAGCCCGGAATCTCGACGTTCATCGGGTTCCACTCCGCATCGCGGTCCGGTGGGCGGGCACGGCGCCGGACGCCAGTCGCAGCAGCCACGCCGCCACGTCCCGGCCCAGGGCCTCCGCCCCGTCCGGCCGCCACAGGTCCGCCCGGTAGGTGATCCGGAATCTCAGCGGCAGCGCCGGCGGGCTCGTCAGCACCTCCAGATGCAGGTCGCTGATGCAGCCCGCCTCGGATTCCCAGACCAGGCACGGGCCGCTGCGACGGCCGTCGGCGAGGTCGCTGCGCAGCACCAGGTCGGAGTCCAGCCGTCCTGCGATGTCCTGGTTGAAGGCGACTGTCACCTTCGGCGCCCGGTTGAGGATCTGACCGTCTCCGGCGTGCCGGCCGTCTTGCTGGAACGGCCCGGTCTGCTGGCGCATCGCCCTGGACAGCACCGATGCGGCCGCCCGGATCGTCGCGTCCCCGTCGGGACGCACCGGCATCCGCAGCCGCAGCACACAGAGGTTGACCAGCGATCCGACCAACGCCCGGCGGGCGGCGGTGCCGCGGTCGGCGAGGGGCGCCTGCAGCAGCAGATCCCGCTGACCGGTCGCGTCGGTCAGCGCGCTGGCGAACGCGGCCAGGATCACGGCCGATCCGGACCCACCGGCCTGGCGGGCGCGCGCTTCCAGGTCGGCCGTGGAACATCCGGGGACCTCGAAGGTGAGGGCCGGGAACCGGCCCATCCGGGCACCCGGATGCCAGGGCTGGAACTGATAGGGCAGCTCGAGTGGCTGCGCGTCACGCAGTTCGCCGGCCCAGAACGCCAGGTGCCGCTCCAGCCGCTCGCCGCACATCGTCTGCCGCAACTCACGGGCGTAGGCGCCGAACGAACCCGCCGGAGCGCCCGGCTGGGCCCGCTCGCCGCGCACCAGTGCCGCGTAGTGCCCGTAGAAGTCCTTGGCGATGAGCGAAGCCGACCAGCCGTCGACGAACACGTGGTGCAGATGCAGGACCACCCTGGGCGGGTCCGACTGTTCGTCGACGGAGAAGCTGAACGGCGTCCGGCCGGCCGCGGTCGACGGGCCGATCACGCCGTACGCCCGGAGGTCCGCGCCGGCAGGCAGCTGTTGCACCGCACGCACCCGGGCGGTCACCTGCGACTCCGGAACGCCTGGCACGACGGACATCCGCAGCGCGTCGCGGGCCCGCACGATGCGGGTCAGCGCGGCGACGACCAGCGACGGGCTGAGCCCGTCCCGCATCGGCAGGCGCAACGGGAACACCAGCGTCTCCGGGCTGCTCATCTGCTCGACCAGCCTGAGCTGCTCCTGGCCGAAGGTGAGCGGATCGCCTCCGCTCTCACGTGACTCGCGGGCACCGGGTCGCATCGGGCGTACCACCTCCAGGGTGTCGGGCTCGCGCCGGCCTGCACCGTGAACCCCGCGGCGGCCCGGACGCGGCTTCGCCGGATGGCGGCTGTGCGTGGGCGCTTTCGGGAAGCCCTGCGCGCTGATCGATTCTGTCCCAGCCCGAAAACGCGCGGTAGCGTTCACAAAACGCCCACCAACTGGCGCTTTTCCGCAGTTGCACAGCTACCGGTAGGCGCGTGCCTGCAGGCCGAACAGCTCGGCATAGGTGCCGCCGAGTTCCATCAGTTCGTCGTGGCTGCCCTGCTCGACGACCCGGCCCCGATCGAACACGAGGATCAGATCGGTCATCCGGACGGTGGAGAACCGGTGCGACACGAGCACGGTGATTCCGCCGACGCCCCCGGCCCCGCGCCGGGTCGCCTCCCGGTACCGCTCGAACAGGGCGTGCTCGGTATCGGGGTCCAGCGACGCGGTCGGCTCATCCAGCACCAGCAGCAGCGGGTGCTCGCGCATCATCCCGCGGGCGACGGCCAGCTGTTGCCACTGGCCGCCCGACACCTCCACACCGCCGGTCCAGGCACGGCCGAGCTGCTGGCTCAGGGGCAGGTCGATCGTGGCCCCGGCACGGGTGAGGGCGGCGCGCACCGCGGTGTCCTCGTCGAGACGTTCCAGGTCGCCGACGCCGACCGACTCACCGACGGTGAACTCCAGCCTGGCGAAGTCCTGGAACGCGCCGGACACGGCGCCGTGCCACCGGTGCGCGTTCAGCTCGGCCAGGTCCACGCCGTCCACGGTGATCCGGCCGCTGGTCGGCTGGTACAGGCCCAGCAGCAGTTTGACGGCCGTCGTCTTGCCGGCGCCGTTGTCCCCGACGATGCCCACCGTCGCGCCGGCCGGCAGTTTGACGCTCAGGTCGTGCAGGACTTCTTCGTCGGTGCCCGGGTAGGTGAACGACACCCGTTCGAACTCGATGCCGCGGGCCAGGCGATCCGGCGGCACTCCGGCGCCGGTCCGGTGGCGCCGGGCGAACTCCAGCAACCACGCGTAGCGGCCGGCCATGGCGAGGGTCTGGGACAGTTCCCGGACCAGACCCACCGCGCCGGACACGTAACCCTGCACGACACCGGCGACGGTGATCGCCAGAACCACGTCGCCGGGGGTGGCCTGGCCACGCGCGGCGCGGACCACGACCAGCGCGATGCCGCCCGCCCAGGCCGCGGTGAACAGCAGCCAGGCAGCGGCCGAGATCAAGCCGGCGCGCAGGTCGGCCGCGAACAGCTCGCGTCTGGTCTTCTCACTCACCTGGTCGAACCGCGAGGCGATCTCGTCGCGGAGCCGGAAGATCCGGACCTCCTTGCCGAACAGAGGCATCGTGGCCACCTTGAACAGGTGCGTGGCCTTGCGGGCGTCCTCCGCGGTTCGCTCCACGGCGGCGTCGCGGAGTCGCTCCGCGCGCACCGACGCGACGAACAGCGGGACACCGAACAACGGCAGCAGCAGCAGGACGGGATCGGCGCCGGCCAGGAGGTACAGCGCGGAGCCCGCGCCGATGAAGAAGGACGCGTTCGACACCGCGGTCCACACCGCACCTATGAGCAGCCGGGAATTGGTCCGCACCACTTCCAGCCGGTCGGCGAAGTCGGGCCGCTCGTGCGGTTCCAGCGTGGGGATCGACGCCACCAGCTGCATGACGTCCTGCTCGAACAGGCGCATCGCGCGTTCGGACACCGTCGTCTGCAGGGGCACCATGATGCCGTACGTGGAGAACATCGCCGTGATCATCGCGGCGAGAACGGCGGTGCCGAGCCCGGCTCGGATCCAGTCGCCGGCCAGGGTGCCGTCGGCGACGAGCTTGAGGGCGAACGCGTTGACGGACGGCTGAAGCGCGAGCGAGACGCTGCACAGGACGATCACCGCGACCCGCCAGCCGCCGGCCCGCACCGCCAGCCGGGCACCCAGCCAGATCACCCGGAGTCGATCACTCATCGACGAACCTCTCCGCCTGCAGCCGGAACATCCGGGCGTACGACCCCCCGAGAGCGATCAGTTCGTCGTGGTCGCCGTCCTCGACGACCCTGCCGCCGTCCAAGACGCAGATGCGATCAGCGCGGCGGACCGTGGCGAAGCGGTGCGAGACGAGGATGGTCGTCGTGCCGGCGGTCAGGTCCAGGAACCGGTCGTAGAACTCGGCCTCGGCGCGCACGTCGAGGTTGGCGGTGGGCTCGTCCAGGACCAGCACCCTGGCTCCACCGCGCACCGCCAGCAGCGCGCGGGCCAGCGCGATCCGCTGCCATTGACCGCCGGACAGGTCCGCTCCGCCCGAGTAGTTGCGCGACAGGTACGAGTCCCAGCCACCCGGCATCCGCCGGATCGCGTCGAGAATTCCGGCCCGTTCGGCGGCTTCGTCCAGCGCCGCGGCGTCCTCGGCGAGATCCAGCGCCCCGAAGCCCACGTTGTCCTTGGCGCTGAGCTCGTACCGCGCGAAGTCCTGGAAGATGACGGCGAGCTGCCGGCGCCACCGCTCCGGGTCGATCTCGCGCAGGTCGGTGTCGCCGATCCGGATCGCCCCGGCGGTCGGCTCGTAGAGCCGGGCCAGCAGCTTGATGATCGTGGTCTTGCCCGCCCCGTTGGCGCCGACCAGGGCGAGCGTGCTGCCGGCGGCGACGGTCAGGTCCAAGGTCTCGATCACGGTGTGGTCGGTGCCGGGGTAGCGGAAGCCGACCCCCTCGAACCGGATGTCACCGTTCGGCGGGGTCTTCCGTCGCGACTCCGCCACCGCCGGACCGGCCGCGGCCACCCGCGACTCGAGTTTCAGCAACGGCGGCAGGGTCAGACAGCCGTACCGGATCGGGAAGTCGGCGTTGGGCAGGAAACCCCCGAGCCCGACGATGGCCGTCAACGCGCCGCCGAGGACGACCGCCTGGGCGGCACCCAGCTCACCCGACGTCAGGCCCAGCACGATCGGGACGGCCGCCAGCGCGGCCAGGACCAGCACGGCGAGGTCGACCGCGAGCATCCGCCACCCGAGGCGCCCACGCCGCTTCCACACCGGGACCATCGCGGCCGTCCAGGCACTGTCGTGCCGGCCGACCAGCCAGCCGCCGAGGCCGAACAGGCGGCTCTCCTTCGCGGTCTCCGGTCGCAACGCGACATCCCGCAGGTACTCGGAACGCCGGAGACCGGACACGTCACCGCTGAGGGCCTCGGCGGTCTGGAACCAGCTCGCCAGGATCTGCCGGCGGATCACCATCGCCGCGACCGCCACGCCGAGTCCCAGCCACCAGCGGTACTGGGCGAGCAGCAGCACCGAGCCGATCGCGCCGACCTTGAGGGTGATCAGGCTCAGGTAGCCGCGAGCGCCGTTGCCCGGCCCCTGCCCGGGAGAGGCGATCCCCTCCGCCTCGGAGATCAGGTCACGGGTGGCCGGATCCTCCAGGTGGGTCACTCCGTGCGGTGCGGACAGGCAGGCCACCATGCGGCGGCGGAAGTGCAGGTCGATGCGGCGGGTCAGCTCACCGGTCAACGGCTCGGCCACGGCGGGCAGCACCGTCCGGAGGCCCGCCACGACGATCAGGAAGGCCAGCGCCGGCCACAGCACAGCACGGTCGGTGGTCAGTCCGTGCACCACCGATCCCATCGCCAGGAACTGCACCGGGCCCGCGAGGCCGAGCACGATCGCGAGCACCAGGACCGTTCCCGCCAGCCCCGGTCCGGCCCGCCAGGACGCCCGCCACAGCTCGGGAACGGCCCGGTCGGTGGAGTGGCGGCCGATGCCCAGCCGTCGCAGCGCCGCACCCGCCCCGGACGTGTCCGCCCGCGTCACGTCAGTCCTTTCGCGACCATCGAGCGGGCCCCTGCGCGGTCCGGCTTGCCCGCGGGTGTCCGGGGCACGGCGTCGATCCACCGGACCGACCGCGGCACCGATCCGCCGCGCATGCCGCTCGACCGGCAGTCGAGGATGACGTCGCGCGCCGAGACGTCGGCGCCGGGTTGCCGGACCACCCACGCCTCCAGCACGGAGCCGAGCATCGGATGCGGCCGCGCCACGACGATGCAGTCCGCCACGGCCGGGTGGGCCTCGATGCACGCCTCCACGATCTGAGGATCGACGACCTCGCTGCCGACGTGGATGCGGTCCTCCTCCCGTCCGGTGAGGAAGAGCCGACCGGCGGCGTCGAGGTAACCGCGGTCGCTGGTGCGCACGCCGTCTGCGGGAAATGGCCGGACGACGGCGCCGTCGCGGTACCCGATGGCCATCAACGCGCCCGCGACGATCAGCCGGCCGACCGAGTGGCCGGCGTCTCCGGCGACGTTGTCGTCGGGTGTGCTTTCGACGGACAGCCGGACCCCCGGCAGTGGCCGGCCGGCACCGGCGCGCACCGACTCCACGTCGTCGCCGTCGTTGAAGGTCACGGTGCCGAGCTCGCTGCCGCAGTAGAAGCTGCGCACGACGGCGCCCCAGCGCGCGTGCATCCGATCGAAGCGGTCGGCCGGGAGAGCGGACGAGCTCGACAGCCACCAGCGGACCGGCGGGCGCCGCAGGCCGGTCGACGACGTCCGGCTCAGGATCTCGTAGGTCTCCGGCACCGCGTAGACGATGGACGGATTCGCCGACAGCAGCGCGGATGTCGCGTCCAGGGCGCCGGCGCGGGCTCCGAGCACAGCGGTGGCGCCGCCCACCGCCGCGGCCAGTGTCACCGTGGCGATGACGCCCGGCAGCCCGTGCGAGAGAGAGGTCCAGATCCGGTCGCCCGGACCGACGTCCATGGCGTGCGCCAGCGCCCACCCGTTCGCGACCAGGCCCATGTGGCTGTTGACGACGCATCGGGGCACTCCGGTGCTCCCGGAGGTCAGCACGTCCAGCGCCGCGTCGGCCGGACTGCATCGCGGCGCTCCGCGCACGGGAGCGCCCACCAGGTCCCGGGCGGCCCGTTGGGGCACGCCGGAAGGCTCGCCGCCGAGGCTGTCGACCACCTCGACCCCGACGTGCAGCAGTCCCGCCTGCTGAGCGCGGTCCAAGGGGCTGTCACCGCGCGGGAACGCCACGCGCAGTCCCATCCACCAGGCGCCCATCGCCACCTCGAGCGCGGTGGCCGGGTCGGCGACGCTCACCAGAACCCCGGTTCCGGGCGGATACGCGGCGAATCCCGCGGCGTACCCGCGCCCGGCCTCGGTGATCTCCTCGCCGCTGACCGCACCACGTCCGGTCTCCATCACGAAGCCACTCGTGGAGACGAGGTCGGGTATCGACGCGACAAGCATCAGCACACCCCGGCAGGAGCATGGCGCGCGTCCTTCGTCAGCACCCCGATCACCGTCGCACCTCCGGCCGATTCGCGGCGTCACCGACGCCCGAGCGCCCTCATCCTGAACCAAGGCCGGTCCGAGTGGTAGATCGACAACCGGCTGGTCGACCACCGCCGCGGGCCTTGCCCACGGCGGCGCCACGCTGTTGCATCCCTCTCACCGATGTCTTTCCGCTCGGAAGGGGGCGCGATGCCGACGTGGCAGCCGCTGGCCGGCGGCACGATGTCCACAGTGGAGGTTCGCGGTGACGTCGTGCGTCGTTCGACCGGCTTCTGGACCCCGCCGGTTCACGCGCTGCTCCGCCACCTCGAGGCGGTCGGCTTCGACCGAGCGCCGCGGGTTCTCGGCGTCGACGGCGAGGGCCGGGAGCTGCTGACCCTCCTTCCCGGCCAGGTGCCGTCCGCGCCCCGCGGCTGGTCCGGCGGCGATGACGTGGTCGTCGCCGCGGCGCAACTCCTGCGCCGCTACCACGACGCGGTCGCCACGTTCCCGGCCGGGACGGTCGAGGGCTGGGACCCGTTCTTCCAGGAGCAGCCGAGCGGCGAGGTCATCTGTCACAACGACTTCGCCACGTACAACTGCACGTTCGTGGACGGGCTGCCCTGGGGGATGATCGACTTCGACGGCGCCGCGCCGGGTTCGCGGATCTGGGATCTGGCCTGGGCGGCCGTCTCCTTCGTCCCGTTCGACCCGGACGTGCGGATGGCCGACCGCCCCAGGCGCCTGCGCCTGCTCTGCGACGCCTACGGGCTGGCCGACCGCGTGCCGATCGTCGACGCGATCGAGCGCCGGCTGAGCAAGCTCCGCGCCGGCATCCTGTCGGCTGTCGGCACGGACTCGCCGCAGGCCGCCACGCCACCCAGCCACATGGCCTTCTGTCTGCGCGCTCACCGCCTCGTGCAGCGGTTGCGACCGGAACTCATCGCCGCGCTTCGCTGAGGACGACGGTGGGGCGCCAGCCCGCGGCCAGAAGCGCCACCGGACGCGCCCGCACCGACGAAGTCAGGACCCCGAACGCGTTCTCGCCGAATCGGAGCGCGGTCGCGCGGGGCACCGGGCGCGCCGCAACGCCGCGGCGGACCGCGGCCAGCCGAGCGGCCTGCACCGCGCGCAACGGTGCACCGTCCGAGACGACGCAGAACTCCGGGAGCCGACCGGCCAGCGCCAGCGCGACGGCGGTCGCGACGTCGTGCCGGCACACATGGCTCTGCCAGTTGACGCCAGGGTCCACATAGGACACCGAGACGCCCGACAGGGTGGCGTCGTCCGCGAAGACGGGCCCGAGCCGCAGGAAGGTCGCGGCGGCGCCGGCCTCGGCGAGACGACGCCGCGTCGCCTGCTCCATCCGCACGGTGGTGAAGCCCAGCTCGAAGTCGGGCGCCACCGCGGTGCTGTCGTCGACCCAGCCGTCCACCGACCCGTACACGCTGACGTTGCTCAGATGAACCCAGTGGCGCACGCCGGCGGCTGCCGCCGCGGTGGCGAGGCTCTCCGCGGCGGTGACCAGTCGTCCACTGCCGCCACGCGGTCCGGCCGGCGCGAGGGCGTACACGACGGCATCGGCACCGCGCAGCAACATCGCGGCCGCGTTCGGGTCGACGAGCAGGTCGCTCTCCACGAGGCGGACGGCGGGTGGACCGCCGACACCCGAACCCGGCAGCCCGACCGCGACCACGTCGTGCGCACGCGCCAAGTGCTCCGCGACCACCGACCCGAGGAAGCCGGTGCCGCCCAGGACGACGATCCGCATCAGCCGCGCCTCCTCGGGGTGCTTCGACGGCGCCGCGGGTCAGGAGCTGAGCGGCACGAACTCAAGACCGAGCTCGCCGCTGCGGCAGGACAGGATCACCTGGTCGGGGTCCTCGTGGACCACCGTTCCCGGTGAGTAGCCGCCGACGCCGTCGCGTCCCCACCGCAGCGAGAAGCACGACGCGATCAACCGGCCGCGGTACGTCGGATACTGCTCCGGCGGGAAGATGAGCGACCGGCACCAGTCGCGCACCTCATCCACGTCGCGATCGAGGTCGGTCAGCTCGCTGTCGGAGAAGTCGATCGCCTTCCTCGAGAAGACGGTCGCCAACGCCTCGTCCTGAGGCTCGGCTTGGACGGCGCCGTCGAGCAACGCGGCGGCGTGTTCCTTGAACAGCTCGAAGCCGTGGTCGTGGTAGGCCCGGTAGAGGTCGTACGCCGAGGAGAAGACCGGCAGCGGAAACGTCCGCCTGGCGATGATCGGACCCGCGTCGACCTTCTGGACCAACACGTGCAGCGTGACGCCCACCGCGGTCTCGCCGTGCCGCACCGGCAGGGCGGCGGCGAGGCTACCCCGATACCGCGGCAGGGCCGCGAAATGCAGGTTGTACGCGGCGGCGCCACCCAGCGCCGCGCAGTCGACGACACGATCGTGCTGCAGGGAGAGGAACATGTCGCCGGGGCCCAGTTCCGCCTTCTCCAACCGGTCGTGCACGGGCCAGCCTCGGCGTTCGGCCAGTGCCACGAGCGACGGCAGCCAGGTGTCGCGGCCCGACTCGCTGCGGTTGCGAACCACCTCCACCACGGCGTCCCGCCCGCTCACCGCGATCAGGGCGGCCAGCAGCCGGGCGCCGCGGACGGCCAGCCATCCCTTGCCCGCCACCACCACCCTCATCGCGCACCCGCCCCGGCCTCGGCGAGCAGGAGCTCCTCGGCGACCAGTCCCGGATCTGGATCGCGCGCGATCGACTCGGCCGCGCGGCGCGCTCGTTCCCGGTACGCCGGATTCGTGAGCACCTCGGCCAGCTCCTTCGCGGTTTCCTCGAGACCCAGGTCGGGCGCCACCGTGCGGCCCACACCGCGGTCAGCGGCGATGCGGGCGTTCTCGAACCCGTCCAGCCAGTGCGGGATCATCAACGACGGCACGCCGGCGCGCAGGCCGGTCATCAGGCTGCCCCGGCCGGCGTGGTGCACGATGACATCGGCCCGCGGCAGGATGTGCTCCAGCGGCGCGAACCCCTCGACCAGGCAGCGCTCCCCCGCCGCGGCCACCCGCCCGCGGCAGACGAGGTACAACACGCGGAAACCGTCCCGCTCCGCCAGGACGGCGAGGTTCGCCGTCGTCGGCGGATAGTCGTTGGCCCAGCTGTCGCCCAGAGAGCAGACGATCAGCGGCCCCAGCTCGGTCCGGTCCACAAAGGCCTGAATGTGCGCTGGAACCCCGAAGTTGTCACTGCCGGAGTAGGCCGGGTAACCGGCCACCCGGAAGTGCGCGGGCCAGGACTCCCCACCGCTGCCGAACAGCGCCGGACAGAGGATCAGGACGCCACTGGCGGAGAGGCTGCCGAGCGTGCTGGCGTGCTGCCGCTCGGGTAGTCCCAGCTCCCGGCGGACCACGTTGAGCGGCGGCGAACCCAGGCGATCCACCAGATTCAGCGTCCGGACCGCGGCCGCCCGCTCCGCCTCCGGCGCGTCCGCCGGCGGGTAGTAGAGGTCGACGATGTCGCGGCCGGCAACGGAGATGAACGCCGCGCCGAGCAGCTCGGCCGCCAACTGGCCGGCGACCTGGAAGTGATGGGCGACCACGGCGTCGAACGGTCCGTCGCTGAGAATCGCGCGCACCGACGCGGCGGCGTTGGGGACCGCTACCCGGCGGATGAGCTGGGCGAGCGCACGAGCGGTGTCGCCCGAGCGTTCGAACACGTCCTGGCACGCACTACCCGGTCCCAGGGCCACGAAGCGCAGACCGGTCCGCGTCACATCGCCCTCGTACTCGGCGTGCTCGAAGACCGTGACGTCGTGGCCGCGGTCGCGCAACGTACGCCCGATTCCCAGCATCGGATACAGATCGCCGCGCGATCCCAGACTGACGACAGCGATGCGCAATGCCATACCTCCAACGTCCGGACCTCAGTAGGTGGTGATGTCCCGCGCCATGTCGCCGCTGCGGGCGGCGGCGGCGTCGATGAGTTTCAGCTGCGAACTCAACGCGCCGTTCCTGACGTCGTACTTGGCCGCCCACTGCTCGTACGTGGTCAGCCGGGACCTGTCCCCGCTCGTGCGGCACAGGAACCCGCCCTTCGCCTTCTCCCGCATGGCGGGGCCGTCGGCGCCGAAGCGGATGTCCACCGTCCAGCGGACGTAGTCCGACTCGTTGTGCAGGGCCTGGTGCACCGTGCTCTGCGTGAAGACCACGACGTCGCCGGGACTGGCGGGCACGGTCACCGGCTCGAAGTCACCCAACCGGGACACCGACACGTTCTTGTTGTGGTAGGCGTCGAACTCGGGCGCGATCGTGCCCTGGAGATGCGACCCCGGGATGATCTGCAGGCACCCCGCCGTGGCGTCGACCGGCACGAGCGGCGTCCAGCAGGTCAGGACGTCGCCGTCGGCGGGCTCCCAGCCACGCAGGTAGAAGGCGTCCTGGTGCCACTTGATCTTCTGCACGGGAGCGTGCGGCTCACGCGGGCGGCCGTTCCAGGTGTCGTGCGCCCACAGCTCGTCGCCGAGCACGCTGCGGATCCGCCCGGTCAGCTCCGGCCGGCGCCAGAGGTCGAACATGGCCCGGCTGACGAGGACCCGCCGCCAGGTCACCGGACGCAGTGCGGGCAACTGCCGCCGGATCAGCGCCCATCGGGTTTCGAACGGCGCGTCCTCGTGCAGCTCGCTGATCAGACCCTCGTCGCGCCACTGGACGGCGAACCGGTCGACGACCTCCGACAGGGCATCGCGCACCGGCTGCAGCGCTTCATCGGGCAACACCCCGCGCAGCACCAGGTAGCCCTGCTCTCGCAGAGCCGTTCGCTCCTCGTCGCGCAACGACACCTCGGGCACGCGGTCGTCAGCCATGGCCGTACGTCCTCTCGATGGGTACGGATGCAACCCGGTGCTCGGGTTGGCGCGCGCCAGGCCGACGGTCGTCGCGTTCACGGCGGGGGCTCTGTGGCGTGCTGGAGGCGTGGCCAGGGCCCCATGATCCGGCCCGGCGTCCATCAACCGGAATGCTAGGAGCTGGTCGCGGATGATGTACAGCGGTGCTCAGCAGGGCGACCAACTGCGGACAGCCCGCGGTTGCACGTGCGGCGCGGTTCTTGCCGGGGCTGCGCGAACGCGCCCAGAATCGAGCGGGTCGTGACCAATGAGGATGGTCGGGCGAACACGATGAAAACCGTTCTGTTCCTGCCGTATCCGTCGACCTCCGGCACCTGGGGATCGACGTTGAAGCTGGCGGCGATCGCCGAGGAATGCCGCCGGCGGGGCGACCGCGTCGTCTTCCACGCCTGCCCGCCGACCGATGCGCTGCTGACCCGGCGCGGCTTCGAGGTCGTGCCGTGCCCGGGCGCGGAACCAAGACGTTCACCGGGTCCCATCGACAGCCTGTACGACGCCTGCACGGCGCTGGGCTTCGACGAACCCGGATTCTGGACCGCGGTGTTGCGAGCGGAGGCCGAGGCCGTCCGGTCGGTGCGGCCGGACGTTCTGGTGTCGCACATGCGGTTGACCGCACCCGTCACCGCGAGAAGGCACGGCATCCCCTTGGCCTCCTGCGCGTCCTGGTGCACCGATCCGCGTGCCCAGGCCCGCGGCGACCATCAGCTGGACGACCTCGCCAGGGCACTGGCGGCGGACGGCTGCGGCCTCGCCGTCGACTCAGCCGTCGAGTTGGTGTCCTGGCACGCTGATCTGCAGCTGGCCTCGTCCTACCCGGCCTTCGAGCCGGAGCTCCGCGGCACTCCCCGAACCGTCTACACGGGATATCTGCGTGACCCGATGCCGGACGACACCACTTGGCGGCGGAGCATTCCGCAACGGCTGGTGCTGGCGTACGCGAGCTCCGCGCCCTGGGGCACCGAGCGGGTGATCGGCGCCCTCGAGCGTGCCGCCGCGAACGTCGGCGCCGTCGTCTGGTGTGTCGCCCGCGGCGCCGGGCCGGCCGGGCGCCGCTCAGCCAGTGCCGAGTTGTTCTCGTATCTGCCGTTCGAACGACTGATGTCCCGGGCGGCCGGGCTGATCTTCCACGGCGGCCAGGGCAGCGCCCTGGCCGCGCTCCACTACGGAGTACCGGCCCTGGCCGTACCAGGTCGGCACTACGAGCGCCGGTACAACGCGGACCGGCTGGCGGCGCTCGGCGCCGGCGTGCACGGCGCGCTGACCGATCTGCGTCCCAGCCGGCTGTCCGCGATCCTCGCCGAGATGCTCGACGACGACCGGATGTCCCGTGCGGCCGCGGCGGCGCGCAACACGGACGAAAGCCTGCGTGGCGCGGCTACCGCGGTGGACGCCGTCCACGCGCTGGCATCGTGACGCGAACGCCCGAAGATCGCGGAACCGCGCGAGCGAAGATCCACGGATAGGATCCGCCCCACGACCGGCCGCCTGGATGAGCGGCTCGCGGACAGAGGAATGTGGGCGACGCGGTGACATCCCAGAACGATCCGGAGGCAGACCTCGCCAACGCCGTGGCCGTCCACTTCGGACTGGGTACGGCGGCGGGTCCGATGACGTCGGTCGATCGCGGCGTGATGGGCCAGGTCTGGCTGCTGCGCACGGATTCGGGGCGCTGGGCGGTCAAGTCGCTCTTCGGCGACGCGGACCCCGAGAGCGTCACGGTCGACGTGCGGTTGCAGAAGGCCGCAATGGCCGCCGGTCTGTCACTTCCGCGGCCGATACCCGGCGCCGACGGGCAGTTCGCGGCGACTGTCGAGGGCCGTGTCTGGCGCGTGTACGAGTGGTACGACCTCGGCCCCGCACCCGTGCCGCCCGTGCCACCCGCGCTGGCGGAGTCGATGGGAGCCGTGCTGGCTCGCCTGCACGGGCTGGCGCTGCCGCCACCAGGACCGGTGTCCAGCTGGTTCACCGAGCCGCCGGCCGCCGAGGACTGGTCCGACCTGCTTTCGCGAGCACGGGACGCGGGGCACGAATGGGCGCCGGCCCTGGCCGAGACCGTGCCCGTCCTCCTCGATCTGGGCTCCGCCGTGCAGACCGGCGAGCATCCTCCGGCCGTCCTCTGCCACTGCGACCTGGTCCCGGGCAACGTGCGGGACACCGGCGACGCGGGCCCGGTGGTCTTCGACTGGGAGCACGCCGGCGCACTCCCCCCACTCTGGGAACTCGGCTACGTACTCGTCCAGTGGTGCTTCATCGCCGACGGCAGCGTCGACACCGCGGCGGCCGGCGCCATCGTCGCCGCCTACCGGCAGGGGATGTCCGCGGCTGTGGACGTCGACCTCGGGATCTTCACCGCCGCCATCGTCTCGTGGCTGAACTTCACCGCCGGCACGGTGGCACACGCTCTGGAGGACGCCGGCCCGGACGTGCAGGAATTCCTGCACGTGAACCTGACCCGGCTGCTCGACCAGCCGTTGTCCCGCGATGTGCTGGAGCAGCTCCTCGTCGCGGTCAAGTAGGCCGGCGGCCCGAGCGGATCCCAGGGCCTCGGTTCTCCGATCCGCTCGGGCCGCGGGCGTCAGTTCCCGGTGGCGCGGTCGGACGGTCCGGCGATCCGCGGGCAGATCTTGATCGGCCGGGCGCCGACGAAACTGGCCCGGAACTGCGGCATCCAGGCGTGCACGCTGAACCGGTTGTTCGGGTCGAAACCGGCGATCATGAAGCCCGAACGGTCGTACCGGCCGCGCATGATCCACACCCACCAGCGGAAGTCGGCCGGCTGGCCGGTGAGATGACGCAGCCGGGCCGCCAGGATGATGTACCGCTGCAGGCTCAGCCCGAGCGAACCGTCCTTGTCGTACTTCTGGCGCAGCTCACGTGCGGACACGTTCGGGTCGTCCGGAACGAGCCGGCCGGACGTGAGGAACCACAGGTCCTCCTCCTCCGCCGGTGCGGTGACCAGCGGGTCCGAGGTGGCCCAGGTGTCGCAGTGGAAGGTCCGCGCGGTCTCCTCCAACGACAGGCCCTGGGGCGAGACCACCGGGATCCACCCGTCGGCCGCGGCCTGCACGAGCTCCTCCCGGGTGTACGGGCAGGGGCCGAGCGAGAACTTGCGGCCGGTGACCGTCTCGATTCCGCTGGCTCGGAACCAGGACTCGTACTCCTGCCGCAACGCCTCCGGCTCGAACGGATCCTCGACGGCCGGGACGTACGCTCGCAGGTCCGTCGGGTCCAGGATGCCGTCGGCGAGCAGTCCCTGCACCAGGCCCAGAGCCCGATCCCGGGTCAACGCCGACGGCGGTCGAGCAGATGCGAACGGCTCCGGTGCCGATGCCCGAACATTCGCGTCGGTCCGGTCTTCGGTCCGAGTGTCTGTCATTGTCCGTACCCTTCGAGCCGAGAATCGGCTAACTGGGCGTGTCGCCGCGGCGGCACGCGCTGCCCGCTTGTTCCGACGATTCCTCCGGGCGGTGGTGATCGCCCGGAGGACGTTCATCCGCAGACTTTCCGCAGTCGAACACCGGATGTCCGTCCGGTCAGCCCGCGGTTACCGAGTCCACCGCGACCGACCGGCCGCCGTCGTGCCAGGAACGGTCCGCGGCCTCGAGCGTGGCCACCACGCGAACCCCGAACCAGCCATCGGAAATCGGCCGCTTTCCTGACTCGGCGCATTCGATGAAATGCGTTATCTGTTCCATGATCGGTTCTTGTACGGCGATGTGCGGCGCCACCGTGTCCCCATATCGGTAGGTGAGCTGGTCCGCACCGAAATCCGGAGACGGTTCCAGCGCCATTCCCTTGTCGTACACCTTCACCGGCTCATCCTGGTCGGTGTCGTCGTACACGATCATGCTTTCGTCGCCGACGAGGACGAGATTGCGAACCTTCCGCGGCGCCAGCCAGGACACCGCCAGGGAGGCGATGACCCCGGACGGGAACGTCAGATCCACGAATGCGACGTCCGGGATCCCGGAGTTGATGACACTGCGCGCGTTGGCGCGGACCGTCGCCGGGCTTTCCCCGAGCAACCGCAGGACGATCGCGACGTCGTGCGGAGCCAGATCCCAGAGCACGCTGGCGTCATCGCGGTGCGTACCCAGGTTCAGCCGCGAGGACATCAGGTAGTGCAGCTTGCCGATCCCCGTCGTGTTGAGCCGGCGGACGATCCACCGGACCCGAGGGCTGAACAGGAAGGTGTGTCCCACCATCAGCACCCGCCCGCGCCGATCTGCCAGCTCGGCCAGTTCCACCGCCTGCGCGGTGCACGTGGTGAAAGGCTTCTCGACCAGAACGTGCCGGTCCGCCTCAAGTGCCGCCCGGACGTAGTCGGCGTGGGTCTTCACCGGCGTCGCGACGATCACCGCCTCGACGTCCGAATCCGCCAGGGCACCGTCCAGGTCGGACCGGCAGATCACCGACGGGTAGTGCCGGCGCACCCACGCCAGCCGACTCGGATCGGAATCGACGGCAATGACGTTGTCGGGACCTACCAGGCCGACCAGATTGCGCAGGAGCTTGGCACCCCAATAACCCACTCCGAGCAGCGCCACCTTCATCGTCATCCGCCCCCACGCGTCGCCGCCCGCCATCGCCGATCGTGCCAGCGGAGCCTATGTGCGCGCAGCTTTTCCGACCAGCGTCCGATTTTGCCGGCGATCAACTTTCAATCCGTGCCCATCCACCGTCCTTGCCCGTGCACCGATTGCCGGAGAGACTGGGTGACATGGCGGACAAAGGCCCCCACGAATTCAACACGGACTTCCGCTGGCAACGGCCAGAAGGACCGTTCCGGCGGATCACCCAGGAGCAGGTCGACTCGTATTGCGAGCGCGGGTTCTTCGTTGTTGAGGACGCCTACGACCAGGATGCCGTGGCGCGAATGACCGCGGAGATCGATCCGATCCAGACGCGGATCAACGCGGTGCTGGATCGCCGTACGAGCGGCGACAAGCCCGGCTTCACCATCGCGTCCAACCTGGTGGTGCGCTCGCCGTGGCTCCGCCAGGTCTGCTCCACCGGAGTCCTCGCCGACGTGGCGACGGACCTGCTCGGGCGACAGGTCCGCCTGTTCTGGGAGCAGGCCGTCTACAAGAGCCCTGCGCATTCCCAGGCGTTCGCCTGGCACCAGGACAACGGCAAGACGTTCATCGAGCCGCAGCAGTACATCACGTGCTGGATCGCGTTGACCGACGCCACCGAGGAGAACGGCTGCCTCGCGGTGGCTTCCGGCCTGCACAGGAGGGGCACTCTGCGGCACTGGCCCAGCGAGCACGGCTGGGTCTGCCTCGACGAGGACCCGGCCGAGACCGTCTCCGTCCCGCTGGCCGCCGGCAGCATGGCCGTCTTCTCCTCGGTCACGACCCACATGACGTACCCGAACCGGAGCGGATCGACGCGCAAGGCGTACGTCGTGCAGTACATCCCCGACGGCGCCGTCGCGGTCAGCCGGGATGAGGACGGCGCGCTCACCACCACCGCGCAGGACCTCGACGACCGTCAGTTTCTCGTCCCGTGAGCCGGCTGCGCCGCGAGCAGGCCGGCTGGGACCGCCCGGCACCCGCCTTCGTGGTCAACCACCTCGCCGGCGGAACGCCGGAGCAGCCCACCCGCGAGGCGTACGACTGGCACCGCGGTCTTCCCGGGTATGCCGCCACGCCGCTGCACGAGCTGCCCGAATACGCCCGGCAGCTGGGCTTGGAGCGGTTGTGGGTCAAGGACGAGACGAATCGGCTGGGGTTGCCCGCCTTCAAGATCCTCGGCGCGTCGTGGGCGGCTCAGGTGGCGCTCTCCCGGCTCGCCGCGCGACCGGCCGTTCCCGTGCTGGTGGCCGCCACCGACGGCAACCACGGACGCGCGGTGGCACGAGTGGGCCGCCGGCTCGGCTGCCGCGCCAAGGTGTTCCTGCCCGCCGACGCCGCGCCTGCCCGGATCGCCGCGATCCGCGCCGAGGGCGCGGACGTCGATGCACACGCGCCGACCTACGACGAGGCGGTGCGCGCGGCAGCCGGCTTCGCCTCGGCGACGCCCGACGCGGTGCTCGTCTCCGACACCGCGTTCACCGCCGACGAGGCGGTTCCCCGGGCAGTCATCGACGGCTACGGAACGATCTTCTGGGAGATCGAGGAGGCGCTCGCCGGCACCGGTGACCACTGGCCCGACCTGGTCACGGTCCAGATCGGCGTCGGGGGGCTGGCGGCCGCCGCGGGCAGGTTCTTCCGGCACCGCGCACCGGCCGGGCCTTTCCTCTGCGGAGTGGAGCCGAGCGACGCCGGGTGCGCCTTCGCGTCGGTCGGCCGGACGACGCCAGCACAGATCGTGTCCGACTTCGAGTCGATCATGGTCGGCCTGAACGCGGGCCGGCTGTCCTGCGCGGCGTGGCCTGACCTCTCGGCCACCGCCGACGGCTTCGTCACCATCCGCGACGGCTGGTGCCGAACCGCCCAGGAGGCTCTGCACACCCACGGGATACCGGCCGGTGAGACCGGTGCCGCCGGCCTCGCCGGCCTGCTCGCCCTGCGCGATCTCGCCGCTGCGACGGCCGATCCGGCGTTGACCGCTGTGCGAAATGCCCGAAGCGCGCTGGTGGTGGTCACGGAGGGCATGACCGGAGAGCCCGGTTGACCGGTGTGCAACCGCGACGCGACCGCGGTTGCACACCGGCTGCTCAACGACCGGCGGCCCGTTCCTCGAGCCGGCGCCGAACCGACAACGGCGTCATGTCCGTCCAGACCTCGTCGATGTGGCTCACGCATTCCTCCTCCGAGCCGGACACTCCCACCGCCTCCCAGCCGGCGGGCACCTCCCGGCCGTGCGGGAAGATCGAGTACTGCCCCTCGACGTTGCGGACCACCTCGTAGCGCCGCTGTCGCGGCGCTTCGGCCTCGCTCATTGCTGCTCCTCTCCGAAGTGATTCCCACTCATCAGTCGTCCGCCCGGGTTCGCACGTCCACCCCTCCGCCCGGATCGAACGTCAGCCGGACCGCGCGGTGGATCAAGTGCAGTGCGGCCATCCGGGCGGCCACCACGTCGGCGACCGGATACCGCCCGAGCAGCCCGGCCGCCGAACGCCAGTCCCCGCCGACCACGCGGGTCAGCGCCGACGGCAGATCGGTGTCGGAGCCGACCGGCAACGGGTATTCCGCGAACAGGTGGCGCGCCCACGCCCGGCCGTGGGACAGGCCCAGCCGGAAACCGCGCTCCAACCACGGTTCGGACAACGGAGCCGCGTGCGGGTCGGCTCGCGCGTCGACGAGCAGGTGGCCCTCTGGCCAGATCCGCCTGCCGAGCTGGTGGAGCTGGTCGAGCAGAGCCGCGATCTCCGCCACCGCGGGGCCGTACCGCGCCGCGGCCGGCACCGGCTCCGGACGCGGTGTCGCAGCCGGCACCGCACCGCGCCGCGCTCGTACGATCCGGCAGTCGCGGGCGAAAGCGGTGGAGGTGAACGCCGGCTCGCTGACGGTGGGCACCAGACCGTGCCGGCTGAGGATCGCACAGACCTGGGCGAGCGCCGACCGGTCCGTCTCCACCACCACCGCGTCGATCAGCGGCCAGTGGGCCGAGTCGACACCGGCCAGCACCCGCGCTTCGTCACCCTCGACGTCCACCTTCAACAGTGACACCCGGCGCAGTGCGTGCGCCTCGACCAGCTCCGAGACGGTGACCTGGGGCACCGACGCCCGCGCCGGGGCGAACAGCCCGTCCAGGGCGTCCCGCGCGGCCCCGTCGGCCACCTCCCGCCCCCACGGTCCGCGACCCAGGACCCGCGGCACGGACCGGGCCAGCGTGGCGCGGGTCTGCTCCAAGGTCCGGAGATCGTCACCGTCACGGGTGGAGGCCAGCATGCTGCCGCCCCGGCATCCCAGGATCTCGGTGCGGCCGGGCCGATCACCGACCGCCGCGTGGACGGCCAACGGCTCGGCCCGGTTCTGATACAACGCGAGGTTCCTGGCCAGCGCCGCGTAGGAGGGTGCGAACGGCTCGACCGCGATGACTTTCGCGTCCGGGTGGCGGCGCAGCACATCAAGGGAGAAGAGACCGATGTGCGCACCGACGTCGATCACCACGGGACGTTCCGGCAACCGGCCCATCCCGTGCAGGTACCCGCTGCCCGAGGCCAGCTCGGCGAGCACGATCTCCGCCTCGTACGGCGTGGTGGCGAACACCGGCTGTTCTCCGATCAGCGCCAGCGAATTGTCCGCGGTCCGGTCACTGATGAGACCTACGAGGTTCGCCGCCTCCGGTGACAATCGGTCTGGCGCTATCCGGACGGCCAGGACCCGCAAGCCGTCATCGGTCGTGAACGGGCGCACTTCGGTTACACAGACGGGCAGCATGACGTAAGAGTCGCCTCTCTCCGCGAGCGAGGCCGATGGTATCGACTCGCGACTGATTCGCGCGCCTGCGTTTTTTGCCACCAGGCCGGAAAACCGTGCGCTTGCTTTCGCCGCCCTCGCGGGTGTTGGCTCAGCGTGCCATTCAAAACAATGCGTTCGCGGGGAAAGGACACGGCCGTGGCAGGAGAGGAAGTTGGCGTAGCGGAGCAGGTCGGCAAATCGCTGCGCGAGGTCCTCGGGTACGAGCCCTCCGCCGATGAGGACCTGACCGGCGCAATCGATTCCATGCAGAAGCTGGAGCTGCTCGTGCTGCTGGAGGAGCACCTCGCCATTCCGTTCGAGGACGAGGCCCTGAACGCGGACTGGTGGGGCACGCGGTCGGGGATCGTCGCGTACGCCGAGTCCGCCCGCCCGCAGGTCAGTCCGTCCTGAGCAGCGACGTAGCGGTCGTCGGTGCGGGCATCGTCGGAGCCCTCACCGCGTGGCGGCTCCAGGCGGCGGGACATCGGGTGGTCCTGCTCAGCCCTCGGTGGCTGGGCGGCACGACCGCGGCGTCGGCCGCGGTCATCCGGACTGTTTGCGACGAGCCGGAACTGGCCGCCGACAGCCTCGCCTGGTACGGCCGGTGGAGCGACCGGGCAACGCCTGCGCTGACCGCCCTGGTGCGCTGCGGCGTCGTGGTGGTCACCCCGCCGGAGGCCGTGGACTCGGCGAACCGGGCGAGCCGGCTGGTCGCCGGTCGCGACTCGGCGGCGACACCCCGCCGGTGTGATCCCAGCGCGGTACCGGCCGGGTACCGCCCAGGTGCGGGCGTCGCCTGGTACGAGCCCATTTCCGGATGCGCCGACCCGCGCGTCATGGTGCTTTCGATCATCCGGGCATTTCTTCGTGCGGGCGGATCGCTCCGCCAGGCCAGGGTACGGTCGGTGAACCGCACCCGCGGCTCCTGGACGCTGCTCACCGACGGGCCGGCAGCGCGGGCCGCGGTCGTCCTGCTGGCCGCGGGTGCGGACACACCGACGCTGCTGCCCGACCCGGCGACCCGCCGCCAGGTCCACCGCCAGCCGGTGAGCATGGGGGCGTTCGACGGGCACACAGCCGCCATGCCCGCGTTCGTCGACCTGGCCAACGGCCTGCTGCTGCGCCCGTTCCCCGGCGGCATCCTGGGCACGCTGCGCACGGACCACCGCGGGCAGCGCTTTCTGGACGCGCTGCAAGTCGCCGCCGGCACCCGCCTGAGCCGGCTCGCCACGACACGACCGCGGCTGGTCACCGAATCCGAGTTCGACATCACCGCCGATGGACAGCCGTTCATCGGACAGGTTGACCACGGCTTGTTCGTCGCATATGGCCTCGGCGGACGGGGCTTCAAGTGGGCGCCGGCTCTCACCGAGGCCATCGCGGCAGCGATGACCACCGGCCGGACACGGGAGTCTCTGCTGCGGTTCGATCCGCTGCGCACGCAAGCCGCGACCGCGGGGCCGCTGGCCGCACTGTCCTGAGCCGGAACTGCCCAGCCGGCCCGCGCTTCAGGCCCGTGCGGTACCGAGGGAGATGCCGGCCTCCCTGGCGATCTGGCGCAACAACGAGTCCGGCCGGTCGGCGATCACCCTGCTCGCCATCCGCCGCCCCTGAGCGGCGTTGATCGGCCTGGCCCTGCCGTCCAGCCCAACCCGCACCGGAGACGCCGGCAGGGCCGACCTGCTCCTGATCGCCGCGACGGTCTTGGCGGCCAGGCCGGCAGTGGCGGCGACCCCGCCGAGCGCCGCTCGGCCAGGGTGAGCGGAAGCCCATGCGTCACGTTGGCGTGGACAGCGAGCAGGAATGCGTCGGCATCACTGCCGTCGAAGAACTGAACGTCCATGCTTTGGCGGCCGGCCGAACGGGCGGCGGTGAGCCGGTGCATTCCATCGATGACGCCCGTTGTCCGGCGATTTGCGGAGATCGGCGGAAGCCCTCGGCGAGCGTACGAACGTGGTTGTGATCGATGCCGTTGAGCCGCGGCGAATCGGCCGAATGAAGAACGAACACCGGAACCCGCACGATCTGAGCGTCGGGCGGGTTTTCCGAAGTTGTCCTGAACGCCCGGTCATCGAGAGCCAAATCAGCGGACACCTCCCCCTGGAGTGAACCTGACCGCGATCGAGGTGATGGTGCGAAGCTGCCGCTCAAACCGCCCCCGAAATCACGAGGACGAAGCTACTGACCGCGGCGCCGACGAGGCAATGGTGTTCGGTGTGCGCGGGCCGATGGGGTGCGAAACCCAACGCCAGGTGGGGCAAACGACAGCCCGGCGTCGTGCTCGCGTTCGTCGGTCAGGTGCCGCGGCACCCGGTGCATCCCGCCGGCGGACGGCAGGTGTGCACGGGTGGTTCCTCTCGGTGCTTCAGGGCGGGGTGCGGGCGCACCCCGCCCCGCGGTGCTCAGGCCTGGTACTGGGCCGCGACGTCGACGATCCAGGTGACGCCGAACCGGTCGGTCAGCATCCCGAAGGCGGGCGCCCACTGCGCCGGGCCGAACGCCTCGATCACCGCGGCGCCGTCGGCGAGGCCCTCCCAGATCGGCGTGACCTCGTCGACGCTCTCACCGCGCACGGACAGGAAGAACCGCTCCTCGGTGATGGTGGTGCCGTTCTCCCGGCGCGTGCTGGGCGCACCCGTCGGAAGCGGCTCGCCGGCTCCCGGCACGTCGTAGGCCATGACGCGGAAGCCGTTCTCGGCGACGACCTCGCCGAACACGACGTTCTTCGCGCCCGGCACCTCGGCGGGCATGCCGAAGTCGGCGTAGGTGATGACGGTGATCTGACCGCCGAACACCGAGCGGTAGAACTCCAGGGCCTCCCTGGCCTGGCCGCGGAAGTTCAGGTGGGTGACTGCGTTGAGTGACATGAGAGGGACCTTGTCAGCGGTAGCGGACAGGGAACGTCCGCTACTCGTGCCAAGCTGAGAACATGCCGATCGCCGCCTCCACCACGACCTCGGGCCGTCTGCTGTCGCTGCTGTCGTTGCTGCAGGTCCACCGCGACTGGCCGGGCGTGCTGCTCGCCGAACGGCTGGGCGTCAGCGAACGCACCGTGCGCCGTGACGTCGACCGCCTGCGCGAGCTCGGCTACCTCGTCCACGCGGTCAAGGGCCCCGACGGCGGCTACCGGCTCGAAGCCGGCAGTCAGCTGCCGCCGCTGCTGTTCGACGAGGAGCAGGCGGTCGCGCTCGCGGTGGCGTTGCGGATCGCCGTCGGCACCGGGGCGGGCATCGAGGAGGCCGCCGCACGCGCGCTGACCACCGTGCGACAGGTCATGCCGTCCCGGTTGCGGCAGCGCATCGACGCCCTGCAGATCGAACCGGCCGCGCCGTCCGGCACCCAGGTGGACACCGATCTCCTGCTTTCGTTGAGCAGCACCGTTCGCGCGTGCGAGGAGCTCCGGTTCGACTACCGGACGCCCGGCCGGCCGGAGACCAGGCTGCGCGTCGAGCCGCACCACCTGGTCGTCCGCGCCGGCCGCTGGTACCTCGTGGGCTGGAACCCGGACCGCGAGGACTGGCGGACGTACCGGGTCGACCGGATGACGCCCCGCGTGCCCAGCGGACCGCGTTTCACGCCCCGCGAGGTGCCCGGCGGTGACGTCGTGGCCTTCCTGTCCGCGCGGTTCAAGGGCTCCGGCAACGTCGACGCCTGGCCCTGCCGCGGCGAGGTGGTCCTCGATCTGCCGCTGGCCGACGTGGCCCCGTTCGCCGGCGACGGCACGGCCGAGGAGGCCGGCCCCGGCAGGACCCGGTTGCTGACCGGGTCGTGGTCGTGGGCGGCGCTCGCCGCGAACCTGACGCGCTTCGACGCCGAGGTCGAGGTGGTCGGACCGCCGGCCCTGCGCGAGGCGTTCGCCGCACTGTCCGAACGCGCCGCCCGTGCCGCGCGCTGAGCGCCCAGCCGCCGCGCGCCACACGTCAGCCCACCAGGCGCTCCAACACCGAGCGTGCCGAGATCGCCGGCCTCCCGAGCAACTCCTCCAGCGCCGGATCGGTCACCGCGAACTCACCGGCCCGCGCCGCCCGGAACATCCCGAGCGTGAACTCGGCCGCCGCCTCCGGCACACCCCGCGCGACCGCCGCCGCCTTCCACTCCTCGTCGTCCACCACCACCCGCCTGACCGCACGCCCCGTGATCTCCCCGAGAACCCTTGCCACGTCGGCGAAGTCGAGCATCTCGGGCGCGGTCAGCGGTGGCGTCACCCCGTCGAGCGCGCCGGGTCGCGTCAACGCCAGCACGTCCGCCTCGGCGAGGTCGTCGTGCGCGGTCCACGAGACCGGGCCGTCCTCCGGCAGCCGGAACTCACCGGTCCGCAGCGCGTCGGGCACGTACAGCTCGAACGTGCTCGCGTAGAACCCGTGCCGCAGCGCCGTGTGCGCCACGCCCTGGTCGGCCAGGTGCTTCTCGGTCGCCGCGTGCTGCCGTCCCGGATCGAACAACGAGCCGGGCGAGGCCGCCTGGTGGCTCGTGTACAACACCCGTCCAGCACCCGCGCGCACCGCGGCGTCGATCGCGGCCGCGTTGGCCCCGGCGGCCTGCGGGCCCCGGATCGCCGCCGAGACGACGAGCACCTGGTCCGCCCCCTCGAACGCGTGCTCCAGGCTCGCCGGGTCGGTGAAGTCGCCCGCCCGCGCCCGGACCCCGAGCCCCGCGGCCTTGCCCGGATCGCGCACGCTCACGCCGACCGCCGAGGCAGGCACGCGTTCCAGCAGCTTCGAGACGATCATGCGGCCCAGCCGTCCGGTGGCCCCGGTAACGATGATCATGACTTCCTCCAGCGTGAACCAGTGATTCGCCACAACGCTACCACCGATTCGAACCACTGATATCAAGATCCTGATACCATTGATCCATGCCGGACTCGCCCACGGACACCCGGTCCGCGATCGTCGCCGCCGCGACCCATCTGCTCCGCACCGGCGGCGCCCGAGCGGTGACGACCCGCGCGGTCGCCCAGGAGGCCGCCGTGCCGCCGCCGACGATCTTCCGGCTGTTCGGCGACAAGGACGGCCTGCTGGAGGCGGTCGCGGAACAAGTGATGGCCGACTACGTCGCCACCAAGGCGGCCAAGGCCGCCGACGAGCACGGCGACCCGGTCGAGGACCTGCGCGCCGCCTGGTCCGAGCACCTCGCCTTCAACCTCGCCCACCCCGACGTGTTCCTGCTCCTCGCCGATCCGGGCCGCCGCCGGCCCTCCCCCGCCACCAGCGCCGGAGCCGAGGTGCTGCGCGCCCGTGTCGCACGGGTGGCGGCCGCCGGACTGCTGAAGGTCTCGGAGGAGCGGGCGGTCGACCTGATCCACGCCGCGGGCAGCGGCGCGGTGCTCGCGTCGCTCGGCCGGCCTGAGGACCATCGCGATCCTGGACTCTCCGACGCGCTGTTCGAAGCGGTGCTCGGCCAGATCCTCATCTCCGCGCCGGAAGAGCTCGACCCCACGCCCATCGGCGTCGCGGTGGCGTTCCGCGCGGCGCTGCCCCGGCTTCCGGCGCTCACCGGCGCCGAACGCACCCTGCTGACCGAGTGGCTCACCCGGACCATCGCGGAACTCCAGGACCACCGCCCTGGGACATAGCCGGACCGGGCGTTCCGGCCCTCCTGCCGAAGGGACCTCGGACCGCAGCCACGCCTCCTTTCCCTGAGCAGACTCGAAGCCAGGAAACCATTGGGAGGTAACGATGTCCGCTGTAGAAACTCCGATCCGCGCCCGCACCGGCACGGCCGCGACGTCCCTGGCGGTCCTGCGCATCGCGACCGGACTGCTGTTCCTGTGGGCGTTCCTGGACAAGGCCTTCGGCCTCGGTTACGCCACACCGGCCAAGAACGCGTGGTTCTCCGGGGGCTCGCCGACCAAGGGCTTCCTGAGCCGGGTCGACGTGGGGCCGTTCGAGTCGACGTTCCACGCGTGGGCCGGGGCGTGGTGGGCCGACGTGCTGTTCATGGCCGGGTTGCTCGCGATCGGCGTGGCGGTGACGCTCGGCATCGGCCTGCGCGTCTCGGCGGTGGCCGGCACGCTGATGATGCTGCTGATGTGGGCCGCGGAATGGCCGCCCGCGCAACGGACTTCCGCCGGTGCGGCCACGATGTCGACCAACCCGGTCATCGACTACCACGTGGTCTACGCGCTGGTGCTGATCGCGCTGGCCGCCACGGCGTCCGGTGCCACGTGGGGCGTTGCGCGGTGGTGGGCGAGCCTGCCGGTGGTGCAGGCCAACTCCTGGCTGCGGTGACCGGTTTCAGCGTCCGGTCCACTCGGGCGCGACGCGGGCCCACTCGGCTGCCCAGCGTCGCGCCCGGATTCGCGTGTGCGTGAACTTCACCGCGAGGTACAGCAACGCCATGGCCTCGACGATCGCGGTCCACACCAGGAACGCGATCACCACCGCGTGCACGGCGACACCGGCCATGGTGAGCGGTGGGTCGGTGGGCGCGCCGGTCGCGTCGACCCAGATCCGCACGGTCGTGCCCGCCTTCAGGTCGTGGTGCGACGGCACCTCGCCCTGCCGCGGGGTGCCGTCCGGCAGCTTCCACCTCGCCTTGACCGGCACGGTCTCCAGCACCTCGTTCTGCTCACCGGTGGGCGCGTTCTCGGCGAGCACGGCGTCCACCTCGTGCCGGCTCGCCTGCTGGCCCGCGACCTGGTCGCGTTTCGCGGTGTAGAGCTCCGAGCCGATCGTGGCCGTGACGGGCACGGCGAGCAGCGCCACCGCGACCGCCACCGCCAGCACCGCTCCCTCCACCCGGTCGCCGACGTCGGCCAGCTTGTTGCGACACGGGAACACCCGCCGGAGAAGTCGGGACATCGGCTTCGCGCTCATGCCGTCCAGAGTTACCCGCGGGTGTGCGGAACCTCCAGGGACCTTCGTCGCCTACCGCATGAGCCGGTGGTCAGTTCGTGTGGCGTTGCCGCCACTTCTCCAGCTCCACCAGGACGTACGCCAACGCGCTCAGCACCAGGACGACCACCCACGGTTGCCACGGCAGCGGCGCGGTGTGGAACAGCGCGTTCATGAACGGCGCGTACGTCAGCAGGAGCTGCAGGCCCGCGGTGAGCGCGACGCCGGCCAGCAGCCACCGGTTGCGGCCGAGTCCGACGTGCGGCCTCAGGTTCTCCAGCGACCGGCAGTTGACCAGGTAGGCGATCTGCGCGCCGACGAACACGTTGACCGCGACCGTGCGCGCGACCTCCAGCGACGCGCCTGCCGCGAGCTGCCAGCGGAACGCGCCGAACGAGCAGGCCAGCAGGATCGCCGACACGAACACGATCCGCCCCACCAGCCGCCGGGTCAGCAGCGGCAGGGACGGCGGCAGCGGCGGGCGCTTCATCACGTCCGGCTCGCGCGGCTCGAACGCCAGCGTGAGGCCCAGGGCGACCGCGGTGGTCATGTTGATCCACAGGATCTGCACCGGCAGGATCGGCAGCGCCGCGCCGAGCAGGATCGCGGTGAGGATCACCAGGCCCTCGGCCATGTTGGTGGGCAGCGTCCAGATGATGAACTTGCGCAGGTTGTCGAAGACCGCGCGGCCTTCCTCCACGGCGGCGCGGATCGAGGCGAAGTTGTCGTCGGTCAGCACCATGTCCGCCGCCTGCTTGGCGACCTCGGTGCCGCCGCGGCCCATCGCCACACCGATGTCCGCGCGCCGCAACGCCGGAGCGTCGTTCACGCCGTCACCGGTCATGGCGACGACCTGGCCGTCGGCCTGAATCGCTTTGACGAGCCGGAGTTTCTCCTCGGGCGCGACGCGGGCGTGCACGTCGGCGATGCCGAACTCCGCGGCGATCGTGCGCGCGGTGGCCGGGTGGTCGCCGGTGATCATCTTGACCTCGATGCCCGCGGCCTGGCACGCCCGCACGGCCTCGACCGCCTCCGGGCGCGCCGGGTCGTGCATCCCGACGAAGCCCAGCAGTTCCACCTCGCCGCGCAACGCCTCCTCGGTCAGCTCGACGCCGGAGGCCCGGCCGAGCGCCAGCACGCGCAGGCCGGTGGCCGCGAGATCCTCGGCTTCCTGGCTGTGGCCGAGCCCGCACAGGCCCAGAACCCGTTCGACCGCGCCCTTCACGTAAACGACGCCGTCGGCGTGCAGGGTGGCCATGAACCGGCGTTCCGAGCTGAACGGCAGCACGTCCACCCGTTCCGGCACCTCGTCCAGCCCGGCCTTGCGGGCGGCCACGACCAGCGCGGCCTCGGTGGGGTCACCGACCGGCAGCCAGCGTTCGCCGTGCCGGACGATCCGCGCGTCGTTGCACGCCAGTCCCGCGAGCAGACATTCACGCGCCGCCGGACCGATCGAAGGCGTGAAGGTTCCGGTTGGCGCGTAACCGATTCCGGACACCTCATGGCGCACGCCGCCGGCCACGACCGCGGTGACGGTCATGGCGTTCGCGGTGAGCGTGCCGGTCTTGTCGGTGCAGATCACCGTGGTGCTGCCCAGCGTCTCCACGGCGGGCAGGCGGCGGATGATCGCGTTGCGGCGCGCCATGCGCGCGACGCCGATCGCGAGCGTCACCGTGACCGCCGCCGGAAGGCCCTCGGGGATCGCGCCGACCGCCAGCGCGACCGCCGCGGTGACCATCTCGACCAGCGGTTCGCCGCGCAGCACGCCCACGACCACGCTGAACACCGCGAGCCCGAGGATCACCACCGTCAGCACCTGGCTGAAGCGGGCGAGCTTGCGGGTCAACGGGGTCTGCACCGCCTCGGTGGTGCTCACCAGCCGGTGCACGCGCCCGATCTCGGTGTCCGAGCCGGTGGCGACCACGACGCCGCGGCCGCCTCCCGCGGTCACCAACGTCCCGGAGTAGGCCATGTTCGCGCGGTCGGCGAGCGACGTGTCGGACGGCAGCGACACCGGGTCCTTGGCCACCGGCACGGACTCGCCGGTCAGCGCGGACTCGTCGACGCGCAGCTCGCCGGCGGCGACGAGCCGCAGATCGGCGCCGACCTGGTCGCCCGCCTCCAGCAGCACGACGTCGCCCGGCACGAGCCCTGCCGACGGCACCCGTGCCGCCACACCGTCGCGCACCACGGTGACCTCGGTGCGCACCATGGACACCAGCGCGTCCAGCGCCCGTTCGGCGCGGGCCTCCTGGACGAACCCGATGACGGCGTTGATCACGACGACGCCGAACACCACGGAGGCGTCGACGACCTCGCCGAGCACCGCCGTGACGGTCGCGGCCGCGAGCAGGACGTAGATCAACGGGTGGTGCAGCTGGCCGAGCAGCCGCACCACCCAGCCCGGTCCGCGCCGGACAGGCAGCTCGTTCGGGCCGAGCTCGGCCAGACGACGCCGCCACTGCGCGGTGGACAGGCCGGTGTGCTGATCGGTCTCCGCGATCAGCACCACCTCCGCCACCGGCAGCCCGTGGTGGGCGACGTCCTCGCGGTCAGCCGTGCTCAGCGGCATGACCCACCCGCAGGTGCGGGTCGTCGTGGCTGACGGCCCGCAGCACGTCGAGCCGCGTGACCACGCCGATCACCTGGCGGTCGTCCAGCACCGGCACGCAGATCACCTCGTAGCGGGTCATCGCGTCGAGCAGGGACGCCACGTCGAACTCCGGTCCGACCGTGAGCACCGGTTGCGTCATCACCCGCTCGACCTTGGGCAGCTCGTCCGCACCGCGCCGGCAGGCCGTCTTGGTGACCACGCCGAGGAAGACGCCCTCGTCGACGACGGGCAGCATCGTCCACCCGAAGTCGTCCATCAGCCCCTCGGCGTGCCGGGCGAAGTCGCGCGGCCCCACGGTCACCAGCGGCCGGGTCAGCAGTTCACGGGTCTTCACGACGACGCCTCCGCCGGCTCGCGGTCGGTCACCGGGATCACGACGATCGGGGCGTGCGCGTGCCGGACGACGTGCATGCTGGTCGAGCCGAGCACCACCTGCCGGATGCGGTGGTCGGTGTGCGAGGCGACGACCAGCATCGCGGCACCCTCCGACGCGGCCTCCAGCACCGCGGCGGCGTCACCGCGCAGGCTGCGCCGCTCGATCTCCGGCAGCTCGGCCCGGCCCCGCGCGGCCCGCTGCAGCGCGTCCTCGACCAGCTGCTCCGACGCGGCGATCTCGCGCTGCGCCGACGTCTCCGCCCAGTCCACCAGTGCCTCGTACTGCCAGGCGTTGACCACGTGCACCGGGCACCCGCGCACGATCGCCTCGTCCAGGGCCCACGCCAGCGCGCGGTCGGACGCCGGTGTCCCGTCGACACCCACCACGATCGGATCTGCCTTGTTCATCGCTCTCTCCTTGTCAGCTGGTCCTCAGTCGGCGCAGGAACGGGTCGGTCTCGTGCGCCGGTGCGATCCGCACGCGGGCGTCGACGACCAGGCATCCGGTTCCGGTCACCACGAGCGGGTTGATGTCGAGCTCGACGATCTCGGGCAGCGCTCTCGCGAGCTCCGCCACGCGCAGCAGGACGTCGCGCACCGCCACGGCGTCCGCCTCGGCGAGCACCCGTCCGGCGGCGCGGAAGCCGTGCACCAGGTCATCGGCGTCCGATGTGGACAGTGGGGCGAGCGCGGCCGCCCGGTCGTCGATCACGTCGGTGTCGACGCCGCCGAGGCCGGTGACCACGAGCGGCCCGAACCTCTCGTCGGTCGCGATGCCCACCAGCAGCTCCCGGCCGCGAGCCGCCATCGGCTGCACGAACACCCCGCGCAGCCGGTCGCCGAAGCGGTCCTGGAACGCGCGGAACGCCTCCGCCACCGCACCGGCGTCACCGAGGCCGAGCTCGACGCCACCGCCCTTGCTCTTGTGCGGCAGGTCGTCGGCCACGGCTTTGAGGGCGACCGGCACGTCGTAGGCGCGCTGGGCGGCGACCGCGTGCTCCTCGGTCGTGACCAGCGTTCCGCCGAGCACCGGCAGCCCGAAGGCCTTGAGCAACAACACCGTCTCGTCCGGGGTGAGCCAGCCCTCTGCCCGTCG
Source organism: Lentzea sp. NPDC004789 (assembly GCF_053601075.1). Classification (NCBI taxonomy): domain Bacteria; kingdom Bacillati; phylum Actinomycetota; class Actinomycetes; order Pseudonocardiales; family Pseudonocardiaceae; genus Lentzea; species Lentzea sp. NPDC004789. The sequence continues at coordinate 440,299 of NZ_JBSGBE010000005.1, read as the reverse complement.
CGCGACGACGCGCCGTGCCGCGTCGAGGTCGATCCCGGTCAGCTGCGGGAACTCCGACGGCCGGGCCAGCCACTCCGCGCGCTCCACGAGCCGGGCGAGCGCCGCGGCGGCCCGTGCCGGTTCGGCGTAGCAGGGAATCGCTCCGCCGAGCCGTTCGGTCTGTCCGGTGCGGACCGCGAGGACCGGCTTGTCCGGGAACGGGTGCACGCCGCCGGTCGGGTCGCCGAGCGCGGTCGGCACGGTCATGGTGATCACGGCGTCGACGGCCGGGTCCGCGGCGATGACGTCGAGGCAGCGGCCGAAGTCCTGCTCGTCCACCACGGCGGTCGTGTCCACGGGGTTGCCGCTGCTGGCCGTGGCCGGCAGCAGTGTGCTCAACGCACGCACGGTGTCGGCGGACAGCTCCGCCATGCGCAGGCCCTCGCGGACGCACGCGTCCGCCGCCAGCACGCCGAGCCCGCCCGCGTTGCTCAGCACGGCGACCGACCTGCCCCGCGGCAACGGCTGCCCGCTCAACGCCATCAGCACGTCCGTCAGCTCCGGCACGCTGTTCACCGCGATCACGCCGGCCTGGCGGAACAACGCGTCCCGGACGACCGACGGCGTCGCGGTCGAGGCGGTGTGCGAGGCCGCGGCCCGCTGACCCGCCTCGCTGGTGGCCGACCGGATCGCGAGGACGGGCTTGTGCCGGGCCACCTGGCGGGCCAGCCGGGCGAACTTGCGCGGGTTGCCGAAGGACTCCAGGTACAGCACCGCGAACCGGGTGCCGGGATCCTGGCTCCACCACATCAGCAGGTCGTTGCCGCTGATGTCGAGCTTGTCGCCGGTGGAGACCAGGGTCGACAGGCCGAGGCCCAGCCGCCGCAGCTCCTCCTGCACGGCGATCGCGACGCCGCCGGACTGGGTGACCAGGCCGATGTCGCCCGCCAGCGCGGCGTGCGCGGAGAAGGTGGCGTTCATCCGCACGTCGGGCGAACTCGTCGACACGCCAAGACAGTTGGGGCCGACGAGGCGCATGCCGTGCGCGCGAACGGCGTTGCGCAGCGCGGTGGGCTCCACGCCGGACGAGATCACGACCAGGGCGCGCACGCCTCGGCGTCCGCACGCTTCGGCGACCGCGGGGACCGCCTTCGCCGGCACGCACAGCACAGCGAGCTCCGGCGCCTCTGGCAGCTCCTCGACCGACGCGCAGCAGTCGACGCCGGCCACCGACTTCGCGTGCGGGTTCACCGCGTACAGGTCACCGGTGAAGCCGCCCTCCGCCAGGTTCCGCAGCACCGCGTGGCCCACCGAGCTCGGCGACCGGCCCGCGCCCACCACCGCGATCGAGCCCGGTCGCAGCACGTGGGTCAGGCTCGCGACGTCGGCGATCGACTCGCGCCGGCTGACCGCGTCGAGGTAGCGGTCGCCGGGCTCCAGCAGCAGCTCGACGTACATGACCTCGCCGTCGGGCACGATGCCGGTCACGAAGCCCATGTCGGTGAACACGCGCAGCATGCGGCCGTTGATCGTGAGCACCTCGGCGGTGAACCTCCGCACTCCCCTGCCGCGCGCCAGGGAGGCGAGGTGTTCCAGCAGCAGCGTGCCGAGGCCGTGGGTCTGCTCGGCGTGCGACACGACGAGCGCCACCTCGGCGAAGTCGGTGTCGCGCACGATCACGTAGCTGGCCGCGCCGAGCAACCGGTCGCCGCGGAACGCGCCCAGCACCACGTGCTCCGGCGCGTCCGGCGACACCATGCGTCCGACGAAGTCCTCCAGCTGCCGCGGTGAGGTGCTGAAGAACCTCAGGTAGCGGTCCTCGACCGGCAGCGACCGGTGCAGGTCCAGCAGTGCGGGGACGTCCTCGGGGCCCAGTTCGCGCACGGTGACCGCGGACCCGTCGGTGAGCAGCGCGACGGCGTTCATCGGACCACGACCACCGGGCAGGAGGCGTGGTGCACGCAGTAGGAGCTGACCGAGCCGAGGATCGCTCCCACGATCGTGCCGTGGCCGCGGTTGCCGACCACGAGCAACTCGGCCTCCTGCGACGCCTCGACGAGCACGTCCCTCGGGTCGCCCTCGACCAGGACGGGACGGATGTCCACGCCGTCGAAGCCCTCGACCGCCGCGTCGAGTGCCTTGCGCGCCACGGCTTCCAGCTCCTGCGGCGGCATCGACATCATGACCTCGGCCGGCAGCGGACCGATCATCACGCCGTAGTCCGGGTGCCACGCCGAGACCGCGTCGACCCGGCACCCGCGCCGCCGCGCGTCCTCCACGGCCCATCGCAGTGCCGCCCGCGCGGCGGGTGATCCGTCCACGCCGACCACGACGGGCCGGGATTCCTTCTCGCTCATGCACTTCAGCCTTCCGGCCCGCGGCGGGCGGGGTGAGTGGCCGCGGTCCCGCACCCCTCGGGACCTTCGTCCCCGCTGCTACCAGGCCATGCCCACCGCCACCGCCACGACCGCGGGCGCCAGCCGGCCCGCGAGCTTCAGCGCGAACCGGGGTCCGCCCGCCACCGTCGCGAGGACGAGCTTCACGACGGTGTTCGTCGCCAACGCCGCTCCACACGCGAGCACCGCCGTGTGCACGGAAATCGCCTGCGGCGCAAGGGAAGCGGCGGCGATCGCGGCCGCGTGGGCGTCGGCCAGCCCGCCCAGCGCGCCGGCCGCGACCACGCCCCCGCCACCCAGCCAGTCCGCCGCGGCGCGGGTGACGACTAGGAACAGCACCAGGATCGCGGCCAGCGACAACGCCGCCTTGAGCGACATCGGTCTGCTCGTGGCGGGTTCCGCCTCGACCGCCTCGGTGCGCCACACCAGCCACGCCACCTCCACCAGCAGGACGGCCGCGCCCGCGCCGGCCGCGGGCAGCAGCCTCAGCGCGACCGATGGACTCGCGATCGCCGTCACGGCGACGATCTGCACCAGCGTGGCGAGGTTCACCGCCACCGCACCGGGAAACGCCGCCGCGCCAACGGTCCGGTACTTGCGCGCCATCACGGCGGTCGTCGCCGATCCGGACACGAACCCGCCGGCGAACCCGGTGACCAGCAGCCCCCAGCGCTCCCCGAACGCCCGTGCCGCAACGTATCCGGCCCAGCCGATCACCGTCACCGCGATGACGAGCCACCACACGCGCGCAGGGTTGAGCACCCCGTACGGGCCGAGCGGCCGGTTGGGCAGCAACGGCAGCACGACGAACGCCACCACGAACAGGACCATCGCGTCACGCACGTCCTGGTCGCTCACCACCTTGCGGGCGAACCGGTGCAGCGGCCGTTTGGCGGCCAGGAGCACGGCCGCCGCGACCCCGACCGGAACCGCGAGCTCCGGCCGGTGCCACGCGAACGCGCCCAGCAGGAACGTCGCGATGGCGGCGATCTCGGTGGTGCCGCCGGGTTCTTCGGTGCGCAGGTACCAGGCGATCACGAGCGCGCCCACCGCCGCGAACGCGACGCCCAGCGCGACCGGCGACACCGCCGCGCTCACCGCACCCGCGAGGGCGATCAGCGGGAACGTCCGCGAGCCCGCGGGACCGGCGGCGTTGTCGTGCTCCCGTTCCACGCCCAGCAGCAGACCGATCGCGAGCGCCGTCGCGAGGTGGCCGAGTGCGACAGCGGTGTCCACCGGGTCAGCTCGCGCGCAGCCGTGCCGCTTCGTCCTCGGCCGTGACGAGGTGCACGTCCGGGCCGGGGAACACCAGTGCCTCGTGCTCGGTGTCGAGCCATCGCACCACGTACGGCGGACCGCCGTCCTCGTGTCTGATGCCCGTTATCAGCCCACGCCGTCCGCCGGGATCAACCAGCCAGTCGCCCGCCTTCGCCTTCATGGCGCCCTCCATCCGATCTGTGCGAACGAGGGTTCGCCACGCGCGGACGCGTCAGCAGTGCGGATGGGCTCGCCCGGCTCGTGACGTTGGTCCCTGCCAGCACGTCCGCCCGCGCGGTCACGCTCGTGGTGAGTGATGGGAGCAATCATGAGGACACCTGTGATCCTGGTCGGCGTCGACGGTTCGCCGGAGTCGCGCGCGGCGCTGCGGTGGGCGATGGAGGAAGCGGCGCACCGGGGCGCTCGGGTGGAGGCGGTGCTCGCCCACCACCGGGAACCGGCGATCGTGCCGGCCGTGCCGATGGGGCTCAACCCGTACGGCGAGATGCCGCACCGGCACCCGGCGCGCGAGCTGCACCACGCCCTGGAGCAGGCGCGGGCCGCGACGCCGGGCGCGCCGGACGTCGCCGAGTGCGTGGTCGTGGGTGACGCGGCCGACCACCTGACCGATGCTTCGAAGCACGCCGAGCTGCTGGTGATCGGCTCGCGCGGGCGCGGGGCCGTGCGGGAGTTCCTGGCGCACGGCGTGACCGCGAAGTGCCTGCGTCATGCGGCATGCCCGGTCGTGGTGGTTCCGCCGGACTGGTCGTGACGTCGCGCGCACGCGCGGCAGGGCCTCTTCCGCGCGTGCCGCCACCAGGCCGGTCATGACGTGGCAGGGCTCCTTCCGCGTGTGCTTCCGCCGGGCCGGTCAAGACGTCGCGCGCACGCGCGGCAGAGCCCCTTCCACGCGTGCGGCCGCCGAGTCGGTCAAGACGCCGCACCCACGCGCGGCAAACCCCCTCCGCACGGGCGGCCACCGGGCCGGTCAGGACGTCCCGCACACGCGCGGCAGAGCCCCTTCCACGCGTGCGGCCGCAGCGCCCACGATCGCCAGGGCCTGCGGGAACCCGGCCAGGCCGTGCCGTTCGATCAGGCCCGCCCGCCACTCGGGCCGGTGCACGACGTGCACGACCGGCCGGACCGCCACCCCGGCGCTGCGCCCGGCCAGCACGGCGGCCTGCAGTGCCGCGCCGCCCCGCACGTGGTCGGGACGGCGGTCGCCGGTGGTGAGGACGACGAGCTCGTGGTCGGCGAGGGCGCGCAGTTCCGTGCCTGCCCAGTGGTCGGCACGGCGGAGTTCGTAGGCGGCGCCGGCACCGGACGCCTCGGCGAGCCTGATCGCCCGGTGCAGGTCCAGGTCCAGCGGGTCCGGTGGCTGGCGGCGGTCCGCGCGCACGACGGCGAGCAGGCTTGGGCTCGCCGGGTCGGTCGGGAACACGACGCGCGGGTGCCACCCGGCCTGCCGGACGGCGAGCACGACGTGTTCGAGTGCGGCGCCGCACGAGAGCAGCCGGTCGAAGCCGAGCGGGTCGTGCGCCGAACGGTGTCCCGCCGCGAAGAGGTACGCCGAGCGGCCGTGCAGCTCCAGCACCCACGGGCGGTCCGCGCTGTACACGGGTGCCTGACCTGCGGCGTCGATGATCTCGGCGGCCTCTGCTGGGTTCCATCGCATCCTCCGACGATTCGCCGCGACCGGCCGCGCGGACAGAGCGGACCTGCCGCGGCCGCGGAGGACCCTGGAATCCCGGCGACAGGGACTTAGGACCCTGTGTGCGCGAGGTCCGGTTGGGAGATCGTGATCTCGCAACGTCGGAGAAGAGGTGGTTGGCAGTGGTGTCGCGAGTCTTCCTGGTGGACGACCACGAGGTCGTCCGGGTCGGGATCAGGGAACTGCTCAGCGCCTCCCCCGACCTGGAGGTCGTCGGCGAGGCGTCCTCGGTGACCGAGGCGCTCACGATGGTCCCGGCGACCAACCCGGACGTGGCCGTGCTCGACGTGCGACTGCCTGACGGCAACGGCATCGAGCTGTGCCGCGAACTGCGGTCGCGGCTGCCCGAGCTGCAGGTGCTGATGCTCACGTCGTTCACCGACGACGAGGCGCTGTTCGACGCGATCATGGCCGGCGCGTCCGGTTTCGTGCTCAAGCGCATCCTCGGCACGGACCTCACGACCGCGGTGAAGACCGTCGCGGCCGGACAGTCCCTTTTGGACGCGCGCTCCACCGCCGCGCTGCTCAACCGGATCCGCCGGGAACGCGAGCAGGGCGACCCGGTCCGCGCGCTGACCGAGCAGGAGCGGACCGTGTTCGAGTACATCGGCGACGGCCTGACCAACCGCCAGATCGCGGAGAAGATGTTCCTCGCCGAGAAGACCGTGAAGAACTACGTCTCCCACCTGCTCGCCAAGCTCGGCCTCGAACGCCGCACCCAGGCCGCCGTGCTGTCCTCACAGCTGCGCAAGCCGGCCCACGACAACGAGACCGGCTGACCCTAGCCCAGCGGCACCCGCCACGTGACCCGCGTGCCGCCACCGGGCTCGTCCGCGACCGTCAGCGCGCCGTGCAACGACGCCGCCCGCTGCTCCAGGTTGCGCAACCCGCTGCGGGCGACCTCGGGCGGCATGCCCAGTCCGTTGTCGACCATCGAGATGATCAACGCGTCCCCCGCCTCGACGGTGAGCGTCAGCTCGGTCGCGCGGGCGTGGCGCAGCGCGTTGGTGACGGTCTCGCGCACCACGGCCTCGGCGTGCTCGCCGATGTGGTCGGGCACGAGGCTGTCGATGGTGCCCGACATCCGGATCGCCGGGCTCACCTCGGCGTTCTCGGTGATCTCCGCGACGATGTCGAGCAGTCTGCGCCGCAGGCCCGTGTCACCGGAGTCGGCCTGCAGGTCGAAGATCGACGTGCGGATCTCCAGCACGGTCTGGTCGAGCTGGTTGACCGCCTTCGTCACCCTTCTGCGGGCCTCCGGGTGGTTCACCCACGTCAGCGCGCCCTGCAGGCTCATCCCGGTGGCGAAGAGCCGCTGGATCACGTGGTCGTGCAGGTCGCGGGCGATCCGGTCGCGGTCCTCCAGCACGTCGACCATGCGCCTGGCCTGCTGGTTCTCCGCGAACTCGATCGCGACCACGGCCTGGTCGGCGAACGAGGCCAGCAACGGCATCAGGTCCGCGCCGAACGGTGCGGCGTCCTTCTCCCGCACCGCGAGCAGCACGCCCGTCACCGCCGTGCCGGCGCGCAGTGGCAGCACCACCGCGGCACCGGACAGGTCGCCGAGGCTTCCGTCCACGTCCTCCAGCAACGCGGGCGCGCCCGTCTCCAGCACCTGCGCGAGGAGCGGCTCGTCCACGGCGAAGTGCTCGGGAGTCGCGTCGCCGCCCGCCCACGCCGCCCTGCGCAGCCCTTCGCGCTCGCGCAGCAGCACCACCGCCCAGGACGCCGACGCGAGCTCGACGGCCCGCTGGGCGATGAGCTGCAGCGCGTCCTGCGCCGTCGCACCGGCGAGGAGCTGGGCGTTGATCTCGGCGGTCGCCTCCAGCCACCGCTCGCGCATCCGCGACCGTTCGAACAGCCTCGCGTTCTCCACCGCCACGCCGGCCGCGGCGGCCAGCGCCGCCAGCACGACCTCGTCGTCCGGGGTGAAGTCGCCGCCGTCGGTCTTCTCCGTCATGTAGAGGTTGCCGAACACCTCGTCGCGCACCCGCACGGGCACGCCGAGGAAGCTGTGCATCGGCGGGTGGTTCGGCGGGAAGCCGACCGACGCGGCGTGCTCGCTCAGGTCGTGCAGCCGGATCGCCCTCGGCTCCCTGATGAGCAGCCCGAGCAGGCCCTTGCCCTCGGGCAGATGCCCCATGTGCGCGCGGGTCTCGGGATCGATGCCGACGTAGACGAACTGCGAGAGGTTGTGCCGCGAGCCGAGCACACCCAGCGCGCCGTAGCGGGCTCCCACCAGCTCCACGGCCGCCTGCACGATGCGTTGCAGGGTGGAGTCCAGCTCCAGACCGGCGCCGACGGCGAGCACCGCGTCGAGCAGGCTCTGCATCTTGTCCCTGGTCGACCCGATCTCGGCCAGCCGCTCGCGCATCTCGTCGAGCAGCTCGTCGAGCCGCAGCCCGCCCAGCAGGCTCCGCGAAGGTGTCTCGTCAGGTCCGGCCACCGATCAAGCCTTTCACGAGTGCCGTGCGGCGCCAAGCGGTCCCGGCCAGGTCGGGACCTTCGACGCTGGGACCACCCGGTCGTGGCGCGAACAGTGATGGGACAACACGTTCGACCAGGTGACACGACGAGGTGAAGGACATGGCTCAGGTGATGGCGGCGCTGGGGCTGACGCCCGACCAGATCGAACGGGCGCTCACGACCGCGTCACTCGCGCCCTCCGTCCACAACACGCAGCCGTGGCGGTTCCGCGTCCGCCAGGACCGGATCGAGCTGCACCCGGACCCGTCCCGCAAGCTCGCCGCGACCGACCCCGAGGACCGCGAGCTGCGGCTGTCCTGCGGTGCCGCGCTCTACAACCTGCGCCTCGCGCTGCAGGACCTCGGCGTGCGGCCGCTGGTCACGGTGCTGCCCGGGCACGACGCGCCCGGCGCGCTCGCGGTGGTGCGCCGCGGCGGCACGCTCAAGATCGACGACGAGCACCGCGCGCTGCTGCGGGCCGTGCCGCACCGGCGCACCAACCGCAGGCCGTTCCTCGAAGCGACCGTCGACCCCCGGCAGCGGCACGCGCTGGTCCGGGCGGCCGAGCTGGAACGTTCGTGGCTGCACGTCGTCACCACGCGCGAGGACCGGGCCCGGCTCAAGAAGTTCGTGCAGCAGGCGCACGAGATCCAGCTCGGCGACGAGGGCGTGCAGGCCGAGCTCGCGGCGTTCACCGGCCACCGTCCAGGCGCGACCGACGGCGTGCCTCCCGCGTCCGCGGGCGTGCGGCCGGCGATGCAGGACGAGTGGGTGTTCCGCGACTTCCAGGGCCCGGAACGCCGGCCGGGCAAGGACTACGAGTCCGACCCGCTCGTCGTGGTCCTCTGCTCGTTCTACGACGGCCCGCTCGGCGATCTGCAGGCGGGCCAGGCGATGCAGCGCGTCCTGCTCACGGCGACCACGCACGGCCTGTCCGCGTCGTTCCTGTCCCAGCCGGTCGAGGTGCGCCGCGTCCGCGAGGACCTGCGGCGCGCGCTCGGCGGCCTGCTCGTGCCGCAGACCGTGCTGCGCCTGGGGTTCAGCACCCCGGTTCCGCCCACACCACGCCGTTCCGTCGCCGAGCTGCTGATCGAGTCCGGCGAGCACGCGCCCTGCTGACGCCGACCGGCCTCAGGAGAAGGCCGGCACCGACGAGGAGGAAACCCTTGACCACCGACCTGGAGCTGGTCGACGCGTACTGGCGGGCCGCCAACTACCTGTCGGCGGGCCAGATCTACCTGATGGACAACCCGCTGCTGACCGAACCGCTCACGCCGGCGCACATCAAGCCGAGGCTGCTCGGCCACTGGGGCACCACACCGGGCCTCAACTTCGTCTACGCGCACCTCAACCGGGTCATCCGGGAGCGCGACCTCGACGTGCTGTTCGTGACCGGACCCGGTCACGGCGGACCCGCGCTGCTGGCCAACACGTGGCTGGAGGGCACCTACAGCGAGACCTACCCGGACGTGCCGCGCGACGCCGGCGGCATGCGCCGGCTGTTCCGGCAGTTCTCCTTCCCCGGCGGCGTGCCCAGCCACGTGGCGCCCGAGGTGCCGGGATCGATCCACGAGGGCGGCGAGCTGGGCTACTCGCTGGCGCACGCGTTCGGCGCGGCGTTCGACAACCCCGGCCTGATCGTGGCCTGCGTGGTCGGTGACGGCGAGGCGGAGACCGGACCGCTCGCGACCAGCTGGCACGCCGGCAAGTTCCTCAACCCGCGCACCGACGGCGCGGTGCTGCCGATCCTGCACCTCAACGGCTACAAGATCGCCAACCCGAGCCTGCTGTCGCGGATCCCGCACGACGAGCTGGACGCGTTGCTGCGCGGCTACGGCTACGCCCCCTTCTACGTCGAGGGCGACGAACCGAAGGTGATGCACGCGCGCATGGCCGAAGTGCTCGACCAGGTCGTGGACGAGATCCACCGGATCAAGGACACCCGGGACCGGCCGCGGTGGCCGATGATCGTGCTGCGCAGCCCGAAGGGCTGGACCGGTCCGTCCGAAGTGGATGGAGTACCGGTCGAGAACACCTGGCGCGCCCACCAGGTCCCGCTGGCCGGCGTGCGGGACAACCCGGAGCACCTGCGGCTGCTGGAGTCCTGGCTGCGCAGCTACCGGCCGGACGAGCTCTTCGACGCCGACGGCGCACCCCGTCCGGAACTCTCCGCGCTCGTCCCGGACGGCACCCGCCGGATGGGCGCGACACCGCACGCCAACGGCGGACTGCTGGTGCGGGAGCTGAAGATGCCGGACATTCGCGAGCACGCCGCCGAGGTCGTCAAGCACGGCACCACGCACTCAGAACCGACCAGAGTGCTCGGCCGGATGCTGCGCGACGTCGTGAGCCTCAACGCCGGCGCACGCGACTTCCGGATCTTCGGACCGGACGAGACCGCCTCGAACCGGCTCGACGCGGTGTACGAGGTGACCGCAAAGCAGTGGCAGGCCGAGACGTTGCCGGTCGACGAGCACCTCCAGGCCGACGGCCGGGTCGTCGAGGTGCTGTCCGAGCACCTGTGCCAGGGCATGCTGGAGGGCTACCTGCTCACCGGCAGGCACGGGCTGTTCAACTGCTACGAGGCGTTCATCCACATCGTCGACTCGATGTTCAACCAGCACGCCAAGTGGCTCAAGACCAGCAGGCGGCTGGAGTGGCGCCGGCCGGTCCCGTCGCTGAACTACCTGCTCAGCTCGCACGTGTGGCGGCAGGACCACAACGGGTTCTCGCACCAGGACCCCGGCTTCATCGACCACGTGATGAACAAGAAGGCCGAGGTCGTCCGCGTCTACCTGCCGCCGGACACGAACACGCTGCTGTCGGTGGCGGACCACTGCCTGCGCAGCAGGGACTACGTCAACGTCGTCGTGGCGGGCAAGAACGAGACCCCGGACTGGCTCTCCGCCGACGAGGCCGCCCTGCATTGTGCGCGTGGCGCGGGCATCTGGGAGTGGGCGAGCAACGACGAGGACGACCCCGACGTCGTGCTGGCCTGCGCGGGCGACGCGCCGACCGTCGAGGTGCTCGCCGCGACCGGCCTGCTGCGCGAACACCTGCCGTCGCTGCGGGTGCGGGTGGTCAACGTCGTCGACCTGATGCGGCTGCAGCCCGACACCGAGCACCCGCACGGCATGCCGGACCGCGAGTTCGACGCGCTGTTCACCACCGACAAGCCGGTGATCTTCGCCTACCACGGCTACCCGTGGCTGATCCACCGCCTGACCTACCGCCGCGCCAACCACCGCAACCTGCACGTCCGCGGCTACAAGGAGGAAGGCACGACCACCACGCCGTTCGACATGCTCGTGCTCAACGACATGGACCGCTACCGGCTGGTGATCGACGTCGTCGACCGCGTACCCGGCCTGGGCCAGAAGGCGGCCCGGCTGCGGCAGCTCATGCAGGACCAGCGGGCTCGCCACCACGCGTGGATCCGCGAGCACGGCGAGGACCTGCCCGAGGTCCGCGACTGGACCTGGCAGTGACGCTCTCCGGGAACGTGCTCGTGGTGAACGCGGGCTCCTCCAGCCTGAAGCTGCGCGTGCTCGGCGAGGACGACACCGTCCTCGCCGAGCGGCACGTGGAACGCTGGTCGGGAGAAGTCCAGCCGCTGAAGGACTTCATCGCCACCGCGCCGGAGGTCCACGCGGCCGGGCACCGGGTCGTGCACGGCGGATCCGCCTTCACCGGCGCCACCGTGCTCGACGACGAGGTGGTCGGGCGCATCGACGCCCTCACCGCGCTGGCCCCGCTGCACCAGCCCCGTGCGCTCGCGGGCATCGCCGCGGCCCGGGAGCTGCTGCCGGGCGTGCCCCAGGTCGCCTGCTTCGACACCGCGTTCCACATCACGATGCCGCCGGCCGCCACGACCTACGCCGTGCCCGAGGCGTGGCGGCGGAAGTGGGACCTGCGCAGGTACGGGTTCCACGGCCTCTCCCACGCCTACGCCTCCCGCCGCGCCTGCGAGCTGGCCGGCCGTCCCGGTGCCCGCGTGGTGAGCTGCCACCTCGGTTCCGGCGCCTCGCTCGCGGCCGTCGCGAATGGACGGTCGGTCGACACCACGATGGGCTTCACCCCGCTGGCGGGCCTGGTGATGGCCACCCGCAGCGGTGACGTCGACCCCGGCCTGCTGGTGTGGCTGCAACGCGCCGGGCTCGGGCTCGACGAACTGGAGGACGGCCTGGAACACCACTCGGGGCTCGCCGGGCTGTCGGGCGTGGGCGGCGACCTGCGGGACGTGCGCCGGGCAGCCGAGCAGGGCGAGGAACGCGCCGCTCTCGCGCTGCGGGTGTACGTGCACCGGCTGCGCCAGGGCATCGCCGCCATGGCCGCCTCGCTCGGCGGGATCGACCTGCTCGTGTTCACCGGCGGTGTGGGCGAGCACGACGCCGCGCTCAGAGCGGACACCGTCAGCGGCTTGGAGTTCCTCCGGATCGAGCAGGTCCTGGTCGTCGAGGCGCGTGAGGACGTGGAGATCGCCGCACGGACACGTCAGGCGTCGAGCGCGGCCGTGCCGAGCACGTTGAGCAGTGCCAAGGCCTCCGCGTCGGAAGAGCCCGGCGGCGCGCTGTAGAGCACGAGGTGCTGGTCGCGATCGTCGATCATCAGCGTGTCGCAGGTGACGGTGACGTTCCCGACCGCCGGGTGGCGGAACGTCTTGGTGAGCATCGGCGCGACCTGCACGTCGTGCCGCTCCCACAGCCGGGCGAAGTGCGGACTCCCGGCGCGGAGCTCGTCCACGAGGCCGCTCACCTCGGGATCGGCCGGGTACCGCGCCAGGGTGGCGCGCAGCTGCCGGACGACGTGGTGCCGGAACTCGGCCGCGTCGGAGATCCCGTACGGCGGCGCGCTCTCCGACCCGAGGAACGCCTTGCGCGCGAGGTTGCGGTCCTTCGGCGTGAGCCGCCCGAAGTCCTCCAGCAACGCCGCCGCGAGGTCGTTCCACGCCAGCACCTCGAACGCGGCGGAGATGACGATGGCCGCGGTCTGCGGCAAACGTTCGAGCAGCGCGAGGATGCTCGGGCGGACGTCGCGGCGGTGCAGCCGGACGCGGGTGGGCGCGGTGCCGGCGAGGACGTGCAGGTGGTCGGTCTCGGCCTCGGTGAGCCGCAACGCGCCCGCGATCCCGGCGAGCACCTCCCCCGAGGGGCGCGGTGCCCTGCCCTGCTCCAGCCGCACGTAGTACTCCGTGGAGATGTGCGCGAGGACCGCGGCCTCCTCCCGGCGCAGCCCCGGTGTGCGGCGGCGCGGTCCGGACGGGAGGCCGACGTCCTCCGGCCGGAGTCGTTCGCGACGACTGCGGAGGAACGCGCCGAGCTCCTGCTTGTTCATACCCCGAGTGTGCCCGCGGCGGGACCGCGGATCCTGGTACCGCCTGTACCTGAATCCGATCCGCGAACCGGGCCGAAGCTGGGGCCATGACCAACAACACCAGCCCCATCGGCCTGCTGACCGGCAAGGTCGTGTTCGTCACCGGTGCCAGCCGAGGCATCGGCGCGGCCGCGGCCAGGCTCTTCGCCGCCGAAGGGGCCGCCGTCGTCCTCGCCTCCCGCGGCACCGAGGCCCTCGGCCACGTCGTCGCGGACATCCGCGACAAGGGCGGTGTCGCCGACGCCGTCGCCCTGGACCTGGCCGACCGCGCGAGCGTCCGCGCCGCCGTGGACCGCGTCGGCGAGCTGCACGGACGGCTCGACGGCGCCTTCAACAACGGCGCGGTCATCCAGGAGCCCGGCCCGCTCGACACCACCAGCGACGCCGACATCGACCGGCAGTTCGAGGTGAACTTCCGCGCCCACTGGACCGCGATGACCGCCGAGGCCGCGCTCATGCGCCGGCACGGCGGCGGGGCGATCGTCAACACCTCCAGCATCGGCAGCCGCCGCGCGAACCCGGCACTGCCCGCCTACGGTGCCATGAAGCGCGCCCTCAACAGCATCACCGAGACCGCGGCCGTCACCTGGGCCCGCGAGGGCATCCGGGTCAACGGCATCACGCCCGGCGGCACCGCCACGAAGATGATCGACGACTGGGAAGCCGCCACCCCCGGCATCGTCGAGCACATCAACGCGGCGTCCCCGGTCGGACGCATGGCCGAGCCACGTGAGGTCGCGGAGGTGGCGGCGTGGTTGCTCAGCGACCGAGCGTCGATGGTGACCGGCGCGATCGTGCCGGTCGACGGCGGTGCCGGCGCCTGAATTCGAAGCCGTCCGGCATTTCCTCACCGGCGCATTTCCACGCCGCACGGAAATTGCGGGACACAAGTGTCCGGTGCTCCACAATTGTCCGTCCACGCAGGTCAGAGGTACGGCCGGCCCGGCCACAAATGGGAGTTACCTCACCGTTGCAAGAACGTTAGGCTCCGAGTTCCGGCACGTCCGACCGAATTCTGGAGGGTGATCCCGCTGAGCCGCTCCGCGCAGCCGCGTTTCCTGCATCAGGGCTGCATCTACGGCAGTGACGCGGAGTTCCTCGCGATGGCCGTGCCGTTCGTGCTCGACGGACTGCACCGCGACGAACCCGTGCTGGTCGCCACGACCGCGGCGCACCGGGAGCTCCTGCGGGACGAGCTGGGACCGGACGCCGCGGTGGAGTACGCCGAGCCGGAGCACTTCGGCGTGCGCCCACCCCAGCGGGCCACCGCGCTGCACCGGTACTGGACCCGGCACCGGCGGGCCGAACCGGTGCGGGTCCTCGCCGAGCCGGAGTGGACCGGCCGGTCGGAGCGCGAGGTGTCCGCCTGGCAGCGGATGGAGGCTGCGCTCAACGTCGTGCTGGCCGACACCGGCATCTGGATGATCTGCCCGTACGACGAGAGGACCGCGAGCGCGGACGTCGTGGACGACGCCCGCCGCACCCATCCCGAGTGCGTGGTGGGGCACCGGGCCGAACCGTCCCGCGAGTTCGTGCGGCCGGAGGACTTCGCGCGGTCGCACGCGGAAGCACGTCCCGGCCCCGCGGACGAGCTCCACCGCTTCGAGGGCGACCTGGTCGCGGTCCGCAGGTACGTGCTCAGGGCGGCCTCGGCGTTGTTGTGGCGCAACGAGGACGCGGTGGGCATGTTCGGCATCGCCGCGGGTGAGGCGATCTCGTACCTGATGGCCCAGGGCGTCGGCCGGGCGGCGGTGTGGGTGCGCCGGGCGGCCGGGCGGGTGGTCTGCACGCTGCACAGCGACCAGCCGCTCGGCCACGTGCCGGCGTTCGTCGGCTACCGGCCGCCGGGCCTGGCGCGGGAGCCCGGTGACGGCCTGTGGCTCACCAACCAGATCTGCGAGTGGCTCGACGTCACCTCCGACGCGTCCGGGTGCACGATCGAGCTGGCCATGCCGTTCGGGACGGCCGATGAGCTGCGGAACGCGGAGAGCGCGCGGCTCGCGTTCGGTTAGCCCGCCCAGTCGCGCACCAGTGCCGTCCACTCGTCGACCCCAGTGCCTCGGGTGGCCGAAAGCCTCAGCAGGGTGGCGTGCGGGTTCACCCGGCCGAGGTTGCGGACGAACGCGTCCACCTCGAAGTCCAGGTGCGGCAACAGGTCGGTCTTGGTCAGCACGACGACGTCCGCGGCGGAGAACATGTGCGGGTACTTCAGCGGCTTGTCCTCGCCCTCGGTGACCGAGGCGAGCACCACGCGGTGCCGCTCGCCCAGGTCGAACAACGCCGGGCAGACCAGGTTGCCGACGTTCTCGACGAACACCACCGAACGCGCGGGCGGTGCCAGGTCCCGCAACGCGGCCGCCACCACGCCCGCGTCGAGGTGGCACCCGGTGCCGGTGTTCAGCTGGACCACCCGGCACCCGGCCGCGCGGATCCGGTCGGCGTCGCACGACGTCTCCTGGTCGCCCTCGACCACCGACACCACGGGATCACCGGCCAGGTCCGCGATCGTGCGTTCCAGCAGGGTCGTCTTGCCCGAGCCCGGTGAGCTCATCAGGTTCACCGCCACGACGTCCCGTTCCGCCAGCCACGCGCGGCTGACCGCGGCCAGGTCGTCGTTGCGGGCCAGCACGCGCTGCTCCAGCGCGACGGTCACGGTGGTACATCCGCAGGTCCCGCACATGCCGACACAACCTCCACTGACTTGATGCGAACGTCCTTGCCGGACAACACTTCCGCGTCGAAGCTCCGGCACGAGGGGCACGGCACGACGAGCCACTCGGCCTCGTGCTCCCCCGCGCAGGCGCGGCAGCGGAGGCGTCCGGCCGGTTCGGTGATCTCCAGCCGGGCGCCCTCGACGGTGGTGCCCTCGGCCACCAGGTCGAAGCAGAACCGCACCGCGTCCGCGACCACGCCGGACAACCGGCCGATCTCCAGCCGCACCACGGCGATCCTGCGGTCCCCCAGCCGTTCGGTGATCGCCGCGACGACCTCCTGGGTGATCGACACCTCGTGCACTCAGCAGATCCTCGGCAGCGGGTCCCCGACCAGCACGTCGCAGATCCTGGTGCCGCCGAACGCGGTCTTGAGCAGCACCAGGCCGGGCGGGTCGGCGGCGATCCGCCCGATGACCGACGCCTGCGCGCCGAGCGGGTGCCCGCGCAGCGCCTCCAGCGCCCGATCCGCCGCCGCCGGGTCGACCACGGCGACGAACCGGCCCTCGCAGGCCACGTGCAGCGGGTCGATGCCGAGCAGCTCCGCCGCGCCCCGCACCTGCGGCCGCACCGGGACCGCGTCCTCGTCCACGACCACGGCGACACCGGCCGAGCCGGCGATCTCGTTCAGCACGGTCGCGACACCGCCGCGGGTGGCGTCGCGCATGATCCGCACGCCGGGCGCGGCCTGCAGCAGCGCGTTCACGATGTCGTGCAACGGCGCGGTGTCCGAGACCAGGCCCTCCGCCTCGATGCCGAGATCGTCGCGCGCGAGCATGATCGTGACGCCGTGGTCGCCGACCGGTCCGGACACGAGCACCGCGTCACCCGGCCGCACCCGGGACATCCCGAGATCCCGGTCGTGCTGGATCACGCCCACCCCGGCGGTGTTGAGGTAGCAGCCGTCGCCCTTGCCGCGTTGCACGACCTTGGTGTCCCCGGTGACGACCTGGATGCCCGCGGCGTCGGCGGCCGCCCGCATCGAGCCGGTGATCCGCACCAGGTCGGCGACCGGGAAGCCCTCCTCCAGGATGAACCCGGCGGTCAGGTAGAGCGGCCGGGCCCCGGACACGGCCAGGTCGTTCACCGTGCCGTTGACGGCGAGGTCGCCGATGTCACCGCCGGGGAAGAACAACGGCGTCACCACGAACGAGTCCGTGGTCAGCGCGAGCCGCGAGCAGCCGATCTCCAGCTCGGCCGCGTCGCCGAGCGGTTCGAGGCGCGGGTTGCGGAACGCCTCCAGGAAGACCGCGTCGACCAGCGTCCTGGTCGCCTTGCCACCGGCCCCGTGCGCGAGGGTGATCCGCTTCTCCTTCACCTGAGCACGTCGGCGGCGGGCGCGTTCGATGCGGTCCAGCACCTGCTGTTCCTTCTCCGAGGTGCCCATCAGACGCTCACTTCCCTGCTGAACCGGCCGAAGTTGTAGTACGCGGCGCATGCGCCCTCCGGGGACACCATGCAGGTGCCGATCGGCGTCTCCGGCGTGCAGGCGGTGCCGAAGACCTTGCACTCCCACGGTTTCAGCACCCCTTTGAGCACCTCGCCGCACTGGCACGCCTTCGGGTCCGCCACCCGCACGCCCGGCAGGTCGAACAGCCGCTCGGCGTCGAAGCGGGCGTACTCCTCGCGCAGCCGAAGGGCCGAGTGCGAGATGAACCCGAGCCCGCGCCACTCGAAGAACGGGCGCGGCTCCATCACCTCGGTGATCACCCGGAGCGCGGTCGGATTCCCCTGCCACGGCACGACTCTGGCGTACTGGTTCTCGACCTCGGCACGGCCGTCGCGCACCTGGAGCATGAGCCGGTGGATCGACTGCAGCACGTCCAGCGGCTCGAACCCCGCCACCACCAGCGGTTTGCCGTAGTCCCGTGCGATGAACCGGTACGGCTCGCACCCGATCACCGTCGACACGTGACCGGGCCCCAGGAACCCGTCGAGCCGCTGGTCCGGCGAGTCCAGGATCGCCTTGATCGCAGGGAGGATCGTGACGTGGTTGCAGAAGACGCTGAAGTTCTCCAGGCCTTCCCTCGCCGCCCGCAGCACGGTCATCGCGGTCGACGGGGCCGTGGTCTCGAACCCGATGGCCATGAACACGACCCGCTCGTCCGGCCGCTGCCGGGCGATCTTCAACGCGTCGAGCGGCGAGTAGACCATGCGGATGTTGGTGCCCTCGGCGTTGGAGTCGAAGAAGTTCCCACCGCTGCCGGGCACGCGCATCATGTCGCCGAACGACGTCATCAGCACGTCCGGTTGCCGCGCGATGTGGATGGCGTCGTCGATCCGTCCCATCGGGATCACGCAGACCGGGCAGCCCGGACCGTGCACGAGCGTGATGTTCTCCGGCAGGTGGTCCTCGATGCCGTGCTTGTAGATGGTGTGCGTGTGGCCGCCGCAGACCTCCATGAACTTGTACTCGCGACCGGGCTCGCACAGGCCGGCGATCTCCTTCGCCAGTGCCCTGGCCTTGGCCACGTCCCGGAACTCGTCGACGAACCGCACGTTTGCACCGCCTAGTCGAGGTGGGAGTCGCGAAGGGCGTCCAGCTCGTCCTGGTAGGCCTTGCCCAGCGTCTCCAGGAACTCCAGGGCCGACCGGGCCTCCTCCTCGTCGATCTTCGCCAGCGCGAACCCGACGTGGATCAGCACCCAGTCGCCCACGCGCACGCCCTCGTCCTGCAGGAGCCCGATGTTGATGGTCCGGCGGACACCGTTGACGTCCACCTTCGCGAGGTCCTGGTGCCCGGTCAGGACTTCGACGACTTCGCCGGGAATGCCGAGGCACACGGGTCACCTGCCGTGGTTCGCGACGAGGTCGACCACCGCGCCCGCCGCCGTGCCGACCGCGCGCTCGACCGCGGGGCTGAGGCCCATCCCGTGGTCGAGCACCCCGGGTTCGCACCCGACGAGCACCACCCGGCGCGGTGCCTCGCCGAGCCACGCCAGCAGGTTCAGCACCACGTCGGGCTGCATCCCGTGGGCGTCGAGGCACGGCGTCCGCTCCGTCTTCGCCGTGTCCAGCTCGATCACGTGCACGGTGCCCGCCTCGTCCCCGCGGGCGGTGGCGTCGACGAGGACGGTGAGCTCGTAGTCCGCGTCCGCGAGGTCGTAGGCGAGGTGCAGGCCGCGCACACCGTAGTCCACGACCTTCACCCACTCCGGCAGCTCGACGCCCGCCAGCCTCCTGACCACCTCGACACCGAAGCCGTCGTCGGAGAGGAAGATGTTGCCGATGCCCGCCACCAGCACCCTCGCCGTCACAGGGGTTCGACCTCGTCCGGGGTGAAGTACCGGTACAGCCCGCACTCCGCGAGCAGGTCGGCGGCGTCGTCGTCCTCCAGGGTCACCGCGAGATGTGTCCTGCCGTCCACATCGGACAGCACGTCGCGGACGACGGCGGTCCGGTCGTGCAGGAACATGTCCTGGGCGTCGGCGTTGCGAGATGGCCGCAGACGCACCCTGGCACCCTTGCCGATGGCCGTCCGCATGGTGCCGTGCAACGCCTCCAGTGACGCCGCCGGCAACCCCTCCACCCGGTCCAGCAGGTCCGCGACCTTCGCATCGGTCGCCCGGACCTGCCGCTTCTCCTCCTCGGTCAGCGTCATGGTCCGCAACGTCAGCAGCTCGTCGATCTCCGTGCCGTCGAACAGGTCCCCGTGACTCTGCGCGGCGACCTCCGGGTGGTCGTACAGGATGATCGGCGCGCACAACACGGTGTCCGCCCGCCCCGGCGCCCCCACCAGCACCGGCCAGGTCCGCTCGTTCCGGCACCCGGCGGTGGCGGCGGCAGCCCAGTCCGGCGGGTCGACCAGCGACAGGAACTCGCCACCCGTGACCGAAAGCAACGTGTGCGCCGACAGCAACGCGTACCGCAGCGCCGCATTCCGCTGAGCGCGAGGCTGTTCCCAGCCGGAGGTGTTCCGCACGTGCACGGTGAGCCGCATCAGCCCGGGCGGCACGAAGTCCGTCCGCAACGTCACAGACCCGGTCAACGCACACCGCCGACGGACCAGCCGCGCCCCGGCACCGACCACCTCGACGTCCTCGCCACCGTCCACCGAGAACGGCAGCTCCGCACCGGACCCCAGCAGCTCCCCCACCGCCAGCACGACGTCGACCTCGCGCTCCACCGCCTCGTCCCACGACGTGTACTCGCGCCCGGACGCGGTCACCGACGGCACCGCCCGGAAGCCGTCCCCGTCGGCCACCTCGGCGACTCGTTCCTGCAGCTGCAGGAACCGCAACCGCACGTGCAGCACCGCGCCGGGACTCGGCACGAGGAGCAGCTCGGCCCGCGAGTCCGGGTGCTCCCCGCCGAGCGTGAACTCCGGTGGCATCAGCACGCCCCACTGCCAGCGCAACCGGTTCTTCTGGGCGGACGCGCGGTAGGGGTAGAGCAGGTAGCCCTCGTACAGGACGGCGTCGGCGATCGCCTTGGCCAGCTCCATGGTGCGGGTCATCGCGCCTCCAGGGCGGCCACCGCCGGCTCGCACGACACAGCGTCCGCGATCGCCCTCGCCAGCTCCACAGCGGCCACTCCCAGCTCGCCCAACCCGGCACCCCCGACCGTCTCCGCCAACCCCGCCGCCCACCTCACCGCGCCCCCACAGCAGCCACCGTCAGCTCCCACAGCACGTGGTAGAGCGTCGTCTGCACCTCCTGGATCCGGTGCACCGAAGGCGACGGCACGACGAACAGGTGGTCGATGTCGCGCGACCCGGCCATCCTGCCGCCGTCACCGCCCGCGAAGCCGACGGTGAGCAGGCCGCGCCGCCGCGCCTCGGCGAACGCCGGTGGCAGGTTGGTGGAGCTGCCGCTGGTCGACAGGCCCACCGCGATGTCGCCGGCCCGGCCGAACGTCGCCACCTGGCGGGAGAACACCACGTCGAAGCCGATGTCGTTGGAGAGCGCGGTGATCACCGCGATGTCGTTGGTGAGGCCGATGGCGGGCAGCGGGGACGGCGCGCCGACGAACAGGCTCGCGAGGTCCTGGGCGTCGGTCGAGCTGCCGCCGTTGCCGAACGCCAGCAGCCTGCCGCCGTGCGCGAACCGCTCGGCCATCGCCTGCGCGCAGGCCGCCAGGCGGCCGCCTTCGGTGCTGAACACCCGCTCCCGCAACGCGATCGCGTCCCTGATCTTCTCCCGCGTGGACTCCGCGACCTGTGCCAGCAGGGTGTCCACATCGGACGGACGTCTGGACAGGAACGGGTAGAGGGCCTCGGTCATTCCGACATCACCGCGATCGCCTCGCCGGCGTGCAGCAGCACGACGTCGCCCACCCCGGCGGTGACCAGGGCGACGCTGACCTCCTGGAAGCGGCCGTCCTCCGCCCACACGATCGCCATGTCCTCGTCGAGCAGGCGCACCACGGTGCCGGGCGCGGCCACGTCGGAGCACGTCACGCAGATGTCCTCACGGCACTTGTCGGGGTTCACGCCATCGCCTCCAGGAACACGTGGGTCAGCTCCCACAGCAGGTGATAGGCGGTGACGTGGATCTCCTTGACCACCAGCGGATCGGAGGAGCGCACGACCAGCACGTGGTCGGCCACCAACCCACCGTCCCCTCCGGACAGCGCGATCGTGAGCATGCCGAGCTCACGCGCGACCTCCAGGCCCCGCACCACGTTCGGGCACGAGCCGTCCGCGGCGAGGCCCAGCGCGATGTCGCCCGGCGCGCCGAGGCAGCGCAGGGAGTGCGCGAACGTCTCGGCGAAGCCGGCGCGGGCGGCCACACCGGTGAGGGTGGCGACGTCGGCGGCGAGCGAGAGGGCGGGCAGGGCGCGTTTGCCGACGATCACGGGGTGGACGAACTCCACCGCGACGTGCTGGGCGTCGGTGCTCGGGCCGCCGTTGCCGAAGACGACGAGCTTTCCTCCCGCGCGGAACCGCTCGGCCGTCCGGTGGCAGATGCGAGCGATCTCCTCGGCGTCGCCGGCGAGATCAGCCAAAGGGACCGTGCGACTTCGTGACAATTCGTTGAAGCGGTCGGCACGATCTGTAGTCGAAGCTTTTGGCACGAGCCCTTCTTCACCTTGGAAACTGTTTTTCACAGCGGCGTGAGGTTTACTTCACGACCACCGCGCGGCGCAAGAGCCGGTTGTTCCGGGCGGCCGTGAAATACGTGAACCGGATTCGACGATCAGCGAAACGGCATGTCGCCGAACCGCTCCTGCACCCGCCGCAGCTCGCGCAGCCGGGGCTCGGTCTCGCCGCCGGCCCAGCGGCTCACGGTCTTGACCGACACACCGAGCTGGCGCGCGGCCGCCTCCCTGGTGACGCCCTCTCTGCGCAGCGCCTCGGTGATCCACTCGGCGAAGCTGGACGGCACCGCACCGGACAACTCTGATCTGGTCGAAGCCGACTCGTTTGGGTGCACTCCATCCGGGTGAACCACGGACGGCAGCACGTCGAACTCGACCCGGTCGGGATACGTCCGGCAGGAAACCTGGATCTTGCCGCCCGGACCGGCCGCGGCCAGCAGGACGTCCATGATCGTCTTGCTCAGCTCGCGGTGATCGGCGTCCGGCAACGGCCCGTCCGGCAGGCACCTGCGGATGAAGTCCTGTATTTCCGGCACGGAGGAAGGCCGTGCCGCGAACGCCCTGGTGAGCACGACGACGGGGAAGATCTCGATCGACTCGGCCACCCAAACCGTCCCTTTCGCCGCGCCCGCGACAGCATTGTCCGCCCCATTGACAGTTCAGTCTTGCGACAGGTTGCGGGAAAGGTCTAGCGTTGCGGCTCCCGACCGCCCTGAAGGTGGAATATTCCACGTTCTCGAATCACCAGGGCCATTGTTCACCCCAGTGGAGGTGTCCTGAGATGACCAGGGCCGAACCGGTGGTGCACGTCCTCTGGATGAACGGCGGTCTCGGCTGCGACGGCGACTCGGTGGCGCTCACCGCCGCGACCCAGCCCAGCATCGAGGAGATCGTCCTCGGCGGCCTGCCCGGTCTGCCGAAGGTCGCGATGCACTGGCCGTTGCTCGACTTCGACAGCGGACCGAGCGCCGGTGCGGACAGCTTCATCGAGTGGTGGCACCGGGCCGACCGCGGCGAGCTCGACCCGTTCGTGCTGGTCGTCGAGGGGTCGGTGCCGGACGAGACCAACAAGCCGGCAGGCTTCTGGTGCGGCTTCGGCACCGATCCCGTCACGGGCCAGCCGATCACCACCACCGAGTGGCTGGACCGCTTGGCGCCCAAGGCCACCGCGGTGCTGGCCGTCGGCACCTGCGCGGGCTACGGCGGCATCCACGCCATGGAGGGCAACCCGACCGGGGCCATGGGCGTGCCGGACCACCTCGGCTGGGACTGGCGGTCCAAGGACGGCATCCCGATCGTGGTCGTGCCGGGGTGTCCCGTGCAGCCGGACAACCTCTCCGAGACCATCCTGCACCTGCTCTACCAGGTCGCGGGCAACGCGCCGATGATCGACCTGGACGAGGCGCTGCGCCCGAGGTGGCTGTTCGAGACGACCGTGCACGAGGGCTGCGACCGCGCCGGCTACTACGAGCAGGACGACTTCGCGCAGCGGTTCGGCTCGCCGAAGTGCCTGGTCAAGCTCGGCTGCTGGGGCCAGGTGGTGCGCTGCAACGTGCCCAAGCGCGGCTGGATCAACGGCATCGGCGGCTGCCCGAACGTCGGCGGCATCTGCATCGCCTGCACCATGCCCGGCTTCCCCGACAAGTTCATGCCGTTCATGGAGCACCCGCTCGGCGGCACCACCCCCGCACCGGCCAGAACCCTGACCGGCACCGCCATCCGCGTCCTGCGGGACGTCAGAACGAAGGCAGCGAACCCGGTAGCACCATGACCGCCAAGAACACCGATCTCGTCGAGATGACCTGGGACCCGATCACCAGGATCGTGGGCAGTCTCGGCATCCACACCAGGATCGACTGGGCCCAGCGGCGCGTCGTCGAGTGCTACAGCACCTCGTCGATCTTCCGCGGCTACAGCGTCTTCATGAAGGGCAAGGACCCGCGCGACGCGCACTTCATCACCAGCCGCATCTGCGGGATCTGCGGCGACAACCACGCGACCTGCTCGGTCTACGCGCAGAACATGGCGTACGGCGTCCGACCGCCGCACCTCGCCGAGTGGATCATCAACCTCGGTGAGGCCGCCGAGTTCCTGTTCGACCACAACATCTTCCAGGAGAACCTGGTCGGGGTGGACTACTGCGAGAAGATGGTCCGCGAGACCAACCCCGGCGTGCTCGACCTGGCCAACCGCACCGAGTCTCCGCACGCCGGCGTGCACGGCTACCGCACGATCGGCGACATCATGCGGTCGCTCAACCCGCTGGAGGGCGAGTTCTACCGCGAGGCGCTGCAGGTCTCCCGCCAGGCCAGGGAGATGTTCTGCCTGATGGAGGGCAGGCACGTGCATCCGTCCACTTTGTACCCCGGCGGGGTCGGTACGGTGGCCACGCTGCAGCTCTTCACCGACTACCTGACCCGGTTGATGCGCTACGTCGAGTTCATGAAGAAGGTCGTGCCGATGCACGACGACCTCTTCGACTTCGTCTACGCCGCGCTGCCCGGCTACGAGGAGGTCGGCCGGCGCCGGGTCCTGCTGGCGTGCTGGGGCGGCCTCAACGACCCGGAGCACTGCGACTTCACCTACCGGAACATGACGTCGTGGGGCCGCAGGATGTTCATCACGCCCGGCATCGTCGTGGACGGCGAGCTCGTCACCACCGACCTGGTCGACATCAACCTGGGCATGCGGATCCTGCTCGGCTCGTCGTTCTACGACGACTGGGAGGGCATGGACAGGTTCGTCACCCACGACGAGCTGGGCAACCCGGTCGACGCGCGCCACCCGTGGAACCAGCACACGATCCCCCGGCCCGGCAAGCGCGACTTCGGCGACCGGTACTCGTGGACGATGTCGCCGCGCTGGTTCGACGGCGAGGACCACCTGCCGCTCGACACCGGCGGCGGACCGCTGGCCCGGCTGTGGACCACCGCGCTGGCCGGGCTGGTGCGCACCGACCACGTGGAGGCCACCGGGCACAGCGTGCGGATCACGTTGCCGCGCACCATGACCAGGCCCGAGGCCACCTTCGAGTGGCGGATCCCGCGGTGGAGCAACGCGATCGAGCGCAACCGCGCCCGCACCTACTTCCAGGCCTGCACCGCCGCGCTCGCGCTGCACTTCTGCGACCGGGCACTGGCCGAGGTCCGCGGCGGGCGCACCGACACGTGGTCTGAGTTCACCGTGCCGGACGACGCGTTCAGCTGCGGCTTCACCGAGGCGGTGCGCGGCGGCCTCTCGCACCACATGGTCATCCGCGACGGCCGGATCGCGAACTACCAGCCGTACCCGCCGACGCCGTGGAACGCGAGCGTGCGCGACACCTTCGGCACGCCGGGACCGTTCGAGGACGCGGTGCAGAACACGCCGATCTTCGAGGAGAACACCAAGGAGAACTTCAAGGGCATCGACATCATGCGCACGATCCGCAGCTTCGACCCGTGCATGCCCTGCGGCGTCCACATGTCCATCGGCGCGGGCAGGACGCTGACCAAGATTCACACCCCGCACGCCTTCGCCGGTGCGTCGTGACCGGCGTCGAGGCCACCGGTGACCGGGTCGAGGAACTGCTCGCCGCCCTGCGGTCCGGCGAGGACCGGGAAACCGCGGAAGAACTCGTGCGCGAGCTCATGGGCCTCTACGGCACCGGGCTCGCCCGCGTCGTGGCCATCGTCCGGGAGCACGACGCGCAGCTGCTCGGCCGGATCGCCGCGGACGACCTGGTGAGGAGTCTTCTTCTGCTGCACGACCTGCATCCCGACGACCCGGACACCCGGATCCGCCGGGCGCTGGCCGGGCTGCCCGACGTCGAGCTCCTGGGCACCGGCGGCGGTGTGGCACGGCTGCGGCTCACCGCGGACGGATGCGGTTCGGCGGCACTGGCGCGGATCGCCGAACAGGCCGTGCTCGCCGCCGCGCCCGAGGTCACGAGCGTCGAGATCACCACGGCCGGTGCGCTGCTGCAGATCGGCGTCGGCCCGCCGCCCGGATGGGGTGTGGCGTCGTGAACCGCCAGGGCCTGCACCGCTTCACCGGCTTACCGGGCACGCCGCAGGAGCAGCTGGAGCAGCTGGAACGGTGTGAGATGTGCGCGACCCCGGTCGCGTCCCGGCACGGGCACGTGGTGGACGTCCACCGCCGCGCGTTGATGTGCGCCTGCCGCGCGTGCTTCCTGCTGTTCACCCGGCACCGGGCGCATCGGGCGAGGTACCGGGCCGTGCCGGAGCGGTACCTGGCGGATCCGGGACGACCGGTCTCCGCCCAGGAGTGGGAGGCGCTCGGCATCCCGGTCGACGCGGCGTTCCTGCTGCGCACGGACACCGGTGTCACGGTGTTCCACCCGAGCCCGGCCGGGGCGACCGAACGCGCGCTGGACGCACGCGTGTGGTTCGAGCTGGCCGCCGCCCATCCCCTGCTGACGATCGCCGAGTCCGACGTCGAGGCGATCCTGTTCCGCCGCACCGGGAACGGCGCCGACTGCTTCCTCGTGCCGATCGACGCCTGCTACCGGCTCGTGGGCACCGTCCGGCGGTACTGGACCGGGCTCGACGGCGGTGGCCTCCTGCACGACCACATCGACGAGCTGTTCGCCGAGATCAAGGACAGGGCACGGGCTGTGTCATGAAGCTGCTGGACTTCGAATGCGTTGGCGCACAGGCCAACCCCTACACCGCGGCGCCGGCGGTCACGCTGCGGCTGCGCATCACCCAGGGTTCCGGCGAGCCGGTCGACGCGATGGCGTTGCGCTGCCAGATCCGCATCGAGCCGCACCGCCGCCGTTACTCGCCGGAAGAGGCACGGCGGCTGGTTGACCTGTTCGGTGACACCGGCCGTTGGACGCGCACCCTCAAACCCGTGTCGTTCGCGACGTTGTCGACGATGGTGCCCGGCTTCACCGGCAGCACCCTCGTCGACCTCGACGTGCCGTGCAGCTACGACCTGGAGATCGCCTCGACCAAGTACTTCAACGCGCTCGACGCGGGCTCGATCCCGTTGCTGTTGTTGTTCAGCGGCACGGTCTTCTGCTCCCGTGACGGCAGGTTGCGGGTCCAGCAGGTGCCGTGGAGCAACGAGGAGTCCTTCTCCCTGCCGGTGGCCGTGTGGCGCGAGGCGGTCAACCTGCACTTCCCCGGCAGCGCGTGGTTGCGGGTGCGGCAGGAGACGATGGACTCCTTGCAGCGCTTCAGGTCCGAGCACGCGTTCACGAGCTGGGACGAGGCCGTGGCCGCGCTGCTCGGGGCGGCCGGGGCGTGAGCGCGCCGGTCGGCAGAGACCTCCGGGTCGCCGGTGTCGTGCAGGGGGTCGGTTTCCGGCCCTACGTGCACCGGCTGGCGACCCGGTTGCGGTTGTCCGGCCGGGTGGGCAACGACGTCGCCGGGGTGTTCATCGAGGTCGAGGGCGCGCCCGAGAACGTGGCGGAGTTCCTCACGGCACTGCCCCGCGACCTGCCCCCGCGGGCGCGCGTCGACCGGGTCCAGGTGACCGACTGCCCGGTGCGCGGCCTGACCGGGTTCGAGATCACCACCAGCCGGACCGGCGGACCGCGCGCCACGCTGGTGCCCGCGGACATCGGCACGTGCGCGGACTGCCTGCGCGAGCTGTTCGACCCGGCCGACCGCCGCCACCGGTACCCGTTCGTCAACTGCGCCCACTGCGGCCCGCGGTACACCATCGTGCGCGCGATGCCGTACGACCGGGCGCGCACGACCATGCTGCGCTTCCCGATGTGCCCGGCCTGCCGGTCCGAGTACACCGATCCGGCGAACCGGCGCTTCCACGCCGAACCGACGTGCTGCCGAGACTGCGGACCGCGCCTGGCGCTCGGCGAGAGCACCGACCCGCTGGCCGAGGCGGTGTCCCGGCTCGCCGACGGCCAGGTCGTGGCGATCAAGGGCCTCGGCGGCTTCCACCTCGCGGTCCTCGCCGGGCATCCCACCGCAGCGGCCGTGCTGCGCGCCCGCAAACACCGTCCGGACAAGCCGTTCGCCGTGATGGCGGCCGATCTGCGGCAGGCGGCCGCGCTGTGCGAGGTGGACGACGCCGGGCTGGCGGCGCTGATCGACGCCCGCCACCCGATCGTGCTGCTGCCCCGCCGCGGGGACGCACCCGTGGCGGACGCGGTCGCGCCGGGAACGAACGAACTGGGCCTGCTGCTGCCCTACACCCCGTTGCACCACCTGCTGTTGCGCGAGCTCGCCGAACCGATCGTGCTCACCAGCGGCAACGTCACCGACGAGCCGATCGCCCACCGGCACGCCCGATCGCTGTCGGGCGTGGCCGACGCGGTGCTCACCCACGACCGCCCGATCCGCTCCCCCGCCGACGACTCGGTGCTGCGCGCCGGCCGGGTGCTGCGCCGCGCCAGGGGTTACGCCCCCGAACCGATCGCGCTGCCCGTGCGCAGCCCGCGGCCGGTGCTCGCCTGCGGTGCCGACCTCAAGAACACCTTCTGCCTGGTCCGCGACGAGCACGCGTTCCTGTCACCGCACCTCGGCGACCTCGCGAACCACGAGACCTTCGCCGCGTTCACCAGAGGTGTCGAGCACTTCCGGCGCCTGTTCGGCATCACGCCGCGGGTGGTGGCGCACGACCTGCACCCCGACTACCGCTCCACCAGGTACGCCACCGACCTCACCGGCGTCCGCCTGGTCCCCGTGCAGCACCACCACGCGCACCTCGCGTCCTGCCTGGCCGAGAACGGCGAGACCGGCCCGGTCATCGGGGTCGCGTTCGACGGCACCGGCTACGGACCGGACGGCACGATCTGGGGCGGCGAGTTCCTGCTCGCCGACCTCGTCTCCTACCAGCGGATCGGGCACCTCGCACCGGTACCGATGCCCGGCGGTGCGGCGGCGATCCGGCAACCGTGGCGGATGGCAGCGGCGTACCTGCCCGACGTCGCGGCACCGGTGGCGCACCGCAACGATGCCCAGTGGGGAACGGTCGTGGCGATGGCGCGCAACGCCGTGAACGCGCCGCTGACCTCCAGCGCCGGCAGGCTGTTCGACGCGGCGGCCGCGTTGCTCGACGTGCGGGACGTGATCACCTACGAGGGGCAGGCGGCGGCCGAGCTGGAGCAGCGCGCCGATCCGTCCGTTGTGGACGGTTATCCGGCGCGGACCGACGGCATGGTGGTGCACGGCTCGGACCTGCTGCGCGCCCTGGTCGCCGACCGGCTGGCCGGGATCTCACCGGGCGTGGTCGCCGCCCGGTTCCACAACGGGGTGGCCGCCGCGGTGGTGAGGTGTTGCGAGGTCGCGCGGGAGGAGACCGGGCTGGGGTCGGTGGCGTTGTCCGGGGGCGTGTTCCAGAACTCGCTGCTGCTGAACCGGGTCGTCGACGGGTTGCGGCGCAGCGGGTTCCGGGTGCTGACGCATCGGCTGGTGCCGCCGAACGACGGTGGCATCAGCCTCGGGCAGGCGGCGGTGGCCGCGAGCCTGCTCGGCCTCACGTCCTGAGCAGGCTGTGCGGCCGCCACCGCACGTGGACGTTCCGGTCCACATCCTCCGCCCGCACCAACGACAATCGCGGCCGCACGGCATCGGTGCGCGCGCTCGGTGGCTTACGGCTGCCCGCCCGGAACTGGACGGGCCACTCGGCCCCGCGGTAGTCCTGTTCGGCCGCCGCGTGCAGGGTCCAGTGCGGGTCGTACAGATGGGTCCGGCCGATCGCGCACAGGTCCGCCCGGCCCGCCAGCAGGATCGAGTTCACGTCGTCGTACGAGGCGATGGCGCCGACCGCGATGACCGCCGTGCCGGTGTTCGCCGCGACCTCGTGCCGGATCCGGTCGGCGAACGGGGTCTGGTAGGAGCGGCCGAACGCCGGGTGCTCGTCCGCCGTGACCTGTCCGGAGGACACGTCGATCGCGTCCGCGCCGTGGGCGATGAACGCGCGGGCGATCTCCACGGCGTCGTGCTCGGTGTTGCCGCCCTCCGCCCAGTCGATCGCGGAGATGCGCACGATCATCGGTCGCTCGGACGGCCATGCCGCGCGGACGGCGTCGAACACCTCCAACGGGTATCGCAGCCGGTTGGCGGGCGAGCCTCCGTACGAGTCCGTGCGCTGGTTGGCGATCGGCGAGAGGAACGACGACAGCAGATAGCCGTGCGCGCAGTGCAGTTCGAGCAGGTCGAACCCCGCCTCGGCGCCACGCCGGGCGGCGGCGACGAACGACGCGGTGATCCGGTCCAGGTCGTCGCGGTCCAGCGCGCGCGGGACGGCCGATCCCGGTCCGTACGGCAGCGGTGACGGGCCGACGACCTCCCAGCCGTCGGGCAGCGGTTCGTCCATGCCCTCCCACATCAGGCGGGTCGAGCCCTTGCGGCCGGAGTGGCCCAGCTGCAGGCCGATGCGGGCGGTGCTGCGCGAGTGCACGAACGACACGATCCGCGCCCACGAGTCGCGCTGCTCGTCGTTCCACAGACCGGTGCAGCCGGGCGTGATCCGGCCCTCCGGCGACACGCACACCATCTCGGTCATCACCAGACCCGCGCCGCCCATGGCCTTCGAACCCAGGTGCACCAGGTGGAAGTCGCCCGGCACGCCGTCGACGGCCGAGTACATGTCCATCGGCGAGACGATCACGCGGTTCTTCAGCTCCAGCCGTCCCAGGCGGAACGGCTGGAACATCGCCGGGGCCGGGCCGGGAAGTCCCTGGGAGGCCGCGAAAGCGGCGTCGACGCGGTCGGCGAACTCGCGGTCGCGGGTGCGGAGGTTGTCGTAGGTGATCCGGCGGGACCGCGTGAGCAGGTTGAAGCAGAACCGGGTCGGCTCCTGGGCCGTGTACATGCCGATGTTCTCGAACCACTCCAGCGACGCCTGCGCGGCGCGTTGGGTGGACTCGACGACCGGGCGGCGCTCGGCTTCGTAGGCCGTCAGCGCGGCCGGCACGTCCGGGTGTTCGTGCAGGCAGGCGGCCAGGGCGAGCGAGTCCTCCATCGCGAGCTTGGTGCCGGAGCCGATGGAGAAGTGCGCGGTGTGCGCGGCGTCGCCGACGAGCACGAGGTTGCCGTGGTGCCACCGCTCGTTGCGCACGGTGGTGAAGCTCAGCCACTTCGAGTTGTTGGCGAACACCTCGTGGCCCGCCAGCTCCTCGGCGAACAACGAGCGGATCCGCGCGACGGCCCGTTCGTCGGAGACGCCCGGCGGGAACTCCTCACCGGTGTCGAAACCGGCCCGGCGCCACACGTCCTCGTGCATCTCGACGATGAACGTGGAACCGCTGTCGGAGTAGGGATAGCCGTGGACCTGCACGGTCCCCCACTCGGTGTCCTTGACGAAGAACTGGAACGCCTCGAAGACCCGATCCGTGCCGAGCCACATGTACTTGTTGCGCCGACAGTCCAGCATCGGCCGGAAAACGTCCGAAAAGGACTGCCGGGCCAGCGAGTTGACGCCGTCCGCGCCGACCACCAGGTCGTACGAGCCGCACAGCAGCGCGGCGTCGGGCGCGGGCGTCGAGAAGTGCACCACCACGCCGAGATCGCGGCACCGCCGCTGCAGCAGGCCGAGCAGGTCCTTGCGGCTCATCGCGGCGAACCCCTGCCCGCCGACGGTGTGACACGCACCGCGGTAGTGGATGTCGATGTCGGTCCACCGGGCGAACCGGCACGACATGGCCTCGGCGAACTCCGGGTCGGCGTTCTCGATGCCGCCGAGGGTCTCGTCGGAGAACACCACGCCGAACCCGAAGGTGACGTCCGGTGCGTCGCGTTCCCACACGGTGATGTCGTGCGCCGGGTCGAGCTGCTTCATCAGCGCGGCGAAGTACAACCCACCGGGGCCGCCGCCGACGACAGCGATCTTCACCGCGCTTCCTCCTCGACGATCTGGCGCAGTGCGAACCGCTGCAGCTTGCCGCTCGCGTTGCGCGGCAACGACGTCCGGAACCGCACGTCGCGCGGGTACTTGTAGGGTGCGATGGTCCGCTTCACGTGGTCCTGGATCTCCCTGGCCTTCGCGGCATCGCCCGTCACGCCGTCCCGCAGCACCACGAACGCGCACACGACCGAACCGCGTTCCTCGTCGGGCTTGGCGACGACGGCCGACTCCAGCACGTCGGGGTGGCTGTCGATGGCCTCCTCGACCTCGGGGCCGCCGATGTTGTAGCCGGACGAGACGATCATGTGGTCGCTGCGCGCGTGGTAGTGGAAGTAGCCGTCCTCGTCGCGGTGGAAGACGTCGCCGGTGACGTTCCACCCGCCCACGACGTAGTCCTTCTGGCGGGCGTCGTCGAGGTAGCGGCAGCCGACCGGGCCGATCACACCCAGCCGTCCGGGTTCACCGGGGCCGAGCTCCTCGCCGTCGGGACCGAGCACGGTGGCGCGGTAGCCGGGCACGGGCCTGCCGGTCGAACCGGGCCGGATGTCGTCACCGGCGGCGGAGATGAAGATGTGCAACAACTCCGTGGCACCGATGCCGTCGATCACCCGCAGCCCCAGCCGTTCCTCCAGCCGCAGCCAGGTCTCCAGCGGGATGTGCTCACCGGCCGACACCGCGGTGCGCAACCCGCGGAGCCTGCCTTCGACGCCGTCGCGCAGGATCGCCTTGTACGCCGTCGGCGCCGTCGCGAGCACCGTCACCCCTTGCTGTTCCACGAACTCCGCGACCTGAGCGGGCGTGGCGGCCTCGGTGAGCAGGGCGCAGGCACCGGCCCGCAGCGGGAAGACCACGAGCATGCCCAGGCCGAACGTGAACGCGAACGGCGCGGTGCAGGCGACGAGGTCGTCCTGGCGCAACCGCAGCACGTGCCGGCCGAAGGTGTTGTCGATGGACAGCACGTCCCGGTGGAAGTGCACGGTGATCTTCGGCGAGCCGGTGCTCCCGGACGTCGGCGCCAGCAGCGCCACGTCGTCGGCCGCGGTGTCCACGGCGGTGAACTCCCCCGGCTTGGTCCCGGCGCGTGCCACGAGGTCGTCGTACGGCACCACCGCGAGCGACGGCAGGGCGCGCACGTCCTCGACGAACCTGTTGTCCACCAACGCAATCGACGGACAGGTGCGCTCCACAATGGGCATCAGCTCGCGGGCACGCAACGCCGCCATGGTCGTCACCACGACACCACCGGCCTTGAGCACGCCGAGCCAGGCGGCCACCGTCCACGGGTTGTTGGGCGACCGCAGCAGCACCCGTTGTCCCGGCACGAGACCGAAGTCCTCGGTCAGCACCTCGGCCACCTGGTCGCAGCGCCGGCGCAGCTCGCCGTACGACCAGATCTCACCGGCGGGCGTGCGCAGCGCCGGGCGGTCCGGCCCGAACCGCGACACCGCCACGTCGATCAGCTCACCGGCGGCGTTGAGGCGTTGCGGGTACTGCAGCTCGGGCGTGGTGAACTCGATCGTCGGCCACAGCGCGGCGGGCGGGAGGTGGTCGCGAGCGAAGGTGTCCATGGTCAGTCCTTCCGCGGGCGGCGGGTCAGGAAGCGCGGATCATGCCCTCCTGGGCAACGGTGGCGAGGTGACGCCGGTCGCGGGTGAAGAAGCGCCCGTGACCCAGACCGCGCCCGCCGTCGGCGGCGACGGCCTCCTGCACGTACAGCAACCAGTCGCCGACCGGCGCCTGGCGGTGGAACCACATGGCGTGGTCGAGGCTCGCGGTGACCAGTCCCGGCTGCGCCCAGGGCAGGCCGAGCACCCGCAGGACCGGCTCCAGGATCGTGTAGTCGCACATGTACGCCAGTGCGGCCAGGTCGCGCTGGGCGTCGGTCAGCCCGTCGACCGGGCGCAGCGGGTCGAACGGCTTGAGCCACACCGCCTGGTGCGGCACCCGTTCGCCCTCGACCGAGAGGTAGACCGGACCGGGCACGTGCCGCATGTCGAAGCCGCGGCCACCGGACCAGTAGGCCTTCGAGCCCTCGGTCATCGTGCCGCCGCTGCGGCCGGCGAGGTATTCCTCCGAGCTGGGCAGGGTTTCCGGGCCGGGAACGTCGTCGGTGAACTCGGCCTCGAAGCTGCCGCCGGGCTCGCCGGCCGCGAAGTTCGCGAGGCAGACGTAGAGCGGTTTGCCGTTCTGGTAGCCGCGGACCTGCCGGGTGCTGTAGCCGCGTCCGTCGCGCAGCAGCTCCACCTCGTAGCGCACCTGGGCGCCGATGTCGGCCGGACGCAGGAAGTAGCTGTGCATCGAGTGCAGCGTCTTGCCGTCGGTCACCGACCGCATCGCGGCGGCGGCCGCGGCGGCCACGAGATCTCCCCCGTACGCCTTGGGCCACGGGCACGGCTGCGTGACGGCCGTGAACGCCAGGTCGAAGTGCTCCGGATCGGCCTTCTCCAGCCTGATCGCGTCCGTGAAGACGGCCGAGGTCATCGGCTCAGCCAGTCGCGCAGGTCCTCGTCCGGCACGTCGGCCAGGTTGACGACGATGTTCTCCGGCGTGCGCGTCGTCATCCACGTGAGCGGCTTGGAGCGCGACAGGTTGCACTCGATGTGCGGCATGAACGGCGGCACGAACACCCAGTCGCCCTCCTCCATGTCGACGTAGTCCTCGAACCTCTCGCCGAAGTAGATCCGCGCCCGGCCGGACAGGACGTACCCGCCGGTCTCGGCCTCGCCGTGGTGGTGGGTGACGGAGCGGTAGCCGGGTTCGTTGGTGACCTTGCCGAACCACAGCTTCGTGGCCGGGGTGTGCTGAATGCTCACGCCCGAGACCCGGATCGCGCCACCGGAGTTCGCGGTGTCCGGGTTCTCCATGCCACCGCGCGTGACCACCGGCGCGACGAGTCCGCTGGGCAGCCGGTACATCGAATTGTCGCCTTCGAGGCGGTACTTGCCGAGGTCAGGCTCCATATATCGCATTCTTCACCGTCGTCAGATATTGTCAATACTCATGAGGCCCGTAGCGGTGAACCCAGCCAGCCTGCCCAAGCCGAGCGGCTACTCGCACGGCACGCTCGCCGGCACCACGCTGTACCTGGGTGGCCAGACCGCCCTCGACGCGGACATGAAGATCGTCCCCGGCGGCATCGTCGAGCAGTTCCGCCAGGCGTTCGGCAACGTGCTGACCACGTTGCGCGAGGCGGGCGGCGAACCGGAGGACCTGGTCAGCATCACGATCTACCTCACCGACATCCCCGGCTACCAGGCGCACGGCAAGGAGATCGGCGAGGTGTGGCGCGAGCTCGCCGGACCCGTCTACCCGGCCATGGCCGGCATCGGCTGCACGGCGCTGTGGCAGCCCGAGGCCCTGATCGAGATCCTCGGGGTCGCGGTGATCCCGCAAGAGCGCGTGATCCAGAAATAGCGGTTTCATGATCAGCGAAATGAAGACGCGATAGTGAAGCTCGCTGCCGTCGTCGTCGACGGGGTTCGCCGCGCCGGTGTCGTGGACGTGACCGAGCAGACGATCACCTTGCTGCCGTCCACTGTGGACGACATCGTCCGCGGCGGCCCGACGGGCGAGCGAGGTGAGGTCCTGCCGCTGTCCGGCATCCGGCTGGAGGCACCGCTGCACCGCTTCAACCGCGACGTGCTGTGCACCGGCTGGAACTACCTCGACCACTTCGAGGAGTCGAAGGGCAGGCGCGACGGACAGGATCCCGCGTCCCCGCCGGAACGCCCGACGTTCTTCACCAAGGGCCCGGACACCGTCATCGGCCCCACCGACGACATCGCCTACGACCCGCGGATCTCCTCGAAGTGGGACTACGAGGCCGAGATCGCCCTGGTCATCGGCCGCGACGGCCGGTCGATCCCGGAGGAGAAGGCGCTCGACCACGTCTTCGGTCTCCTGGTCGCCAACGACGTCTCGCAACGCGATCTCCAACGCGCGCACGGAGGACAGTGGCTCAAGGGCAAGAGCATCGACGCCACCATGCCGCTCGGCCCGTGGATCACCACAGCGGACGAGGTCGACCTGACCGATCTCCAGGTGCAATGCGAGGTCAACGGCGTGCTGCGGCAGAACGCCTCCAGCGCGCAGATGGCGTTCCCCTTCGCCCGGATCATCGCCGAGCTCAGCCACGGCATGACCCTGCGCGCCGGGGACGTGCTCCTCACCGGCACGCCCAGCGGCATCGGCAACGCCCGTGAGCCGCAGGTCTTCCTGGACGACGGCGACGTCGTGGTGACTCGCGTGAGCGGGCTGGGCGAGCTGCGCAACACTGTCACCCTGACCGATCTCGGCTGACAAGGAGCAGGGCACTGAACGTCGCGCTGACCACAGAACCGGCGGCCGGACGCGACCGGCTCGGCCCGCTCATCGTCACGATCTTCGGCCTCTACGCGCGGGGCGAGGACAACTGGCTCTCCGTCGCGTCCGTCGTGCAGCTCATGGCGGACCTCGGCGTGGAGGGCCAGGCCGCCCGGTCCTCGATCTCCCGCCTCAAGCGCCGCGGCGTGGTCCGCAGCGACCGCCGCGACGGCGCCGCCGGCTACGCCCTGTCCGAACAGACCCTGGAAACGCTCGCCGAGGGCGACGCGCGGATCTTCGAACGCCGCCGCGCGACCACCGAGGACGGCTGGCTCGTGGTCGTGTTCTCCGTGCCGGAGTCGGAACGCGAGAAGCGCCACGAGCTGCGCACCAGCCTGACCCAGCTCGGTTTCGGCACCGCCGCGCCGGGTGTGTGGGTGGCGCCGGGCAACCTCGCCACCGAGACCCGCCGCACCCTGGAACGCCGCGGCCTGGCCGAGTACGTGGACATCTTCACCGGGCAGCACTTCGCGTTCGGGGACCTGCGGTCGAAGGTGCGGTCCTGGTGGGACCTGGACGAGCTGGCCGACCTGTACGCGGACTTCGTGCGCCGCCATCGGCCCGTGCTCGAAGCGCTCCCGACGGGGTCGCCGGAGCAGGCGTTCCAGCTGTACGTGCCGATGCTGACCCAGTGGCGGCGGCTGCCCTACAGCGATCCCGGCCTACCGCTGTCGTTGCTGCCGCCCGGGTGGAACGGCGTGACGGCCGAGGCGTTGTTCGAGGAGCTCAACGGCACGTTGAGCGCCCCCGCGCGCGAGCACGCGCTGACGGTGATCCACGGGCGCTGAGTCAGACCACCAGGCCGTGCCGGAAGGCGTAGACGACGGCCTGGACGCGATCGCGCAGGTCCAGCTTGGTGAGGATGCGCGACACGTACGTCTTGACCGTCTCGTGGCTGAGCACCAGCGCGGCCGCGATCTCGCTGTTGGACAGGCCTTCCGCGATGAGGCGCAGCACCTCCAGCTCCCGCGCGGTCAGCGGCGCCTCCCGCGGTGCGCCGGCCGGCCGGATGCGTTCGGCGTACCGGCCGACGAGCTGCCGGGTCACCTCGGGTGCGAGCAACGCCGCGCCGGCCGCGACCGTGCGGATGCCGTGCAGCAACTGGGTGGGCGGCGCGTCCTTCAGCAGGAACCCGCTGGCGCCCGCGCGCAACGCCTCGTACACGTACTCGTCGAGGTTGAACGTCGTCACCACGAGCACCTTCGCGGGACTGGCGACGCCGGCGCCCGCCAGCAGCCGGGTGGCCTCGATGCCGTCGAGCACCGGCATCCGGACGTCCATCACGACCACGTCCGGCTGCAGCCGCGCCGCCAGGTCGACCGCCGCGCGCCCGTCGCCGCACTCGCCGACCACCTCGAGGTCGGGCTGCGCGTCGATGATCGTCGCGAACCCGGTGCGGATCAGCGCCTGGTCGTCGCAGACCAGCACCCGTGTCGTCACGCCGGAATCCTCGCCCGCACCACGAAAGCGCGGTCCCGCCGGTCCGCGCGGAACTCGCCGCCGAGCAGGGCGACCCGCTCGCGCAGCCCGTCGAGCCCCCGCCCGCTGCCACCCGGTGAGGCGAACGAACTCGTGCCTTCGGTGCGGATCTCCACCACGATCTCGCCTTCGCCGTGCCGGACGTGCACTGTCGTCGGCCTGCCATGCGCGTGTTTGAGGGCGTTGGTCAACGCCTCCTGCACCACCCGGTACGCCACCACCTTCGCGCTGCTCGGCACCGGCGCGCCCTCCTCGACGAGCTCGACGGGTTGCCCGGCCTGCCTGGTCTGCTCCACCAGCGTGGCCAGGTCACCGATCGGCTGCACGCCGAGGTCGCCGGCGGACGCGACGTGCCCATCGGCGGCGGCAGGGACGCGCGAACCGACGCCGTGGTCCGGGTTCAGCAGATCCAGCAGGTGCCGCAGGTCCGCGATGGACCTGCGGCCGGTGTCGGTGATCGCCGTCAGCGTCTGGTCGAGACGGTCCGGCGCGGACGTCAGGTACCGCGCCGCCTCCGCCTGCACCACCATCGCCGTCACGTGGTGGGTGACGACGTCGTGCAGCTCTCGCGCGATGCGGGTGCGTTCCGCGAGGCGCGTCGCCTCGGCCACGTGCCGGCGGCGCTCCTCCTCGGCGAACCTGGACAGCCGCAGCCACGCCCCGATCACCCACGCGGCGGCCAGCGCCAGGTAGAAGGTCACGAACCCGGCCACGCCCTCACCGGAGCCCTGCCGGTCGAGCGCGAGAGCCAGCGGCACGTAGGCGGCGGAGGCGAGCACCGCGATGGTGCGCCGGTGGTGGCCGAGGTGCAGGCCCGTGCTCAGCAGTGCGATGGGCAGCGCGGTGCCCGCGACCGAGTGGTAGCCGAGGAGCTGGTCGGCCGCGAACCCGGCGGACACCAGGGCGAGGCTGACGAGCGGCCACCGCCGGCGCACGACCAGCGGCAGGCATTCCAGCGCGATCACGGCCACGGCGAGGGTGTCCATCGGGCGGCTCGGCAGGTCGCCCAGCTGCGTGCCGCGGTGCTGCAGCGCGGGCACCAGCGAGGCGAGTGCCAGTGCGAGCGCGATGGGGACGTCCCGGACCACGACGCCCGACCGTCGCCACAGCTCCGCGATCTGCCGGATCACGCGGTGAGCGTAGCCGTCGGGGTGGACCGGCGGCGGAAGGGCACGACGGTGCCGCGGCGCCGTGCCAGCCGCAGGAACGCGATCGTCACCACCACGCCCGCCAGCACCGAGAACACGCTCGCCTCCGGGCCGAACTCGCCGCCGCCGATCAGCAGCGGGCCGGACGTCACGCCGTCCAGCACGCCGCGCGGAGCGTCCGTGCCGGAGACGCTGGCGCCGAAAACGCCGCCCTGCACGAAGTTCCAGCCGAAGTGCACGCCGATCGGCACCCACAGGTTGCGCGTGGCGGTGTAGGCGGCGGCGAGCATGAAACCGCCCGCGATCGCGATGGCGAGCGCGCTCCACACCGTGGCGTGCGGGTTGAACAGGTGCGCCGCGCCGAACAGCAGGCCGGTGAGCGCGAGCGACACCCATGTGCCGAGCCGGCGTTCGGCCAGGCGGAAGAGCACGCCGCGGAACATCAGCTCCTCCGCGACGACGGCGGCGGCCTGGAAGCCGAGCAGCGCCACCGCTCCTGCCGCGGAACCCCAGCCATGAACCTCGTAGCCGCCGAACAGCGCGATGGTCGCGATCACGGCGGTGAACATCCCGCCACCGATCAGCACCCCTCGTCCGAACGCGGCGCGCGCTCCCCGCACGGCCACTTCGGCCGGTTCCCGCCGTTCGGTCCACCGCACCACCCGCGCGTACACGAGCAGCGACGCCGCGGCCACCGCCAGGCCGGCCACCAGCGTGAGCGGGGCGTTCCACTGCATCAGGCCGACGGCCGCACTACCGGCGAAGGCCATCAGCACAACCGCACCGAGCTGCCACAACAGGCGCATGATCATTCCTCCCGTGAGACGTCGCGCTGAAAGTTATGGGCTTCGCGGCGGGAAATCGTCACCACGCGGTGGACATCTGCCGGTAGCTCGCTCGGGGGACACCGACCGGCGCCATCCGCGTGGTCCGTCCGATGGATCTTCGCCTCACCTGGTTTGGGGAGGGGACGCCAACGGGCACTGGACCGCTCATGATGGCGTCGTACTGGGACTCCGCGCGGACCGGATTCCTGGCGTTCGTGGGTATCGGGCTGTTGGTGCTCATCCCGCTGGTCTTGTTGCACTACCTTCGGTTCGGCCGCGTGGAACCGCGTCGGGCGTTCGTGCTGTACGGGCTGCTGGCCTACGGGCTCGTTGCGCTGGCGCTGATCTTCCTCCCGTTCCCCGACGACCCGGCCCGGACGTGCCACGGCGAGCAGATGCTGTCCACGGTCCCGTTCCAGTGGGTCACCGACATGAACAACAACCTGGCGGCCAACGGGCGGTACGGCATCGCCGCGATGGTGCGGTCGCAGGTGTTCCTGCAGCAGCTGTTCAACGTGGCGTTGTTCGTCCCGCTCGGTGTGGTGCTGCGCAAGGCGTACGGCAAGGGGCCGCTCGCCGTGATCGCCATCGGGTTCGGTCTCTCGCTGGCCGTCGAAGTCGTGCAGTACACCGGAAACCTCGGCTTCTACCCGTGCCCGTACCGGATCGCCGACGTGGACGACCTGATCTCGAACACCGCCGGCGCCCTGGTGGGGTGGATGCTCGCGCCCGCCGCGCTGGTAGTGCCCAGGGTGCCGTCGTCCGACGACGCGACCGCGCCGGAAGGGACCGTGACGGTGCCGCGCCGGCTGCTCGGCCTGGCCGCCGAGCTCGTGCTGGTGCTCTCGTTCACGAAGCTGGTGCTGCACTCCGATCCGCGCTGGGCCCTGTGCGTGCTGGCGGCGATGCGCGTCGTGCTGCCGGCCGTCACGGGCGGGTGGACGGTCGGCGGGTGGTTGATGCGCTACCGGATCCGCGCCGAGGACGGTTCCCGCGCCGACCCGGCCCGGCTGGCGTTGCGCGAACTGCTCGGCGCGACCGGCCTGCTGACCTACGCGACCGTCGTGTCACCGCTGGTCGATCTCGGCCGGCTGGA
This sequence comes from Lentzea sp. NPDC004789, assembly GCF_053601075.1. Lineage (NCBI taxonomy): Bacteria > Bacillati > Actinomycetota > Actinomycetes > Pseudonocardiales > Pseudonocardiaceae > Lentzea > Lentzea sp. NPDC004789. Next base: position 399,636 of record NZ_JBSGBE010000005.1, on the reverse strand, counting down.
CCTGGTCGTGGTGGCGTTCTTCGCGCTCGGGGCGTTCGTCGACCCGGTGTTCCGGCGTGACCAGCGCGGGTGGCACGAACGCGCGGCCCGCACGCGCGACGTCCCGCAGTTCGCCGCGGCCGCCGATCGGGTACCCCGCGTCCCATGACGACCTACACGCACACGGCCGAGGCCGACATCGCGGCCGACACGCTGTTCGGTTTCCTGGCCGAGCCCAGGAACCTCCCCCGCTACTTCCCGCAGATGACCGCCGCCGAGCCGGAGGGCGGCGAGCAGGTGCACGTGGAGGCCGAGGTGCACGGCCACCACGTGGACGGCGAGGCGTGGGTGCGGCCGGACCCGCGGCGGCGGCGCCTCGAATGGGGTGCCGAGGGTCCGGACGACTACCACGGCGAGCTGCAGATCGAGGAGCTGGCGCCGGACCGGTCGCGCATCACGGTGAGCCTGCACAGCGTGCGGGAGGCGCAGGGCGACGAGGTGCAGCGAGGCCTGGAGGAGACCGTCGCCGCGCTCGCCCGGGCCGCGACCGCCGACGATCAGCACTTCACCCAGTAGTTCGATGAGGTCTGCCGGATGCTGCTGGTCGTGAACGTGTTCCACAGGCCAAGGGGCTGGTTCGAGCCCAACGCGTAGGTCTGCCCCAACGAGGCGTAGGCGCGACCGGCGGTGGTGTGGGCGTAGTTGCTCGCGGTGACGCAGTCCGGAACCGGTGGCGTGGTCGGCCCTCCGGTGCTCAGCGCCTTGACCATGTTCACGATGGCGGTCATCTGCGGACCGGACTTGAGCGGGTACTGGGCGGACTGGTAACCCCACCAGTCCCAGCAGCCGCGCGGGTTGCCCGTCATCGTGGTGGCCTGCGGGTACAGCACGATCATGTTGTTGGTGTCGGCGTACTCGTTGAGATAGCTCTTGTCCAGCAACGCGTTCCCGACCAGGCCGTAGTACTGGTAGCACCCGTGCAGCGTCACCATCAGCTTGCACGGCCCGCTGTCGCACGCCCTTGGCACGTAAGCGAAACCCTCACGCCCCATGCTGACCGCCGCCGGGTTCCCGCCGGGCACGTACAGGCCCTGGTCGAACTGGACGAGCCTGCCCGACACCCCGGCCGCGGCCGGGTTCACCTGACCGAACAGGTGCGTGAGCATCTCCTTCACCGGATCGGCCGTCCCGCAGTTGTTGATGTACGGCGAAGACGTGGCACCGCAGCTGTTCGGGCCGATCGGGCTGACCCACGCGTGCCCGGCCGCACTGCTGTTGTCGTAGACCACGCGCGCGCCGAAGTCGCGGTAGTACGTGGCGAGATCGTCGTTCACCGCCCGGTCCACGGTCTGGTCGGCTGTGCCGTGGAACAGCCACACGGGATCACCGGACAGGTTCTGCGGCGGGTCGACGGTGCCCGCCGCCGCGCGGTTGCGGGTCAGCTGCTCCAGTTCGGCCGGCGTCTTGCGGGCTTGGAACGTGTCCATGCACGCGTACAGGGCGGTGTTGACGTTGTTCTGCGCGCAGTCGTAGGCACCGGCGGAGAAGATGCCCGCGCCCTGGAAAACGCTGGAATAGGCGACGTGCAGCTGGTTGGCCAGGTAGCCGCCCGACGACACCCCGCTCACGTAGGTGCCGGTGATGTCGTGCTTGCCGAGCGTGCCGGTCTGCGGCGGCGGAACCGCCGCGACCGACGTCGACAGGGACGCGGCGGCCAGGCCCGTGGCCGCCGCGAGTGCCAGGAACGCGTTGCTCCACCGCATGTGCTCGCCTCCGTCGTCGCAGGCAGGACGGCACCGAGGTTAGGAGCCGATCAATGGACCGCACCACGTGTGCGGCCACCACCGCGCACGCGCGGCCGACGGTGAACCGCCCCATTGACTTGAGCGGTCGACGCGAATATGGCGGACACCGCCGGACGATGCCCTTTCGGGCGGCCGCAAGGGCATCGTCACCCGCACTCATCGGCGTTGACGCGTGCCGGTACCGCTCGTCATCCTCGGCAGCGGAGGCCTGCCATGCGCGAACGGTTGCCGGAGGAGAAGCCCAGCCCGCGGGCACACCGCCTGCCCTCAGCCGCCCCCGCTGAACGGGGACTGCTGAGCCTTCAGGCTACCGCGGGCAACCGCGCCGTCGCCGGCCACATCTCGGTGCAGCGCAACGTCGGCGTCACCCGCAGCGTGTACCGCACGCTCACCGGGCTGGGGTTGCCGTCCAGGACCTTGTTCCGGATAGACGCCCGCGGCATGTACGGGCCACGCCCGCTCCCGGCCGGGACCACGGGGTACCGGGTCGCCTACAACTGCCGGATCTGGATCGGCAACCGGCACAACGTCGTCGCGAGCGACTGGCAGCCGACCTGGCTGACGGTCGGACCGGATCCGGCCACCGGCACGGCGGTGTCCGAGACACGCCTGCGCGACCTCCTGTCGGACGCCGCCGCGGCCACCAACCTCATGGACTACCCGAGTCCGGGGGCCGCGCAGGAAATGTTCCGCATCAACGTTCGCGCGCGGTTCAGCACCTACCTGCCCAACGTCGTCACTGCGGTGAACGACGACCCGCCGCCTGGACATCCCTGTCCATGACCGGCTCACACACGGCACCCGACACCAAAGCCCCGCCCACGCCGCACGCCTCCACCGCCCGCGACCAGACAGCTCACACACCCGGCACCCGACCCTCCAGCCTGCCCGCGCTGTAGGCCTCCCGGCACCCACCCCGCAACAGCTTCCCGCTGGCGCTGCGCGGCAACGTGCCCGGCGCGAGCAGCACCACGTCGTCCACCCGCACCCCGTGTCCGGTGTGGACGGTGCGGCGCACCGCCATCGCCACCTCGTCGGCGTCGACCTCACCGATCGCTTCCACCAGCACGACGACGCGTTCCCGTTGCCCGTCCTCGACCCCGAGCACGCAGCACCCGGTCACCGCCGGATGTGCGGTCTCCGCGGTGGCCTCCAGGTCGTGCGGGTGGTGGTTCGCGCCGGCCACGATGATCACCTCTTTGGCCCTGCCGGTGACGAACAGCTCGCCGTCCCAGCGGAACCCCGTGTCGCCGGTGCGCAGGAACGGGCCGCGCCTGCCGGGCAGCTCGGCGTGGAACACCTGGTCGGGCCGGTTCCAGTAGCCGGTGCCGACGCTCGGGCCCTGCACGAAGATCTCGCCCACCTCACCCTCCGCGCATTCCTCCAAAGTGGACTCCGCAGCCACCACCACGGTGATCGACGACGGGACGGGACCGCAGCTCACCAGCCGCCTGCCGCCGGGTGGGTCGACCGGGCGGGCGCGGCCCTGCGTCAGCGCCTCGGCGTCGCAGCGCAAGGTCATCGGGCCCTCGCCCACGACCGCGCTGGTGACCATCACGGTCGACTCCGCGAGGCCGTAGCCCGGTACGAGCGTGCCCCGGCGGAACCCGGCGGGCGCGAACACCTCGCAGAACCGGTCCAGGGTCTGCGCCCTGACCGGTTCGCCGCCGATCAGCGCCATCTCCCAGCCGCTCAGGTCGAGGCCGGTGAGCTGGACCTCGGAGATGCGCCGCACGCACAGGTCGAGCGCGAAGTTCGGCGCGCAGCTGTCCGCCCGGCCGACCTGCGAGATCAGCCGCAGCCAGCTGATGGGGCTGCGCACGAAGACCCCGGCCGGGAACAGCAGCGCGGACCTCCCCGCGTACAACGGATCCAGCACGCCGCCGATCAGGCCCATGTTGTAGTGCGACGGCAGCCACGACACGCTCGTCGGACGCGGCAGGCCCTCCTCGTCGGACGCGCGGTAGAGGTTGTCGTGGATCAACGCGAGGTTGTGCAGCACGTTGCCGTGGGTCAGCGTCACGCCCTTGGGCTCGCCGGTCGATCCCGAGGAGTACTGCAGGTACGCGGGCGAGTTGATGCCGATGGACGGCGGCGTCCACCGGTCGGCCAGCCCCGGGTCGATCTCATCGACGGCGAGGCGCACCAGGTCCGGGAGCGACTCCTCGATCACCGGCAGGCACTTGGCGAACGTGAGCCCGGTGGAGAGCAGCAGGTCCGGCCGGCAGCTCGCGACGATCGACTCGATGCGGCTCACCTTCACGCTGGTGCGGGTGCCGTCGAGCGGTGCGACCGGCACCGCGATCAGGCCCGCGTACAGGCAGCCGAGGAACGCGATGTGGAAGTCCAGGCCGGGTTCGAAGCACAGCAACGCGCGGGTGCCCGGTTGCGCGAGCGCCGTGAGGTGCACCGCCAGCGCCCGCGCCCGGCGGTCGAGGTCGGACAGCGTCAGCGCGTCCCACTCGGTGCGTCCGTCGGCGTAGAACGTGTACGCCCTCATGTCGGGCTCGGCCGCGGCACGGGCCTGGCACAGCTCGACCAGCGTGGTGAACTTGCGCCTGCCGCCGGCGACACCCTTCGGCAGCCGCACTCCGTCGCGGAGGTTCATCCCCTGTCTCCCAACATCAGCGTCCGGCACGCGGCCCTGCGCAGCTTCCCGCTCGTGGTGAGCGGCAGGGTGCCGGGCGAGAGCAGCACGACCCGGCCCAGCACGACCCCGTGTTCGGCCTGCACCGCGGCCGAAACGGCGTTGCGGATCTCGTCTCGCGGCGTGGCGCGGTACCGGTGCTCGACCTCGGCGAGCACCACCACGTCCTCGCCGTCCATCACCGCGCACGCCGCCCGCAACGACGGGTGGCCGCCCACCGCGGTCGCCTCGACGTCGTACGGGTAGAGCTGGCGGCCGTCGACCTCCAGCAGGTCCGGGATCCGGCAGGTGACGAAGAGCTGGCCCTCGAACAGGAACCCCAGGTTCCCGGTGCGCAGGAACTTCCGGCCCGCGACCTGCGCGCCGAACGTCCGCTCGGTGCCGGCGGGGTCGGCCCAGTAGCCCGCACCGATGCTGGGCCCGGACACGAGGATCTCGCCGACCTCGTCGTCGCCGAGGGGCTCGCGGGTCTCCGGGTCCACGATGACCACCTCCAGCGACGGATCGGGCTCGCCGCAGCCGACCAGGCTGCGCGCGCCGGCACCGCTCTTGGCCCGCGCGACCCGTCCCTGTTCCAGCGCGTTGGTGTCGAACGGCCGCACGACCGGCTGTCCCTCCAGCGGGCCGCCGCTGACCAGCACCGTCGACTCCGCCATGCCGTAGCTGGGGAAGAACGCCTCCCGGCGGAACCCGCACGGGGCGAACCGCGCCGCGAACCGGTCGATCGTGGCCGCGCGCAACGGTTCGTCGCTGATCGCGGCGATGCGCCAGCGGCTGAGGTCCAGGCCGTCGCGCTGGTCGTCGCTGACCCGGCGCAGGCACAGTTCGTAGCCGAGGCTGGGCGCCGCCGCGATCTCCGCGCCGTACCGGGAGATCGCGCGCAACCAGTTGGCGGGCACCCGCGCGAAGGACTGCGCGGACATCAGCACGGACAGCTGGCCGAGGTAGAGCGGTTGCAGCACGCCGCCGATCAGCCCCATGTCGTGGAACACCGGCAGCCACGACACGGTCGGCGCGACCCGCCCGAAGTCCTCGTCGGGCCGCGAGCCGCCGCGGACGATCAGCGCGAGGTTGTGCAGCACACCCGCGTGCGTCAGGACGACCCCCTTGGGCCTGCCCGTCGTGCCGGACGTGTACTGCAGGTACGCGACCTCGTTCGACTCGTGCATCTCCCGGAACTCGTCGGAACCGTCGACGACCTCGTCCGTGGCGAGCGGCGTGATCGGCCGGTCGCCGAGGATCACGTGCATCGACACGATCGTGTCCTTCGTGGACAGCAGGAGCGCCGGCCGGCAGTCGTCGGCGATGGCGATCAACCGGCTGTGCCGTGCGTCGCCGGTGGCCCGGCGCACGGAGGGGGCTGGCACGGCGATGATCCCCGCGTACAGGCATCCGAGGAACGCCGCCACGAACTCGATCCCCGGTGGATGGCACAGCAGCGCGCGTGATCCCGGCAACGCCAGCTCCCGCAACCGCACGGCGATCGCCCGCGCCCGGCGGTCGAGCTCCGCGTAGGTGATGGTGGCCGACTCGACCACCCCGCTCTCCAGGAACACGAACGCGCGTTCCTCTCCTCTCAACGCCACCTGCCTGCGGCACAGGTCCGCCAGGTTGGCCACGTCGGCCGCCACTTCCGCTGACATGCGCACCACTCCCCGCCATCACCGATTTCCCTTGCGGGGCGGACGTTACGGAGATCCGGCTCCGTTGTGATCAGTCGCGCGACGGAGGCGCGGATCCGTCGCGCGACCGCTGCCGCGGCGGCGTTCGCGGTGGTGTTCTCGATGCATGTCATACGAGAGCACCTTCCTCGACTTCTCCCTGATGCACCCGTCGCTGCCCCCGCTACCCGGCGGGGAGGAGGAGATCGTCGTGACCGGACTGGGCATGTCCACTCCCCAGGGCGGGGACGTGCAGTCCACTTGGGACGGACTGCTCGCCGGTCGTTCCGGCGCTCGCGTGCTGGACACGCCGTGGTCGGCCGACCTGCCGGTGCGGATCGGCGCGCCGGCGCACGAGGATCCCGGCCAGTACCTGGACCGCGTGGCCCGCCGCCGCATGGACCGCTGCCAGCAGCTCGCCGTCGTCGCGGCCCGGCAGGCGTGGGCGGACGCGGGCGCGCCCGCGGTGGAGTCCGAACGGCTGGCGGTCGTGTTCGGCACCGGACTGGGCGGCGGCGGCACGCTCGTCGAGCAGTACGAACGCTGCCAGGAGCTCGGCCCGGACCGCGTCTCCCCGTTCACCGTCACGATGCTCATGCCCAACGGCCCCGCGGCCGCCGTGAGCATGGATCTCGGCGCGCGGGGCGGGGCGCACGCGCCGACCAGCGCGTGCGCGTCCGGCGCGGAGGCGATCGCGCTCGGTGCCGCGCTGCTGCGCCGCGGTCTCGCGGACATCGTCGTCGCGGGCGGCACCGAGGCGTGCCTGGGCAGGTTGTCCATCGCGGCGTTCGCGCGGATGGGGGCGTTGTCCCGCAAGCATTCCGACCCCGAAAGCGCGTCCCGGCCGTTCGACTCGGCCCGCGACGGCTTCGTCATGGCGGAAGGAGCGGGCGCACTCGTGCTGGAACGCGGCTCGTTCGCCCGCGCGAGAGGGGCGAAGATCGCCGCGAAGCTCGCCGGCATCGGCATGACCTCCGACGCGCACGACATGACCGCCCCGTCGCCGGACGGCCAGATCCGCGCCATCCGGCACGCGCTGCGCTCGGCGGGCCTGAGCCCGTACGACATCACGCACGTCAACGCGCACGCACCGGGAACCCAGGTCGGCGACCGCGTCGAGGCGGCCGCCGTCCTGGAGGCCCTGGGCCCGCACCCGCTGGTCACCGCGACGAAGTCGGTGACCGGCCACCTGATCGGCGGCGCGGGCGCGGTCGAGGCCATCTTCACCGTGCTCGCCGTGCGGGAGGGTGTGGTGCCGCCGACGCGCAACCTCGACGACCAGGACTCCGACGTGAAGCTGGAGATCGTCGCGGACCGGCCGCGGCACGCGCGGATCGGGGCGGCGATCTCCAACTCCTTCGGGTTCGGGGGCCACAACGTGGTGCTCGCCTTCACCCGGTCCGGCTGAGCGGAGCGAGGCGTTGCGCGGCCACAACGTCGTGGCCCACGCTCACTCGGTCCGGCTCCGCGCCGCACGGCGTTGCGCGGCCACAACGTCGTGGCCCACGCTCACTCGGTCCGGCTCCGCGCCGCACGGCGTTGCGCGGCCACAACGCCGTGGCCCACGCTCGCGCCGCCCGGCTCCGCGCCGCACGGCGTTGCGCGGCGACAACGCCGTGGCCCACGCTCACTCGGTCCGGCTCCGCGCCGCACGGCGTTGCGCGGCCACAACGCCGTGGTTCTCGCTCACTCGGTCCGGCTGAGCGGAGCGAGGCGTTGCGCGGCCACAACGGCGTGGCCCACGCTCACCCCGCCCGGCTCAGCGGCTTCACCCGGTCCGGCTCAGCAGTCCCAGCCGCTGTGCGAACAGCGCCGCGTGCATCCGGTTGGGCTGCCCGAGCTTCGCCAGGATGTGCGACACGTGGGACTTGACCGTGGCACAGGTGAGGTAGAGCTCGCGCGCGATCTCGTCGTTGCTGCGCCCCCGCGCCATGCGCGCGAGCACCTGCCGTTCCCTCTCGCTCAACAGCCCCAGCCCGCGGTCCACCTCCTCGGGCGGGGGCAGGATGTCGAACCGGTCGAGCAGCCGCCCCGTCACCTCGGCACACAGATACGCGTGCCCCCGCGCCACCGCCCGCACCGCCGCCAGCAGCTCCTCGTGACTGGCCCGCTTCAACAGGAACCCGCGGGCGCCATCGGTCAGCACCTGGTGCAGCTGCGCGTCACTCCCCTCCCCGGCCAGCGCGATGACTCCACCGGCACAGGCCCGCAGCCGCGCCAGCTCCGCGACGTCCGAGGTGATCACCACCCGCGGCCGGTGGCGCTGGGCGAGCCGCAGTCCCTCGGCCACGTGCGAGGCCTCCCCCACCACCACGAGGTCGCCGGCCTCCTCCAGCGCGTGCCGGAACCCTCGGCGGACCAGCACCTCGTCGTCGATCAGCAGGACGGACGACATCAGTGCCCCATCCCGAGCCCGCCGTCGACCGGGATCACCGCGCCCGTCACGTACCGGGCGTCGTCGCTGGCGAGCCACAGCACCGTGGCCGCCACCTCGTCCGGTTCGGCGAAGCGGCGCAACGGGATCGCGTCGCGGTACTGCTTGCCGTAGTGCTCGGGCAGGGTCGCGGTCATGTCGGTGTTGACGTAGCCGGGCGCGACGACGTTCGCCGTGACGCCGCGGCTGCCCAGCTCGCGGGCCAGCGAGCGGGCGAGACCGATCAGGCCCGCCTTGCTGGCCGCGTAGTTCGTCAGGCCCGCGCTGCCGTACATGCCGACCACCGACGACATGAAGATCATCCGGCCGCGCCGGGCGCGCACCATCCCCGTGGCGGCACGACGGGCGCACCGCCACGCGCCGGTGAGGTTCGTGTCCACGACCGACGTGAACGTGTCCTCGGTCATGCGGGTGATGAGCGTGCTGTCGGTGACGCCGGCGTTGGCCACCAGCACTTCCACCGGGCCCAGCTCCGCCTCCACCGCGGTGAACGCCGCGTCGACCTGCTCGCGGTCCCTCACGTCGCACTTCACGCCGAACGCGCCGTCCGGGCAGTCGCCGCCGCGGTGCGTCACCGCCACCTTCGCGCCGTTGCCGAGGAACGCCTCGGCGACGGACCTGCCGATGCCCCGGTTGCCGCCTGTCACCAGAACCGTGCGGGTCATAGGTGCTCCTTTTGGATCATCGGCGTCCGGGTGATGCCGCCAGTCGGTCACCCGGCCGCCCCTATCGTGGGAACGGCCTCGGGCACCGGCGCCCTCAACCTGGTTCGACGTTAGGGAGATCAACGGTGTCGCCTGATGGCCATCGCGGCCGACGTGTTGACCTTTCCGGCCAACCGGTCCGGTTCCACCGCGGCACGGCCGGGGTGCGCGCCATGGTGGAGGTGGGCGCCGAGCACGGTGTCGACGCGCGGAAGTGCTTGCAGGACACCGGGATCTCACCCGAGATGCTGACCGGGGACGCGGTGGTGCGCGGCACGCAGGAGCTGGCCGTGGCGGCGAACCTCGTCCGCGCGACCGGGCACGCGCCCGGTGTCGGCCTCGCGGTCGGCGAGCGGCTTTCGTTGCGCGCCTACGGGGTCTGGGGTTTCGCGCTGCTGACCTGCCCGACGGTGCGGGCCGCCGTCGAGTTCGGCCTGCGCTACCTGCCGCTCACCTACGCGGTGACCGGACTGAGCCTGCGGATGCGCGGCGACGAGGCCCAGCTGGTCGTGGAGGACGGACAGGACCTGGCGGGGCTGCGGCCCTTTCTCGTCGAACGGGAGATCGCCGTCACGGCGGGCATGCTGCGCACCATCCTGGACCGGCCGCCGCCGTCGATGCGCGTGGAGCTGCGCGGCGATCCCACGTCCGTCGACTACGGACGCGCGCTCGGCGCACCGGTGAGGTTCGGCGCGCCGCACAACGCGATCGTCACCGACGCCGCCGTGCTGGACCTCCCGCTGCCGCAGGCGGATCCGCTCACCATGACGGCCTGCGAACGCGCGTGCCGGTCGCTGCTGCTCGAACGCTGCTCCCCGTGCGTCGCGCAGAACGTGCGGAAGATCATCGCGGAGGGCGTGACCGACGCCGGTGAGATCGCCGCGCGCCTGCACCTGTCGACCCGGACGCTGCGCCGCCACCTCGCCGAGGAGGGGACGTCGTTGCGGCAGCTCGTCGACGAGGCCAGGCGGGTCAGGGCGATCGAGCTCATCACGCTGCACCAGCTGACCGTCGAGCAGGTCGCGCTGCGCCTGGACTACGCGGACGCGGCCGCGTTCATCCGCGCGTTCCGCAGGTGGACGGGCACCACCCCGGCCGCCTACGCGAGGTCTTCGCCCAGCATGCGCTGAAGCAGGTCGCGCAGCTGCTTCTTGTCCGCGGTGCCGAAACTGGCCAGCGGGTCGGCGGCGAACCTCAGCTGCCGCTGGAACTTCACCGTGAGCTCCTGGCCCAGTCCGGTGCGCACGATGTACTTGACGCGGCGGTCGGTCTCCCCCGGCCGGCGCTCGACGAGCCCGCGCGCCTCCAGCCGGTCGATGATCCCGGTCACGTTCGACCGCTCCGAGCCCAGCTTCTCGGCGATCTGGTGCATCGGCTTCGGTTCGTCGAGCGCGACCAGCACCTTCGCCTGGATCGACGTCAGCTCCAGCGACGAGGCGGCCTGCTCGTACTCCTTGGTGTAGCGCTGGACGATCCGCGCGATGAGCCCGATCACCTCGGCTGTGAGCGCGTCCATGCCACCAGCCTACCGGAAATAGTTGACGACATGAACCATCGTCTGGCAAACTAGTTCATGTCAATAACTATCCACCCCATGAATCAAGGAGCACCATGTCTCCCGTTGTCCTGATCACCGGCACGTCCTCCGGCATCGGCCTCGCCGCCGCGGTCCAGGCCCAGCAGGCCGGTTACCGCGTGGTGGCGACGATGCGCGACACCTCCCGTGCGGACGATCGGCTCAAGGACATGGACGTCCGGCGGCTCGACGTCACCGACCCCGCGTCGGTGGCCGAGGTCGTCGAGAGCGTCGTGCGCGACTACGGCCGGCTCGACGCCCTGGTCAACAACGCGGGCGCCGGGCACCTCGGCACCGTCGAGACCGACTCGATCGAGAACTACCGCAAGGTCATGGAGGTGAACTACTTCGGCGTGGTCGCGATGACCAAGGCCGCGATGCCGCACCTGCGTGCCGCCAAGGGCAGGGTCGTCACGGTCAGCAGCGTCGGCGGAGTGTTCGGCCAGCCGTTCAACGAGGCCTACTGCGCCGCGAAGTTCGCCGTCGAGGGCATGATGGAGTCCCTCGCCCCGGTCGCCGCCCAGCAGGGCGTGACCGTGTCCGTCGTCGAGCCCGGTGCCGTGGCCAGCGAGTTCGTCTCGAACGTCGGCGTCGACCGCGAGTCGGCGATCGAGGCGGCCGGCCCGTACGGCGCGTTGCTGCAGGCTTACCTCAACCGCACCGCGTCGGCGTTCAGCGGCGCGCAGACCTCGGCCGAAGCCGCCGCGACGATCATCAGCGCGCTCACCGAGGAGCGGCCGCCGTTCCGTCTGCAGACCTCCGACTCGGCCCGCGCGTTCGTCGCCACCAAGCTCGCGGACACCGACGGCACCGCCGTGCAGAAGCTCACCACCGGCTGGCTCTGACCGGTTCGAACGCGCGGATCTCCTCGTCCTCGCCGCTGATCGCCACGCAGGACGACTCGGGCACCTCGCGCCACGCGCCGTGCAGGTCGCCCAGCGGTTCCGACACCACCAGCCGCGTGCCCGCGGACAGCGAGTGCAGCGTCGGGTTGTCCGGGTACTGCTCCTGCAGCGTCGTGACGTCCCTGCTGTGGAAGAGACTCCGCGACCGGCCCTGGCTGGAGTAGCGGAACGCCCAGGTGGTCTCGCCGTCGGTCGTCGCGACGGTCATCTGGAGCGGATGCACGATCCCCTGTTCCGCGCCCGCCTCCTCGACGCAGCCGACCGCGCGGGCCACCGCCGCCGGCGGGTCGGTCTCCAGGCCGAACGTCAGGGCCAGGTGGAAGAGGATCTCGGAGTCCGTCGACCCCTCGATCCCGGCGTAGAGCGACGGGTCCACGCGCAACGCGAGCTCCCTGCGCACCAACGGGAAGTCCGCGATCAGCCCGTTGTGCATCCACAGCCACCGCCCGTACCGGAACGGGTGGCAGTTGGTCTGCTGCACCGCGGTGCCGGTGGACGCCCGGACGTGCGCGAACACCCGGCCCGAGGCGATCCGCGCGGACAGCTCGCGCAGGTTCCGGTTGTTCCAGGCGGGTTCGGTGCTGAGGAACAGGCCAGGTGTCCGCGCGTCCGCGTACCAGCCGACGCCGAAGCCGTCGCCGTTGACGGCCTCCACGCCCAGCCGGGCGTGCCGGCTCTGGGTGACGAGCGAGTTCTCCGGTTTGTAGAGGAGATCCTCCAGCAGGACCGGAGAACCCGAGTACGCGAGCCATCGGCACATGCCGTCCTCCTTGTGTGGTTGGCGGCCTCATCCTCATCGGGTGAAGGCCAGGCGGCGCAGCTCGTGCCAGTCCAGGTCCGGTCGTGACGCCGCCGCTGTCCCGCGGTGCCTCGGCACCCGTACCCGCAGGGCTCCCGGCCTGGTCGTGCAGCGCACGGGCGTGGGCATCGTGACGGCCTCGCCGTCCACGCCCACCGGGAGCAACGGTGCGTCGGCGGTGATCACGACCTCCGGCGCGGTCCGTTCGAGCAGCGCGTTCGAGCCCCGTCGCCCGCGCAGCAGACCGGCGGCCTCGGCGGCGTCGTGGACCGTGACGGCGAGAACGCCCAGCCGGCCACCATCGAGCTGCGGCCGGCGCCCCCACCCGGCCAGATCGCCCGTGCCGTACGGGTTGTTGCTGATCAACACCGCCTGCGGGCCTTCGACCTCGGCGTCCCCGGCCCGCAGGCGCAGTCGCCGCGCCGGCCGCTCCTCGGTGAGCAGGTCCGGTAAGAGGTCGAGCATCGTGGCCATCTTGTCGTCGCGGTAGGCGGGGCTGCGCACCAGCTCGGCGTAGGCACCGAACGACGCGTTGTTGACGAACGTGCGGTCGCCGATCACGCCGAGGTCGACACGCAGCTCGACGCCGTCGGTGAGGGCTTCGAGACAGCCGATCGGGTCGTCGCGGTCCAGGCCGAGGTCGAGGGCGAAGTGGTTGCGCGTCCCGGCGGGGATCACCAGGAACGGCACCCCGTGCGCGGCCGCGACGTCCGCCACGAGCGCCTGGGTGCCGTCACCTCCGGCCACGCCCAGCAGGTCGGCCCCCTCGCGGACGGCTTGGCGGGCGAGCTCGGCGACGTCCCGCGTGCCGTCGAGCAGGCACACCCGCGCCCCCAGCAGCCACGCCCGCTCCACCAGCCCGAACCGCTCGACCTTGCCCCCGCCCGACCGCGGGTTCATGATCAGGAACGGTCGGCTCGGCGGCGGGGTCTCCTCCTCGTCCGGATCATGGACGCTGGTGAGCGCACGCCGCCCGCAGGCCAGCGCGATCATCCACAGCGCGGCGGCCGCCCCGACCACCCACACCAGGTGGGCCCGCGCGTACACGACCGCCACCGCCACCGGCGCGAAGACCACCAGGAACCCGGCCAGCCACCGCACCACGCCGTGGTGGACGAGGAACCACCAGGCACCGGCGAGGGTCACCACCGTCCCCGCCAGACCGACCAGCACGAGACCGATGCCGGCCCGCGGCCCGGCCACCGCCAGAACCAGCACGACCGCCGCCGCCGCGGCGAGAAAGGCGAACCGGGCGAGCCATCGACGTCTCGTGTCAGCCATGTCGTCGTCCCTTCGGGTGGAGCTGCCGTGCCGCAAGAGTCGTGGGCTGCTCCTGTTCGCGGCCTCCTCCGCGAGGGATGAGCACGGCGGAGAAGGCCATCCGCCGCGGGCGAGGTGGGCACCGCCGCCTGCCCGACACGATCGATCTCGTGACTTCCTCACGCGTCAACGACCTGCCGGCCCGGCGGCTCGCCTTCGCCGCCCTGCTGGCGTTCTCGCCGGCCGCCTGCGCGTCCGCCGCCTCCACTCCCCCGCACTTCGCCGCTTCGTCACCGGTCACCACGACCACCTCCGTGTCGCGGCACTTACACGCACGGGTGCTCGAACGCGTCCGCACCGACCGGGCCGACACCCGCGGTCTGGAACTCGTCGGCGACACCCTGGTGGAACTCGCCGGCCCGGCGGTCCGCGCGCTGTCCGTGACCGGTGCCCCGCGCGCCCGGCAGAACGCGCCCGGCACGCCGACGGACGGCGGCATCGCGCTCGCCCCGGCCGGCCTGTGGCATCTGAGCTCCGGCTCCACGGTGCTGCGCGATCCGGTCACGCTGGCGGAACGACGGCGTGCGCCCGCCTCCCACGAGACCTGGGGCCTGTGCGACGACGGCACCCGCCTGGTGCAGTCCGACGGCACGACGCGGTTGCTGCTGCGCGACCACGACACCGCCGCCGTCATCGGCGAGGTGCGGGTCGCCAGCCGCGAGTGGTCCACCGCGCGGCTCGGCGACCTGGACTGCGTGGCCGTCAACGGCTATCCGCAGGCGTGGGCGGTGGTGTCGGGAACCGACTGGCTGATCCGCGTCGACCTCTCCACCGGAGTGGTCACGGCGGTCGCGGACCTCACCGCGGTGACGGTCGCCGAGCAGCCGACCGGCGTGGACGAGGTGGTGGGCGGGATCGCCGCGGTGGCCGGTGCGGCGGACGAGCTGTGGGTGAGCGGGCACCGCTACGGCTACCGCTACCGGATCCGCCTGCAGCCGTGATCGGTTGCCGGGTTGCAGCGCCTGCGTCGACGAATTGCCGCGAACCGGCACGAAGGCCGCGGCACCGCCGCTATCCTCCCGCCCGGAGTCGCCGAGGAGCGGAGGGGCCATCAGCGGGTTGAGCGTGCGGCTGCTGGGACCGCTCGAGGTCTGGCGGGACGACCGCAGGGAGAGCCTCGGCGGTGTCAAGCAACGGGCGCTGCTGGCGCACCTCGCGTTGCACGCGAACACCGGCGTCTCGCTCGACCAGCTCGTCGAGGTGCTCTGGCCGGCGTCGCGGCCGCGGTCGGTGGTGTCGAACGTCCGCACGTACGTCTGGCAGTTGCGGCAACTGCTCGACGACCGCCTGCGCACGCACGGCACCGGCTACCTGCTGGAGGTCGAGCCGCACGAGCTCGACGCGGTGCTGTTCGAGCGCCTGGTGGCGCAGGCACGCCGCCATCCTGATGAGGCACTGAAGTTGTTGCGCCAGGCGGAATCCCTGTGGCGCGGCCGTCCGCTCGAAGACCTGCCCGGCCACGACTCCTGGGCGCCCGCGCTCGCCCGCCTCGACGAGGCCCGGCTCGCGGCGACCGAGCAGCGGCTCGCGTTGCAGGTGGCTTCGGGTGAGAGCGCCGCGGCGATTCCCGAGCTGCGGGCGTTGCTGGCGGAACATCCGTACCGCGAGAGTGTGTGCGGGCAGCTCGTCGTTGCGCTGCAACGGGACAACCGGCGGGCCGAGGCGTTGCAGGTCTACGCGGAGATGCGCGAACGGCTCGCGGACGAGCTCGGGCTGGAGCCGGGACCGGCGTTGCGCGAGGCTCAGCTGGCGGTGCTGCGGGACGAGCCGGCTGTCCCGGTGCGGCAGCTGCCACTCTCGGCGGTCCCCCACCACGACCCGGCCGCCTCCCTCCACCAGCTGCCACCCTCCGCGTCCGACTTCTGCGGCCGCGCAACGCAAACCGAGACCCTGACCGCGGCCCTGCGACGACCCTCGGTGTCGGCACCGGTGGCCGGCGTGACCGGACCACCCGGCGTCGGCAAGTCGACGCTCGCGATCCGGGTGGCGCACCTGGTCAGCGACCACTTCCCGGACGGCCAGCTGTACGTCGACCTCGCCGGCACGTCCGAACACCCGCGCGAGGCGGGCGACGTGCTCACGGAACTGTTGCACGCCATGGGTATCACCGGGGCCGGACTGCCGTCGCAGGTCACCGCCCGTGCCGCGCTCTACCGGTCGCGGCTCGCGGGACGGCGGGTGCTGGTGGTGCTCGACGACGCCGCCTCGGTGAGCCAGCTCGTGCCGCTGCTGCCCGCCGACGCCGGGTGCGCGGTGCTGGTCACCAGCAGGCGCAGGCTGTCCGAGCTGCCCGGCGCGGTGCAGCTGGAGCTGCCGCCGTTCGAACCCGGCGAGGCGGCCGAGCTGCTCGCGGGCATCGCGGGTGAGGACCGCGTCAGCGCCCAGCCCGACGAGGCCGCGGCCATCGCCCGCGCGTGCGGGCACCTTCCGCTGGCGATCCGGGTGGCGGGCGCGCGGCTGGCCGGGCGCAGCGGGTGGTCGATGCAGGTGCTGCGGGAACGGCTGGTCGACGAGTCGACTCGGTTGCGGGAGCTCAGCTCCGGTGAGCTGGCGGTGCGGGCGAGCTTCGACCTGAGCGTCCGGCAACTGCCCGGCCGCGAGTTCCGGGCGTTCGTGCGGCTCGCGTTGCTGGGAGCGCAGGACTTCCCCGGCTGGGTGGTCGAGCCGCTGCTCGGCGAGCCGGACACCGAGCACCTGGTGGACGGGCTGGTCGACGCGAACCTGCTGGAGTCGTGCGGTGCCGACGGGATCGGCCAGCCGCGCTACCGGTTGCACGACCTGTTGCGCTGCCACGCGTTGGAGCTGGCCGACGCCTTGCCGGACCGGCGAGAGACGCTGGAACGCACGTTGCGCGCCTGGCTGTGGCTCGCGGTCACGGCCGCGCGCCGGTTGCCGGTCACGTTCGGCACGACCATCGCCGACGTGAAGGAAACGGCGGCGCCGGAACACCTGCTGGCCGACCCGGTCGCGTGGTTCGAGGCGGAACGGCGGACGTTGTGCGGCGCGGTGGACCTCGCCGCGGCCGCCGGGCTCGACGAGGTGGCGTGGCAGCTCGCCGCGGCCTGCGTGCCGTTCTTCGACCTGCACAGCCACTACGAGGACTGGGCCCGCACGCACGCGCGGGCGTTGCAGGCCGTCCTGGCGACGGGCAACGAGGCCGGTGAGGCGGCGTTGCGGCGCGGCATCGCCCAGGTGCACATCTACCGCGACGAGTTCGCCGACGCCGAACGGGAACTGCTTGCGGCCCAACAGCTCTACCGGACCATCGGTGACGAGCGAGGGCAGGGCACGGCGGTCGCGGGCGTCGGCGTGGTGTACCGGCTGCGTGCCGAGTACGAGCACTCGATGGCCTGCTACACCGAGGCGTTGCGGCTGCTGGAGGCCGCGGGCGATCCGCACTCCGCGGCGCACGTGCGGGCGTCGATCGGCGCGGTCCACGGCGCACTCGGCGAGCTGGAGGAGGCCCGCGGGTGGCTCACCGGTGCCCGGCGGCTCGCCGCCGAACTCGGTGACGCGCACCGGGAGGCGCTCGTGCTGGTCCGGCTGGCGGCGCTGCACCGCAGCACGGGCGAGCACGCGGAGGAACTGGTCAGCGCGCGGCGGGCCGTGTCGATCCTGATGGACCTCACCGACGAGCGGTGCACGGCGTACGCCCAGGTCGAGCTGGCCGAGGCGTTGCTGTCGAACGGGCACCCGCAGGCCGCGCACGACCTGGTGAGCCAGGCGCTGGAGACCTACCGGCGCACGGGCAACCGGGAAGGCGAACCCGCCGCGCTGCGCACGTTGGCGCGCGCGGCGGGCGCACTGGATCAGTTGCTGTTGCCGGGCTTCCAGCCGAGGTAGTTGCGGAAGTAGCCGACCGAGCTGCCGTGCCCGATCTTGCCGCCGACGCTGGTCGACCAGAACCCGCCCGCGCCGTCCGCGATGCCCACGTGGCCGTTCGAGCTGGTGTTCCAGAACACGAACGCGCCCTTGGGCGGCGTGCCGGTGGTGTGGCGGGCGCCGTCGGACGACCGCCAGTGCTCGATGGCCGAGGCGTGGTGGGTCGTGCGGTCCCACGCCAGGCGCACCGCGCGCTCGCAGTAGCCCTCGTACGCGGTGCTGCCGCGGCGGTCCGACATCCACTTGATCGCGCCGGCCGCGGTCTGCTGGATCGCGACGTCGCCGGCCGGCGCGGTGGCCGTGTCGTCGAGCCACGGCGCCGCGATCTCGACGTCCGGGCTGAACACTTCGTCGGTGGCCGCGCCGGCCGGAGCGGCGGTGCTGATGACCGCCGCGCCCAGCAGGCCGACGACCGCGGCCGTCACTTTGGTGAACCGCATGAACATCCCCTTTTCCCTGACTGCACTGCTCCCGCAGCCTCTCGGGGGGACATCCACGGCCGATACATCGTCGATACAAGTCAGCGGAACACGACCGTGCCGTTCCCGTTGGGCAGCACGCGGTGCTCGCAGTGCCACCGCACCGCACGCGACAGGGCGAGCGCCTCGGCGTCCCGGCCGACCGCGGTGAGCGAGCGCGGGTCGAAGGAGTGGTCGACGCGCAGCACCTCCTGCTCGATGATCGGGCCCTCGTCGAGGTCGGGCGTCACGTAGTGGGCCGTCGCGCCCACGTACTTCACACCGCGGTCGTAGGCCTGGTGGTACGGCTTGGCGCCCTTGAAGCCCGGCAGGAACGAGTGGTGGATGTTGATCACCCGCCCGGCCAGCTTCTCGCACAGGTCGTTGGACAGCACCTGCATGTACCGCGCCAGCACCACCAGGTCGGCCTGGTACTCCTCGACGAGCTCCAGCAGCCGTTGCTCGGCGAGGTGCTTGGTCTCGGCGGTGTTGGGCACGTGCACGAAGTCGAGTCCGGCCGCCTCCGCCATCGGGCGCAGGTCCTCGTGGTTCGACACGACCACCGCGATCTCGCCGCCGAGGCTGCCCGCGCGCCAGCGGAACAGCAGGTCGTTCAGGCAGTGGCCGGCCTTCGACACCATCACGAGGATGCGCGGCGCGCGCTCGTCCCACAGGTCGAAGCTCATCTCGAACTGGTTCGCGACCGCGGCGAACGCCGTCGCGAGCTCGTCGGCGTCGGCCGACGCGCACGTGAAAGCGGTGCGCAGGAACAGCTTGCTGCGGACGTCGTCGTCGAACTGCTGGTGCTCCACGATGTCGCAGCCGTGGTCGACGAGGAACGACGTGACGGCGTGGACGATGCCCGCCCGCTCGGGGCAGCTCAGCGTGAGGGTGAAGTGCCGGCTCATGACGCCACTCCGTACTCGGCGCACGCGTCGCTCAGCCAGGCCGCGAGGTACTCGGCGAACGACGACCGGACCAGCAGCGTCACGTCGTCGTCGTGCACCTGCAGGACGATTCCCGTCCTGGCGAGCAGCGTCTGCACGCAAGTGCCGGTGGGAGCCGAAGACGGGTGCAGGTCCACGGCACATCCGTGAGCGAGCACGTCCCGGACGTGCGGCCCTTGAAGGACCAGGGTCGTGCGCTGCGCCGAAGTGTCCACAACGGACCCGCGCGATGATCCGAGCGCGCCACGCAACACCTCCTCGATCGCGATCTGCAGGTCGGGTGCCGCCGTCACGAGGAACTCGTCGGGGCCGAGCCAGAGCACCTCGACGTCCCCGAACGGCCCGGAGCCGGCGTTGAAGGTGCACGGAACCGAAGGGAACCGCGTGCCCAGCGCCGAGCCCATCGCCGCGATGGCGTCGGGGTCCGACGCGCGCACGGTGAGCTGCGAGCGGAAGGGCCGCTCCGCCACGTGCAACGCGGGAGCGAGCGCCGCCAGCCGGTCGGTCCAGGCCGCCAGCGGACTGGTCGGGTCAGCCGTCACGACGGGCTCCTTCCTTGTCGTAGAGCACGGATTCCGTGACGGTGACCGGCACGAGCTCGTCCTCGACCGGCACGTACAGCGTCTCGCCGATGCGTTCGTGACCGGACCGCACGAGAGCGAGCGCGAAGGTCCGGCCGAGCGCCGCGCTGGGGTAGCTGGACGTGACGTGACCGAGCATCCGCACCGGCGGTTCGGGCAACCGGTCGGTCTCGACGATCTGCGAACCCTCCGGCAGCAACACGTTCGGGTCCACGGGCAGCAGGCCCACCAGCTGCTTGCGGTCGCCGCGGTTGTTCTCCGCGCGCGCGAACGACCGCTTGCCGATGAAGTCGGGCTTCTTCTTCGACACGGCCCACGACATGCCCAGGTCCTGCGGCGTGACCGTGGCGTCGGTCTCCTGGCCGATGATCGGGTAGCCCTTCTCGGCGCGCAGCACGTGCATCGTCTCCGTGCCGTACGGCGTGATCCCGTACTGCTCGCCCGCCGCCATCAACGCCTCCCACACGGCGAGGCCGTGCCAGGCGGTCACGTTGATCTCGTAGGCGAGCTCGCCGGAGAAGCTGATCCGGCACACGCGCGCCGGCACTCCCGCGACCTCGGCGTCGTGCCAGGTCATGAACTCGAACGCCTCGTTGCTGACGTCCAGTCCGGGCGCCACCGCGGCCAGCACGTCACGGGACCTGGGGCCCACCAACGGAATCGTGGCCCAGTGCTCGGTCACCGAGGTGCAGTGCACGTCGAGGTGCGGCCACTCCGTCTGCAGCCACTCCTCCATCCAGTCGAGGATCTTGGCGGCGTTGCCGGTCGTCGTGGTGACCAGGTACCGCTCCTCGCCGATCCGGATGACCGTGCCGTCGTCGATCACCATCCCGTCCACGCCGCACATGACGCCGTACCGGATCCGGCCGACCTTCAACGTGCTCATCATGTTCGTGTAGAGCATGTCGAGGAACTTGCCCGCGTCACGGCCCTGCACGTCGATCTTGCCGAGCGTCGAGCCGTCCATCATCCCGACGCCCTCGCGCGTCGCCCGGCACTCGCGCAGCACGGCCGCGTGCAGGTCCTCGCCGTCGCGCGGGTAGTACCAGGGCCGCTTCCACTGGCCGACGTTCTCGAACAACGCCCCGTGCGCCACGTGCCACGGGTGGATCGCCGTGACGCGCACCGGGTCGTGCAGCTCGCCGCGGTTGCGCCCGGCCAGTGCCGCGAACGACACCGAGGTGTAGGGCGGGCGGAACGTCGTGGGCCGCTGGTCCGCCAGTTCCACGCCCAGCGCTTCGGCGACGATGCCTGCCGCGATCATGCCGGACGTCTTGCCCTGGTCGTGGGCCGTGCCGATGGTCGTGTACCGCTTGATGTGCTCCAACGACCGCAGGCCCGCACCCGTGGCGCGCAGCACGTCCGCGACGGTCGCGTCGCGCTGCAGGTCGACGAAGCTGGTGTCCTCGTTGCCGGGGACGCGCCACAGCACCAGGCCGGTGCGTGCCGTGCAACGGGAGTCCGACACCGGCAGCGGCACCTGGCCGCCGGGCGTGAAGCCGGAAGTGGCGGCCTCGCCTGCTTCCCGGCCCTGGCGCACGCACGCGGTGAGGTCGAGTTCTCCGGTCGCGGAACCGGCGACGCGCACGGTGGGGAGGCCCTCGCCCGGCACGAACGCGCCGAGCTGGGCGTCGTAGCGCAGCGTGCCGCGAGCCTGGCTGAACAGGCTGACGACGGGATTCCAACCGCCCGACACCAGAAGCGTGTCGCATTCAACTCGCTTCTCACCGAGGTGCACAGCGGTGACCCGGCCGACACCTTCGGTCCCGGTCACCACCTGCCCGGCCAGCACCTCGATCCCCCGCGCCGCGCACTCCGTCGCCAGCCGTGCCGGCGCCTCCGGCCGAGCGTCCACGATCAGCGCGATGTCCACACCGGACTCCGCCAGATCGATCGCCGCGCAATAGGCACTGTCGTTGGTCGTGAACACCACCGCCCGCGATCCGGGCACCACCCCGTACCGGTGCAGGAACGTCCGCGCGGCCGAGGCCAGCATGATCCCGGGCCGGTCGTTGTCCGCGAACACCACCGGACGTTCGTGCGCACCGGTGGCCAGCACGGTCTGCTTGGTCCGGATCCGCCACACCCGCTGCCGCGCAACGGAAGCAGGCGCCGCGAACCCGAGGTGGTCGGTGCGCTTCTGCAGCGCGAGCACGAACCCGTCCTGGTACATGCCGAACGCCGTGGTGCGCTCCAGCACCAGCACGCCGGGCGTGGTCTTCAGCTCGGCCACGACGTCCGCGACCCACTCCGCGGACGGCCGGTCGTCCAGGTACTCGTCCACGCCGAGTAACGACCCACCGGCTTCGTTCTGCTCGTCGACCAGCACCACCCGCGCCCCGCTGCGCGCGGCCGTCAGAGCGGCCACCAGCCCGGCGGGCCCGGCGCCGACGACCAGCACGTCGCAGTGCTCGTGCTTGGCGTCGTACCGCGCCGGATCGGGCTCCGCGGACAGCCGTCCCTGCCCGGCCAGCCCACGTGCGACCAGCCCGTCGTACAGCTCGACGGTGGTGGCGAGCAGCATCGGTTCCGGGAAGGGCGCCTCGATCTGCACCAGCGACGTCGGGTCCTCGGAGCCCGCCGCGACGATCCCGCGCGGCCGGCCGAGCTTCACACTGCTGCCGATCTCGTGCACCCCGTGGGCGAGCAGGGCCGAGGCGAGCGTGTCACCGGGGTGTCCGGTGTAGGACCGGCCGTTGAAGGTGAAGTGCAGCAAGGTGTTCCGGTCGATCTTGCCACCGATGGGCGTGCGGAACGTCATGACGCCACCTCCGGCATCGGCTCGCCGGCGCGGTACACGGCGAGCAGGTCGTGGGTGCGGGTGTCGCGGACGGCGTTGAACCACCGCCGGCACCCCGCGCTGTGGCTCCAGCGCTCGGCGAACGGGCCGCTCGGGTTGTCCCGGAAGAACACGTACTGCGCCCACTCCTCGTCGGTGAGCGCCGACGGGTCCTCGGGGTACGCGACGTGCGCCTGGCCGCCGTAGTGGAACTCCGCTTCCTCGCGCGGCCCGCACCACGGACACGGGATGAGTTGCATGTCAGCTCCTGCTAGTGCGCCACGGCTGCGGCGCCGTGCTCGTCGACGAGGGCGCCGGTGGTGAAGCGCTCAAGGGTGAACGGCTCGTTGTACGGGTGCGGCTTGTCGTGGGCGATGGTGTGCGCGAAGCAGTCACCGACACCGGGCGTGGCCTTGAACCCGCCGGTCCCCCAGCCGCAGTTCAGGTAGAGACCCTGGACTGGCGTGAGACCGACGATCGGCGACGCGTCGGGGCTCACGTCGACGATGCCCGCCCACGTCCGCAGCAGGTGCGCCCGCGCGAAGACCGGGAACAGCTCCAGCGCCGCGGCCATCTGCTGCTCGATGATGTGGAACGAACCCCTTTGGCCGTAACCGTTGTAGTTGTCGATCCCGGCGCCCATCACGAGCTCTCCCTTGTGCGCCTGGGAGACGTAGACGTGCACCGCGTTCGACATGACGACGGTCGGGTGGACGGGTTCGAGCAGCTCGGACACCAAGGCCTGCAACGGGTGCGAGGCGAGCGGCAACCGCAGGCCGACCATCGCCGCGAGCACGGAGCTGTGCCCGGCCGCGCACAACGCGACGCGACCGGCGGCGATGCGGCCACGCGAGGTCTCCACCGCGGTGATCCGGCCGCCGGCCGTCTCCAGCCCGGTGACCTCGCAGTTCTGGATCAGGTCGACACCCATCGCGTGCGCGGCCCGCGCGTAGCCCCAGGCCACGTAGTCGTGCTTCGCGATGCCCGCGCGCGGCTGATAGGTGGCGCCCAGCACGGGATACCGCACGTCCTGCGAGACGTTGACGATCGGGCAGATCTCCTTGACGCCCGCGGCGTCCACCCATTCCGCGTCGATCCCGTTGAGCCGGTTGGCGTTGACGCGCCGGACGCTGTCGCGCACGTCCTGCAGGCTGTGCGCGAGGTTCAGCACGCCGCGCTGGTCGAACAGGATCGGGTAGCCGAGGTCGTCCTCCAGGCCCTCCCACAGCTTCAACGAGTGCTCGTAGATGCCGGAGCTCTCGTCCCACAGGTAGTTGGACCGGATGATCGTGGTGTTGCGGGCCATGTTGCCGCCCGCGAGCCAGCCCTTCTCCAGCACCGCGACGTTCGTGATGCCGTGGACCTTGGCGAGGTAGTAGGCGGTCGCGAGGCCGTGCCCGCCACCGCCGACCACCACGACGTCGTAGGAGGCCTTGGGTTCCGGGTTCTCCCAGAGGAAGTCCGGGTGCTCGGGCAAATGTGCTCCGGGCGGGCTGGTCATCGCGACGCCTCCAGCGAAATCACCTGGTCGACTACTGGTATATCAGTCTGTGCAGTACCGTAGGTCACATGAACACGCAGGTCAACGACGAGCCCGCGGCCTCCTCGATGACGGAGCAGGCGTACGCCGTGCTGCGCGACCGCCTGGTGATGCTGGAGATCAAGCCGGGCGAACCGATCAACGAGGACCGGCTGCGCACCGAGCTCGGCGTCGGCCGCACCCCGATCCGCGAGGCCCTGAAACGGCTTGAGCAGGAACGGCTCGTCGTCGCCTTCCCGCGCCGCGGCACGTTCGCCACCGACGTCAACATCTCCGACCTCTCCCACATCTCCGAGGTCCGCCGCACGCTGGAACCCCTCGCCGCGTCCGCCGCCGCCGAACGCGCCACCGCGGCGGACCGGGCCGCCCTGACCGCGCTGCGGTCGGAGCTGGAGACCGCCGCCCGGCCGGGCGACAACACCGCGCTGCTGCGCGACGACGTCGGCGTGCACCGCGCGATCTACCGGTGCGTGCACAACCCGTTCCTCGAGGACACCCTGATCTCCTACGACAACCTGGCCACGCGCATCTGGTGCGTCTTCCTGCCGCGGCTGTCCGGGATGGCCGGGCACGTCGACGAGCACGTGCCGCTGCTGACCGCGATCGTGGAGGGTGACGCCAAGAAGGCGGGCGAGCTGGCCTCTCAGCACGTGATCGGGTTCGAGCGGGCGATCAGGGCGCTCATTTGACGAGTGCCGTGACCGGCGGCCTTCGCCCCGTATTTCGACGGGCAGACGGGTGCATCGCGGTGCCGGACCCGCGTCCTCGTACTGGTTGTACGGGGGCGCGGGGCCGGTGCCGCGAGGCGCCCTGCTGAGCGCCGGAAGACGCGGCGGAGGTTGCCGGTCACGGCACTTGCACCTCCCGCACCCACCGGTGGAACTCGCCGATGTGGTGCTCCGACGGCACCAGCACGCCGCCGTCGCGGTAGGCCCGCGACGACATCGCGGGCTGACACCGTTCGCACGCCTCGAAGTCCTGCTCGTTGACGCGGTGGAACAGCTCGACCGACCGCGACACGTCCTTGCCGGTCGCGACGACGTCCTTGGCGTAGAGCCAGTCGCACTCGACGATCGTGCGGTCGGCGGCGAGCGGGAACATCCGGTGGATGATCACGTGGTCCGGCACCAGGTTCACGAACACCTGCGGCCGCACGGTGATCGCGTAGTACCGGCGGTCCTGGTCCGCGTCGACCCCGTCCAGCCGCTCGAAGCCCTCGCCACCGTCGATGGTGAAGCCCTTGATCTCCTCACCGAACACCGCGCCGTGGCCGACGTAGTACTGCGCCGCGTAGCCGTCCGCGAACTCCGGCAGGACCTCCGTGAGCTCCGGGTGGATCGTCGCGCAGTGGTAGCACTCCATGAAGTTCTCGATGATGAGCTTCCAGTTGGCCTTGACGTCGTAGGTGATCCGCCGGCCGAGACTGAGCTCGCTGACCTGGTAGTTGCCGATCGCGTCGAGGTTGCCGAGCCGTTCGCGGACGTCGCGCTGCACGGTCTCCTCGAACGACGGCGGATCGGGTGCCAGGCACAGCCACGCGTATCCGAGCCATTCGCGCAAATGGACGGTCTTCAGGCCGTACTCGACGCGGTCGACGTCCGGCATCGACGTGAGGTTCGGCGCGGCGATCAGCTTGCCGTCCAACGCGTAGGTCCAGGCGTGGTACGGGCACTGGAAGTTGCGTCTGACCGTGCCGGACTCCTCGACGCACAGCTTGGCGCCGCGGTGCCGGCAGATGTTGAGGAACGCGCGCAGCGACCCGTCGCGCGACCGGGTCACCAGCACGCTCTCCCGTCCGATTTGGACGGTGCGGAAGTCGCCGGGGTCCGGCAGGTCGGCGCCGCGGACCGCGCAGAACCACATCCGCTCGAAGATCTTCTCCTGCTCCAGCTCGAACACGGCCGGATCGGTGTAGGTGTGGCCGGGCAGGGTCGGGACGAGGCTCGACGGGAGTTCGGTGCGGGTCATGACCGGATGCGCCTCATCTCGGGGTCGAAGAGCGGTTCGGAGGCCACGACGGCCTGAACCCGGTCGCCGAAGTACTCGATCTCGACCGGCGTTCCGGCGACGGCGACCTCGGCGGGCAGCCACGCGTAGGCGATGTTCTTGCCGATCGAGTAGCCGCGGGCGGCGCTGGTGACGTACCCGACCGGCGCCCCACCGGCGAACACCGGCTCCGAGCCCATGACGACCTGGTAGTCGTCGTCGATCGTCAGACAGGTCAGCTTGCGCGTGACCGCGTCCTCGGAGCGGCCTTCCAACGCCGTGCGGCCGTGGAAGTGGCCCTTGTTCATGCGGACCGCGAACCCCAGTCCCGCCTCGAACGGGTCGTGCTCGGCGGTCACGTCAGCACCCCACGAGCGGTAGCCCTTCTCCAGCCGCATGCTGGTGAACGCACTGCGCCCGGCCGCGATCACGCCGTGCCGCTGACCGGCCTCCCACAGCGTGTCCCACAACCGGCGGCCCAGGTCGGCGGTGGTGTAGAGCTCCCAGCCCAGCTCACCGACGTACGACAGGCGCATCGCGGTCACCGGCACGTCACCGATGAACGCCGGCTTCGCCTTGAAGTAGCCCATCGCCTCGTGCGAGAAGTCCTCGCGCGTCAACGGTTGCAGGAGATTTCGCGCTTCCGGTCCCCACAGGCCGATGCAGCACGTACCGGGCGTGATGTCGGTGATGTGCACGCCGCCGTCGGCCGGCAGGTGCCGGCGCAGCCAGTCGAGGTCGAGCGGGCCGTTCGCGCCGACCTGGAACCGGTCCTCGCCGAGCCGCGCGATCGTGAGGTCGCTGCGCACTCCCCCGTCGGAGTTGAGCAGCAACGTGTAGACCACCGCGCCGGGCCTGCGGTCGAGCTGGTTGGTGGTCATGGTCTGCAGGAACGTCAACGCCTCCCGGCCGCTGACCTCCAGGCGTTTCAACGGCGTCATGTCGAACATGGCGACCCGCTTGCGCGCCACCAGTGCCTCGGCACCGGCGATCGGCGACCAGAACCGCGCCGCCCACTCGTTGCGTTCGCCGATCTCGGCGACCTCGGGCAGATTCGCGTTGGCCTCGTACCAGTGCGGCCGCTCCCAGCCCGCCGCCTCCAGGAACACCGCGCCGAGTTCCCGCTGGCGTTCGTGGAAGGGGCTGGTGCGCAACGGCCGCGGCCGTTCGGCGGGCTGCAACGGGTGCAGGACGTCGTAGACCTCGGCGAAGCTGCGGCAGCTGCGTTCCAGCACGTATCCGGGCGAGCGCTGGACGTCCTCGAACCGGTTGAGGTCGCAGCCGTGCAGGTCGATCTTCGGGTGGCCGTCCACCAGCCACTCGGCCATCGCCTTGGCGACCCCGGCGGAGTGCGTGATCCACACCGCTTCGGCGACCCAGAAACCCTTGAGGCCGGGGTGTTCGCCGAGCAGCGGGTTGCCGTCCGGGGTGAAGGAGAACAGGCCGTTGACGCCCTCCTCGACCTTCGAGTCGCCGAGCACCGGCAGCAGCCCGACGGCGGCGTCCCAGGAGTTCTCGAAGTCCTCGGGGGTGAACGCCAGCTCCGACGGCATGGTCGGTGCCGCGTCGAAGTCGAGGATGTCGTCCGCCGAGATCGGCATCGGCCGATGCCCGTACGCACCGATGCCGATGCGGTCGACGTGCTCGCGGAAGTAGAGGTCGGCGTCCTGGTGCCGCAGCAACGGCCTGGACATCTCGGTGAGCTCGGTGTTGACGCCCTTGAGCGCGGGCAGCGGTGCCGTCTTCGCGTACTGGTGGGCCATCGGGACCAGCGGGATGTCGAGTTCGACCATCCGGCCGATCCGCGGCCCCCACATGCCGACGCACGACACGACGATGTCGGCGGGGAACGTGTCGTGCTCGGTCACGACGGCTTTCACGCGCCGGCCGGTGCGTTCGACACCGGTGACCTTGTGGTGCGCCAGGAACTTCGCTCCGCGGTCCATCGCACGTCTGGCCTGCGCCTCGGCCGCTCTGAGCGGCTTGGCGAGCCCGTCGCCCGGGATGTGGAACCCGCCGAGGATCCTGGCGGGGTCGAGCAGCGGGTGCAGCCGGGCGCACTCCTCCGGGTCGCGCAGGAAGCTCTCGACGCCCCACGACGTGGCCCAGCCGTGGCGGCGCTTGAGGTCGGTCCAGCGTTCCGGGGTCGTGGCGACTTCGAGGCCGCCGAGCTGCTGGAAGCACCACCGGCCGTCCAGCGTCAACGCGGTGTACTTCTCGACGGTGTACTGGGCGAACGAGGTCATCGTCTTGCAACCGGTGGTCTGGAAGACCAGGCCGGGCGCGTGCGAACTGGACCCGCCGGTGGCGAACAGCGGTCCCTGTTCGAGCACGGTGACGTCGGTCCAGCCGCGCGCGGTCAGCTCGTCGGCCAGCGCGCATCCCACGATGCCCGCGCCGATGAGCACGACGCGGGGGTTCACAGGACCACGACCGAACGCAGCACGCGGCCGTGGTGCATGTCCTCGAACGCGCGCTCGACGTCCTGCAGCCCGATCGTCTCGGTGACGAACGCGCCGAGGTCGAGCCGTCCCTGCAGGTGGAGGTCGATGAGCATCGGGAAGTCGCGGCTGGGCAGGCAGTCGCCGTACCAGGACGACTTCACCGCGCCGCCGCGCGAGAACACGTCGATCAGCGGCAGCTCGAACGTCATGTCCGGCGTCGGCACGCCCACCAGCACGGCGGTGCCGGCGTGGTCGCGGGCGTAGAAGGCCTGGCGGAACGTCTCGGGCCGGCCGACCGCGTCGATCACGACGTCCGCGCCGTTGCCGTCGGTGAGCTCCCGGATGGCCTCGACGACGTCCTGCTCACGCGCGTCGATCGTGTGGGTGGCGCCGAACCGTTGCGCCCACTCGAGTTTCACCGGGTCGAGGTCGACGGCGATGATCCGGCGCGCACCCGCCAGCCGCGCACCCGCGATGGCCGCGTCACCGACACCACCGCAGCCCAGCACCGCCACGCTGTCGCCCCTGGTCACGGCACCGGTGTTGATCGCGGCACCGATGCCCGCCATCACGCCGCAGCCGAGCAGCCCCGCGACCTGTGCGGGTGCCCGCGGGTCCACCTTCGTGCACTGTCCACTGTGGACGAGCGTCTTCTCGGCGAACGCGCCGATGCCCAGCGCCGGGCTGAGCGGGGTGCCGTCGGCCAGGGTCATCGGCTGGGCGGCATTGTGGGTGTTGAAGCAGTACTGCGGCCGTCCGCGCAGGCAGGAGCGGCACGAGCCGCACACCGCGCGCCAGTTGAGGATCACGAAGTCGCCGGGCACCAGGTCCGTCACGCCGTCACCGACGGCCTCAACGACACCCGCCGCCTCGTGCCCGAGCAGGAACGGGAACTCGTCGTTGATCCCGCCCTCCCGGTAGTGCAGGTCGGTGTGGCAGACCCCGCAGGCCTGCACCTTCACCAGCGCCTCGCCAGGCCCGGGGTCCGGCACGAGAACGGTCTCGACCGAGACCTCGGCCCCTCGCCCCACCGCCACGACACCGTTCACCGCATGTGCCACTTGCTTCTCCTGACTCGCCAGGGGGGCATGTTCCGCAATGCGCAACGCTGTTCGCATTGTGCAACTGCGGCCATCACGGTGCGGCTCGCCTGGACCGTTGTCAAGACTCCGTCGCTCGGACGGCCGCATCGGCGCGCGCGGTAGGGTGCCGCGAAATTGCGTTGATGTGATTCGTTCCCCGGTGTGCGCTTCGACCGGTGCCCCTGAACACCGCAGAGGACGGAGAGGACGAGTGAGCTCGTACGAGGCCGGCCAGACGACCGGCCACGAGACGGCGCTGGGCCGGCTCAAGACCAAGAAGGCGCAGATCCTGTACGCGCTGGAGCACGTACCGCGCGGGAGCACGGTCGAGGACGTGCGGCGCTGGCTGCACCGGCACGGCCAGCTGGTGCCGAGCCGGCCGTACGCCACGCCGATCGTGAACGAGTGGCGCGCCCGCAACGGCGTGACGGACACCGGAGGGCACGTGCCGCTCACTCCGGAGCTGATCGCAGAGCTGGAGGAGGCGGAGACCGCGGCGGACGTCCGCCGGCCCGCAGAGCCCCGCAGCACATCTCACGACGCCACCGAGCCGCGCCGCGGTGCCCACCAGCCAGACGAACTTCCCCAGCCCGCCGCCCCCGCGCAACCCGTGGGCGCCAAGGGCTTCTACGCGGTCGCGCTGCTCAGCATCGGCGTCAGCGTCGACACCTCGTGGCGGTTCTTCGCGCTGCGCCTGGGCATCACCGACGCCGTGGAGCGGGTCGTGCTGTTCTCCGTCATGGAGTCCGCGCTGGTCGCGTGCGGCTGGGCGATGCGCGCGGGCGTGCGCCGCGACGGCCGTCCCGGGCCCGCCCGGCTGGTGGCGTGGGCGCTGACGGCGTTCGCCGCCTTCGCCGCGATCAGCCTGTCGGGTCCGGTCGCCGGTGCGGCGCGGGTTCTGCTGGGGCCCGTGCTCGGGCTGGTGATGCTGCACCTCGCGCTCGGCATCGAGATCCGCGCGGCACGCCGGCGCACCACCACCTGGGCGCGGGTCGGCCGTGAGCTGCGAGAACGCCTCTTGTCGTTGCTGGGCCTGGGAGACGACCACCGCGACGCCCTCGCGCGCACCCGCGACCGGGCCGCGCTGCGGGCGGCGAAGCTCGCGTTGTCGAGCCGGTGGACACCCTTCCGGACGTCCCGGCTGCGCAAGGCGCTGCACGCCTCGCACGTCGCGCACGACCCCGCCCAGCGCGACCGGATGTTGCGCGAGCTCGGGGTGCTGCAGCACGCGCGGAAACTGGCCGAGACCACCCAGCCGTCGCCGTGGTGAGCTTCGTCGAGGACACCGGGCTCGCCGCGGAGATCGCCGACCTGGTGAACCGCGTGTACGCCGAGGCCGAAGCCGGGCTCTGGCTCGACGGCGCCACCCGCACCAGTGAAGCCGAGGTCGCTGATCTCATCCGCGCCGGGCAGATCGCGGCGGTCGGGTCAGGCGGTCGCGTCACGGGTGCCGTGCGGCTGCAGCAGCTCGACGACGAGCTCGGCGAGTTCGGCATGCTGGTCGCGGCACCCGAGGCGCGGGGTACCGGGGTCGGCCGCGACCTCGTTTCCTTTGCCGAGCAATGGGCACGCGAGCGCGGCCTCGCCCGGATGCAGCTGGAGCTCCTCGTTCCGCAGACCTGGGATCATCCGGTCAAGGAGTTCCTGCGGGACTGGTACACGCGCATCGGCTACCGCGTCGTGCGCAAGGGCGACCTCGCCGAGGACCACCCGGCGCTGGTGGCGCACCTGGCCTGCCCGTGCGACTTCCTCGTGTTCCACAAGGACCTCGACTCGTTGAGATAACAGGGAAATCTCGAAGTGGCGCAGACGGTCACAGGCCTCGCCGGGCTGCCTATCATGGCGCCGTCTGTTCACCCCACCTCCCTGCGCGCAGCGCTCTCGAAAGGGGCACCACTCCCCCATGTCCGAGATCATCAGCACCTTCTTCAGCCGGCCCCGCAACGACATCCCGGGCACCGCGGAGGAGGCCACGACCCCCGCGTCCCTGCGGGTCGACGACGCTCCCGCTGAGGCGGTCACCGAGGAAACCGTTGACACCGAAGCGATTCCGGCCGAGGGCGAAACCGCCGAAGCCACCGCGGGGGAAACCGGCGCGGACGACGAGCTCGCGCCGGAGGCCACCGACGAGGACGCTGACGACGAGGACGCCGACGCGAAGACCGACGAAGACGCCGTCGCGGAGTCCACCTCGGACGAGGACGCGGTCGCGGAGACCGGCGAAGACGCCGCAGAGGAAGACGAGAGCGCCGAAGAGGACGAGCCCGTCCTCGAAACCGAAGACGCCGCAACCGAAATCGAGGACGCCCCGGTCGCCGGCGAGGTCGACGTCGAGGCCGAACCGATCGCCGAGGAAGCACCGCAGAGCCGCCCCGCCGCGAGCAGCCGCGGCAGCGTGACCCTGAGCGACAGCGTCGTCGCGAAGGTGGTGACCGTCGTCGTCGGCAGGATCGACGGCGTGCACGGCCTCGACGACGAAGGCGTTTCCGTCGCGGTCGAGGACGACGTCGCCACCGTCAAGGTGTCGCTGGTGATCGAGTACGGTCACGCGATCAAGGCGCTGGCCGAGCAGATCCGGGTCGACGTGATCGAGGCCGTCGAGCAGTTCCTGGGCTACGACGTGGCGGCGGTGGACGTCCACGTCAGCGACATCCACGTGCCGGACGCCCTCTGACCTCCGCCTGACTCGGTCCTGGGCGCGCGGGACCGAGTCAGGCGCCGGGTTCCACCCCGTGCAGCCGCAGGTAGCCGAGCAACGGCTGCGAATGGCTGTGCAGGTTCGCCACCGGATACGCCTGCATCGCCACGCCGGCGTCCGGCAGCGCCCACGTCTCGCCGGGACGGTCGCTTTCCGGTCCCAGGTAGCAGTCCGGCCCGGACAGCGTGCCCATCCACGTGCCGGGATAGGCCACCGTGTGCGCGTGCAGCGTCATGCGCCGCCACTCGTCCCACGCCAGGTCGAGGTCGTACCGGGAGGCCGCCCAGACCAGCGTCATGTTCACCGAGAACCACACCTGGCTCGACGGTCCGGCCGGCCACCGCAGCCGCGCGCCGAGCGGCGAACCCCGCCGGCACTTCTCGTCGATGGTGGCGAGCAACGCCCGTGCCTGATCAGGTGTGGCGGCACCGCACAGGATCGCCCACGGCTGCACCTCCAGCCACAGGTCCCGATCACCGACCACCGCGCCGGGGCCATGCGCGCGCCGGAACCAGCGGCCGTTCCACTCGCCCGCCACCCGTGAACGGAACTCGGCCGCGCGCCGCCGTGCCTCGTCCGCCGTGGCGGAGTCGCCGAGCCGCGCGGCCAGCCCCGCGTACACCGGGAGCACCCAGGCGGCCATCGCCGAGTTGAGCACCGACTCGCCGCGCTCGATCATCAGCTCGCGGTCCACTCCGGACTCGCTGATGGCGAGGTCGTTCCAGTCCGCGTTGAGGATCCGCACGTGCCCGTGCTCGCCCACGCCGACCTCGTCGACGAAGAACCGGAACTGGCGGCGCAGGTTCTCGGCCAGCGGCACCGGATCCGCGCCGTGGCACGGGTGGTACGGCACCGGTTCGCCGAACGCGGCCAGGTCGCCGGTCGCCGCCGCGTACTCGGCGGCCAGCCAGAGCGCCCACAGGTTCTGGTCGGACGGCCGGAAGAGCTGCGTCCACGGCTGCTTGCGCCCGTCCAGCGCGTACGGCAGGTCGCCGTCCGGACTGCCCCACGCACACGTGTTGCGCAGCACCGACAACGCCAGGTCCGGTTCGAGGTGCACCAGCGGCAGCGCGTGCTGCAACGGATCCCTCGCCGCGCCGTTGAACCCGTGCCGGAACGCGTACGCCGAGCCCTGGTTCAGGGTGTGCCCGCCGAGCACGCCGTCGACGCAGGCGCCACCGGTCAGCAACGCCACGTGCCAGCCGATCTCGTCGGCCGACGGCAGACGGTTCCGCAGCCGAGTCAGGCTTTCCTCGTACACCGCCGCGAGATCGGCGGGACCGTCGAGGAGCCCGAACCGGAACCACACCGCGGTGGACGCTCCCGGCGGCAGTTCCAGCGGAACCTCGACCGCCAGCGGCCCGGCGGCGGTCGAGACCCGTTCCGCACCGGACTCCAGCCCCACCACCGGCCCGTCCGACGCGATCCCGGGTGACGGACCGAACTCCAGGTCGACCAGGCGCGACCGCACCTCCCACTCCTCGGTCAAGGCCCTCCGGAGCACCGCCTCGCCCCGGTTGGTCACGACGACCCTGATCAGCACCCACGGCGCTTCGCCTTCCGGGCACAGGACCGTGCGCTCGATCTCGGCTTCCTCGTCGGAAACCGTGACGCGGAAGAAGGTGGGGCCGAAGAGCTTCACCTCGGCGGCGTCGGTGGCGAGCGCGCCGAACCGGCCGACGCCCGTGTGCTCGGCGAGCCAACGGCAGTCCCGGTGCTCGTCCCACAGACCGGCGCGCCCGTCGGAGTCGGCCACCAGCGTGATGCGGCGGTTGCCGACGTGCACCCGGTGCCGGTCCGACGGCGGGTCGATGATCGGGTCCCACGGCCGGGGGCCTGCCCGGTAGGAGAACGCGGGCAGGCCCTCGGCGGTCGTCCACTCCCCGAACGCGCTCACCGTTCAGCGCCAGAAGCTTCGACGCCGTTGCGGCACCTCGGTGAACTCCCTCAGCACCTGCAGTGCCCGTGCCCACAACTCGTCCACGTCGCCGCCCGCGCCGAGGTCCGCGACCAGGCGGCGCAACGGCTCGTACTCGGGACCCTGCTGGGCGGCCACGAGAATGCCGAGCCTGCTGGCGAGATCGGCGAGCAGGTCCTGGCGTTCCCAGGCGGGACGTCCCGCGTCCCGCTCCAGGCGTCGCAGCTCCAGCGCGGCGATCTCCCGCAGCTCCGCCGGGTCGCCGGAAACCGGCATGGGCTCGACCACCCGCTTCGGAGCCGAGAGCCGGCGAACACCGCGAGGACCGCTCGCCAAGTCCCGCGGCGCGGAAGGCGGCGCGGGTGCGAACGGCGCGGCACCCCCCGGCGCCGCCCCGTACATCGCCTGCGGCGCGGCTGCCAGGGAGATCGGCGGGCGCATCGGCGTCCACCCGTCGGGCGGCTCGACCGGCTGCACCACCCGGTGCACGGTCCCGTCGGACACGACCCGCTCGTCCACCGCCACAAAAGCAGTGAAGCGGCACAACACCCCGAACTGCAACGAGATCCGCACGATCTCCTGCTCGACCGACCGGTTACCGGAGGCGTACCGGTCCTCCAGGTCGCGCAGAGCCGCACGAGCCCACTGCGCCCGGACCGCGGGCTCGGTGCTCTCCACCACGGCCACGGTCTCCTGCCACTCGGAACCGTCCCGAGCCCGGCCCCGCACGACGAAGCCGTCCGGCACTGCCCCGCGATACCGCCCGAACACCACCAGCGGCACCCCGGGATAGATCGCCGAAGGCGGCCGCGGCAGGGCCGAAGCGGGCGACACCACGACGTCCGTGACCACGGGCGCACCGATGCGGCGCTGGATGTGCGTCATCGCCTCGTCCAGCCGATCCTCGCTCTCCACGAGCTCACACCGCCCGGCACCGGCGGCCGCGAGCCGGCCGAGGAAGCCCGCGTTCACCGCGGTGTCGATCCCGACGGCGTGCACGCGCGTGCGGTTGACCAGAGGCGCGATGGACCGCAACAGGTGATCCTCGTTGCCCACCTGCCCGTCCGTCACCAGCACCAGCACCGGATCGCGGTCCTCACCGGCGCCGGCGAGCAGCCGGAGTCCTTCCTGCAGCGGCGCGAACAGCTCGGTCCCGCCCCGTGCCTCGACGCCCGCCAGGTGCTCGACGGCGCGGAACCGGTGGCGGTCGCTCGCCGCGACCAGACCGGCCCCCAGGTCCGGGCGTCCCACGCGGTCGTCGAACGTGATCACGGCGAACGTGTCGTCCGCGGTCAGCGTGTCGACGATGCGGGCCGCCGCCCGCCGGGCCGCGACCATCTTCCAGCCCGCCATGCTGCCGGACCGGTCGAGCAGCAGCACGACGTCCCGCCCGCGGACCGGGCCGGTGGCGTCGGGCGGCAGGACCGTCAGCTGGTAGGTGCCCTCATCGGAGTCCACATCGGACACGCACACGGCAGCAGAGCCGGCACCCTCGTAAGCCAGCCGCAGCACGAAGTCCCGGTCCACCCGCTCACCCGGCTCGACCGCCAGGGAACTGCCTTCGCGGACCACGGTGTGCAGGCTCGACCGCACCTCTCCCAGCGAGAGCCCGGCCGGGTCGATCTCCACGCCGATGCTCAACCGCACCGGGTTCGGGAACCCGGGCAGCAGCACCGGTGGCGTGATCCGCGAGGCGTCCGGCACCAGGTCGGTGTCGGGCGCGTGCCCGTCACCGACGGACGGTCCGTCGAGCGGACTGCCCGGGATGTACCGCGGCGCCACCACCAGCGGGAACCGGAACGTGGCCGCGCCGTCCTCGAACACCAGCGGTCCGGCCAGGCTCAGCTCCACGCTCACCCGCGCGCCCGCCGGGATGTTGCCCACCCGCATGGTGAAGACGTCCGGCCGTTCCTCCTCGACGATGGACGCCTGCCGGCCCGCCGCGATCGCCTCGTCGTAGGCCTGCCGCGCCTCGCCGCGTTCCCGCAGCGAGGCGATCACCGTGCGGTCGTCGGCGGTCATCTTCATGCCGGTCACGGCGGCGCGGTCCGGTAACGGGAACACGTAGGTGGCTTCGAGGGCGGTGTCGAAGGTGTTCACGAAACCGGTCGTCAGCACGACGCGGCCGAGCAGGCCCGTGATCGCCGCCCGCACGTCGAGGCGCTCCAGCGGCAGGTTGCCGCGTTCGGTGCGCAGTGCGCCGATGCCGGCGTCCGCGATCGCCCGGCCGATGCGGTCGGCTTCCGCGGGCTTCATCGGGGCGGCGGAGAAGGTCATGACGGTTCCCTTTCGGTGAGCAGGCCACGGGCGGCGAGCAGGTCGAGCAACGGCCGGGCGGCGGCCGCGATGTCCGCGCAGTCGGCGGCGCTGGGCGAACCCGGCACCAGCACCACCACACCGCCTTCCAGCGCCACGCCGTTCAGCGCGACCGCGGGCCGCACGGGTTCGGCCCAGAACCGGGGACGGACCGCCGAGGCGGGCGGTGGATCACCGGAGTCGAGCAGCCCGTCGGGAACGCGGGCGATCCCCGCCAGCGCCGTGTCGGTGGCACCGGCGAGCGAAGCCTGGATCTCGGCCAGCGTCCTGCCCTGCGACTGCAGCCGTTTCACGGCCACGAGCTGCAGCAGGTGGCGCCGGTCGTACAACGCGGTGCGGCCGCGCATCGCCGACGGCCGGTCGACCAGGCCCGTCGTCGCGTACCAGCGGACGGCCCGCCGGTCGGGCACGTCCCGCACACGACCGTTGGGCGCGCCCGAGTACTCCGCCGTCAGCGCGGCGGAGACGCGTTCCAGCAACTCGTCGAGCGTCCACACACTGCGATACTGACACTGCAACCGTGACAGCGTCAATGTCCCAGTGGATGAACGCTCAACCGGATCGATCACGGCGGGAGGTACCGTCCGCGCTGAAACCGAGCAACAAGGGGGACGAGCCGTGCGCCGTCACATCCGCGGCACCGCCGCTGCCGCGATCGCGCTGACCAGCCTCGTGGTGGTCAGCGCCTGCGCGAAGGACTCCGGTGGTGGCACCACCACCTCGGCCACCGGCACCGCGTGCGAGTTCTCCACGCCGCCCAGCGCGCCCACCACCTCCAGCACCGCCGCCGCCGACCAGGACAAGGTCGACGGCAGCGCGCTGAAGATCGGCCTGGCCTACGACATCGGCGGCCGCGGCGACGCGTCGTTCAACGACCTCGCCGCCGCCGGGTTCGACCGGGCGATCAAGGAGCTGGGCGTCAAGAAGGAGAACACCCGAGAGCTCTCCGCCGCCCCCAACGAGGACGAGGCCGCCAAGCAGACCCGCCTGCGCCAGCTCGCGTCCGAGGGCTTCAACCCGATCGTCGGCGTCGGCTTCGCGTACACCGAGTCGCTCAAGGTCGTCGCGCCGGAGTTCCCGAACGTCAGGTTCGGCCTGGTCGACTCCGCCGTGGACGGCGCGCCCAACGTCACGCCGCTGGTCTTCGCCGAGCAGGAGGGCGCGTTCCTGGCGGGCGTCGTGGCCGCGTACCAGAGCAAGAAGTGCCACGTGGGCTTCGTCGGCGGCGTGGACATCCCGTTGATCCAGAAGTTCGAGGCCGGATACGTGCAGGGCGCGAAGACCGCCGCACCGAAGATCCAGGTCGACAAGAAGTACATCACCCCGGCCGGCGACTTCACCGGGTTCCAGGACCCGACGAAGGGCCAAGAGGCCGCGAAGGGCCTGATCGACAAGGGCGCGGACGTCGTCTACCCGGCCGCGGGCGCGTCCGGCATCGGCGTCTTCGCCGCGGTCAAGCAGGCCGGTGTGCTGGCGATCGGTTGCGACGCCGACCAGTACAACCAGCCGGCGCTCGCCAACAACAGGGACGTCATCGCCGCGTCGAGCCTCAAGCGCGTCGACGTCGCCGTGTACGACTTCTACCGCGCCGCCGCGAAGAACGACCTCGCCTCGTTGCCGAAGGTGTTCGACCTCAAGGTGAACGGCGTCGGCTACGCGGCGTCGGGCGGCAAGGTCGACGCGAAGCTCCAGGGCGTCCTGGAGGGCTACAAGGCCCAGATCATCGAGGGCAGGATCAAGGTCGCGGACAAGCCGTAGAGTTCAGCTCTCCAAGCCCCGCAGCAGAAGCCGCAGGGTGAAGTCGAACCGCTCGTGCCCGTCGCCCGCGTTGATCCTCTCGACGTGGGCGACGGTGTGCGGGAAGCGGCTCACCGGGAGCATCCGCAGCCGCGCCACCATCTCGTCGCGGTCCACGACCCCGCGCAACGACGCCTCGAACGTGTAGGCGCTCACGTACAGCAGCGCGGCGTCGATCGCCCACGCCGCGGGCTGCGGCGCCACCCCACCGGCCAGCAGGATCGCGAGCATGCCCTCGGTGATCCGCAACGTGTCTAGGTTGTTCGGCGGCGCGGACAGCGCGGCCCGCGCGATGCCCGGATAGCTCAGGAACTGGTCACGCAGCTGCGCGCAGACGTCGACGAACTGGGCGCGCCACCGCGCGGCGTCGGGCGCGGGCAGCGACACGTTCCGGCTCAGCGTGCCGATCAGCAGGTCGTCGAGCTCCGCCTTGTTCCGCACGTGCGCGTAGAGCGAGGCCGGGCCGGTCTCCAGCGCGGCGGCGACGCGCCGCATCGTCAGCGCGTCGAACCCCTCGGTCTCCACCAGCCGCAACGCCGTGGTGACGATGCGGTCGACCGTGATCGGCTCCTTGCGCGCAGGGGCCGAGTCCTGCTCCAACGCGGCGATCTGGGACGCCCACTCGTCGCGTGACGTAACCCGCTTTCGGTTCATGAGCCCTACCCTACCAGTTGACACGAACAGCGTTCGTACGTAGAACAGTGTTCGTGACTACCTCCGCGCAGCCTCGTCTGCGCTCCCCCGGTTCCCTGCGCGAGGCGTGGATCGCCCTCGCCGGGCTGTCCGCGGTGTTCCTGTTCGAGATGCTCGACAACTCGATCCTGAACGTCGCCCTGCCCACGATCGGCCGCGACCTGCACGCCTCGACGACCGCGCTGCAGTGGGTGTCGAACTCCTACGCGGTCGTGTTCGGCGGGCTGATGCTCGTGTTCGGCGCGGTGGCGGACCGGTTCGGCCGTCGCCGGATCATGCTCATCGGCCTTGCACTGCTCTGCGCGGCGAGCCTCGCGACCGTCCTCGTCACCTCCGTCGCCGGACTCATCGCCGTGCGCTCGGTGATGGGCGTCGCGGCGGCGATGACCACGCCGGGCTCGATCGCGCTGGCGTTCCGGTTGTTCCAGTCCGACGACCTGCGCGTGCGCTCGATGACGCTGATCTCCACGGTCGGACTCGTCGGCCTGGCGGTCGGGCCACCGCTCGGCGGTTTCGTGCTCACCATCGCGCCGTGGCAGGCGTTGCTGCTCGTCAACGTCCCGATCTCGGTGCTGGCGATGATCGGCATCGCCCGCGGCGTCCAGGCCGACAGTGCGGACGAGCTGCACCGCGACCCCGCGGACTTCCTCGGCGGTGTGCTCGGCACCGCGACGATCGTGCTCGCCCTGGTCGTGCCGACGTTCTTCGTCGAGCAGGGAGCGCGTTCCTGGATGCCTTGGGCCGCAACGGTCTTGACCGTCGCAGCCGCCACCCTCCTCGTGGTTCGCGCCCGGACCGCGAGCCATCCGCTGCTGGACCTGAAGCTCGTCGCCCGTCCGATGGTCGCGAACGGTCTCGCCTACAAGGCCGCGACCGGACTGGCCGCCGCCGGTCTCACCTACCTCGTGACGTTGCAGCTGCAGCTCGGCTGGGGCTGGTCCCCCGCGCTCGCCGCGGCCGGGATGCTGCCGCAGGTCGTCGTCCTCATCGCCGCGGGGCCGGTGGTCAACCGCTTCGTGCGCTGGGCGGGACTCGACCGGGGCGTGTGGCTCGGCGCGGTCTGCGTCGTGGCCGGCCTCGCCGTCTACGCGTTGCTCGGCCGGACCGGGTACCTGCCGGTCGCGGTCGCCCTGGTGCTGGTCGCCGTCGGCATCCGCGTGGTCGGCGCGGTCGCGGGGGTCACCGTGCTGAAAGGCCTGCCGGACAACCGGACCTCGATCGGTGCCGCGCTCGTCGACACCGCGTCCCAGGTCGCCTCGGCCGCCGGAGTGGCCGTCAGCGGCACGGTGCTCGCGGCGCTCTTCGCCGGTGGCATCGCCCAACCCGGTTGGAGCAATGCGCAGACAGCGCAGTTCGAGCACGCCGTCTCGATCGGAAGCCTTGCCCTGACAGCGATGTCGGCCGTGCTCGTCGGCTGGGCCTTTCTGAATAAGGTGTGAGCCAACCCACTTCAGGAGGCGACGCGATGACGAGCTACCAGCTGACCGGACGCAGAGCTCTGGTCACCGGGGGCGCGCGGGGACTCGGCGCGGGGATGGCGCAGGCACTGGCCGCGGCCGGCGCCGCGGTGCTGATCGGCGACGTGCTGGAGGACGAGGGCAAGCAGACCGCCCAGGCGTTGCGCGACTCGGGCGCGACGGCGGAGTTCGTGTCGTTGGACGTCACCGACGACGACAACTGGGCCTCGGCGGTGAGCACGGCCGTCGACACGATCGGCGGCCTCGACATCCTCGTGAACAACGCGGGCATCGAGATCACCAGCCTGATCACCGAGCTCGACCCCGCCGACGTCAGGAAGATGCTGGACGTCAACGTGCTCGGCACCGCCCTCGGCCTCAAGCACGGGTTGCGCGCGATGCGTCCCGGCGGCGCCGCGGGCAACGGCGGCTCGATCATCAGCGTCGCGTCGGTCGCGGCGACCATCGCGTTCCCCGGCATCAGCGTCTACTCGGCGACAAAGTCCGCGATCGACCGGCTGACCAGGGTGGCGGCCGCGGAGTCGGGCAAGCTCGGCTACGGCGTGCGGGTGAACTGCATCCACCCCGGCCTCACCCCCACCGCGATGGGCAACCAGCTGGCCGTGGACTGCGCCGAGCTCGGCCTGTTCCCCTCGCCGGAGGCCGCCGCGGGCGCGGTCGTGGAGCTGACGCCGCTCGGCCGGCTCGGCCAGGTCGACGACATGGCCGACGCCGTGGTGTTCCTGGCCTCCGACGCGTCGAAGTTCATCACCGGGGCCGGTCTTCCGGTCGACGGCGGCATGGGGATGTAGGCGGTCACGCCATGACCACGACCTGCCGCACCGCCTCCCCCGAGGCGAGCCGGGCGAACCCGTCGTTGATCTCGTCCAGCGCGAGCCGGCCGGACAGCAGCCCGTCGACCGGCAGCCGGCCCGCGCGGTAGAGGTCGACGAACCGGGGCACGTCCCGGCGCGGCACGCACGAGCCGAGGTAGCTGCCCTTGAGCGTGCGTTCCTCGGCGACCAGGTTCAGCGCGGGCAGCGTCACGGTCCGGTCCGGGTGCGGCAGTCCGACCGTGACCGTGGTGCCGCCGATCGCCGTCGCGGCGTAAGCCTGTTCGAGCACGGCCGCGACACCGGTCGTGTCGATGACCTTGTCCGCGCCGCCGCCGGTCAGGTCCCGGACGTGGGCGACCGCGTCCGGTCCGCCGGCGGCCTCGTGCGTGGCGCCGAGCGTCCGGGCGAGCTGCCGCTTGCGTTCGACGACGTCCACCGCGACGACCTGCGTGGCGCCCGCCGCCAGTGCCGCGAGGACGGCCGCGAGCCCGACGCCGCCGAGGCCGAACACGGCGACCTTCTCCCCCGGCACGACCTGGGCGCTGTAGAACGCCGCGCCCGCACCGGTCAGCACGGCGCACCCGAACAGCGCGGCGACGTCGAACGGCAGGTCCGGCGGCACGAGCGTGGCCGACCGGCCGGAGATCACCGTGTACTCGGCGAAACCGGACACGCCGAGGTGGTGGTGCGGCCGCGTGCCGTCCGGGAGCGTCCAGCGGCGTTGCCCGCTCAGCAGCGTGCCGTCGCGGTTCGCGGCGGCGCCCGGTTCGCACAACGCCTGCCGTCCGGACGCGCACCGGCGGCACGCACCGCACGCGGGCACGAACGAGAGCACCACGTGGTCGCCCGGCGCGAACTCGGCGTTCGGCCCGGCCTCGACGACCTCGCCCGCGGCCTCGTGGCCGAGCACCATGGGCAACGGCCGGATGCGGGAGCCGTCGATCACCGACAGGTCGG
The DNA here is from genome assembly GCF_053601075.1 of Lentzea sp. NPDC004789. Taxonomy (NCBI): domain Bacteria; kingdom Bacillati; phylum Actinomycetota; class Actinomycetes; order Pseudonocardiales; family Pseudonocardiaceae; genus Lentzea; species Lentzea sp. NPDC004789. The sequence continues at coordinate 357,435 of NZ_JBSGBE010000005.1, read as the reverse complement.
AGTGGCACAGGCCGGTGGCGTGCACGCGCACCAGCACCTCACCCGGACCGGGCGGGTCGAGCTCCAGGTCGACGATCTCCAGCGGCCCGCCGACACCCGTGAGCACCGCGCCTCGCGTCTTCACGCGACCACCAGTCCTTCCATCGCCGTGCGCAAGTGGGCGGGGATCTCCACCGGCTTGCGGGTCGTGCGGTCGACGAACACGTGCACGAAGTGGCCTTCCGCCACGACGTCCTCGCGTCCCTCCAGGAAGAACCCGACCTCGTAGCGCACGCTCGACCGGCCGAGGTGCCCGACGCGCAGACCGGCGTCCAGCGCGTCGGGGAAGGCGACCGAGGCGCGGTAGTTGCAGTGCGACTCCACGCACAGGCCGATCTCGATGCCGCCGTGGATGTCCAGTCCGGCGGCGATCAGCCACGTGTTGATCACCGTGTCCATGAACGCGTAGTGGACGACGTTGTTCACGTGCCCGTAGACGTCGTTGTCCGCCCATCGGGTCGGAATCCGCTGCCAGTGCCGGTAGTCGTCGCGCACACGCCCTCCAGTTCGAGTTGCCGTGTACGCACAATGCCAGGCGGCCGAACGGGCGCAATGCCCCACGCGCTTCTTGACGCCCTTCCAGGCCGATCATACATTCGAGGACCATTTGTATGATCGGGCTCAAGGGGCTGGTCCGCATGAGGCTCGGTACCACGGCTCTCGTCCTCGGTGGCAGCGCGGCCGGCCTGTGCGCCGCCGGAGCGCTCGCCCCGCACTTCGACCACGTGCTGGTGCTCGAACGCGACGAGCTGCCCGCCCAGGCCGAGCACCGGCGCGGCGTGCCGCAGAGCAAGCACCCGCACTTCCTGCTCAACTCCGGCCGCCGGGCCATCGAGGCGCTGTTCCCCGGCTTCGAGAAGGCGCTCATCGCCGCGGGCGGGCTGCACCTGATGCCGTCCATGGACGCCGCCTACCTCGACGGCGAGGGCTGGTCGGCGCGCAAGAGCAGCACGATGACCATGATCTACAGCTCGCGGATCCTGATCGAACGGGTGCTGCGCGACCACGTGCGCGCGTTGGGCAACGTGGAGATCCGCGAAGGCGTGTCGGTCAACGGCTTGACGACCGCTGACGGTGCTGTGACCGGCGTGGACTTCGACGACGAGCACGTGGACGCCGACTTCGTGGTCGACGCGATGGGCCGCGGCTCCGCGGTCGGCGCGTGGCTGGTGGCGGCGGGGTGGCCGGAGCCCGAGGTGCGCACGCTCGACGCCAAGGTCACCTACACCTCGCGCTGGTACGAGCTGCCGGCACAGCGCCCGCCGTCGTGGTGGTGGCAGCACCTGGTGATCATGCCGACGCCGGACCGGGGCGAGCACCCGCCCGAGCACGAGTTCCTGGTCAACTTCTTCCCGATCGAGGGCAACCGCGTCATCGCGTGCATGGGTTCGTGGGGCCTGGAGATGCCGCGCTCGCCCGAGGCGTTCACCGACTCGGCACGCCGGGTGCGGACGCCGTTGTTCGCGGCGGCGATGGAGCACTGCTCGCCCACGTCCGAGGTGCACCTGACCCGGTCGACCGGCAACAAGTGGCGCCGTTACGACCGGTGGGCGACGCCGCCGCGGCGGCTGGTGTTCGTCGGCGACTCGATCTGCGCGTTCAACCCGTTCTACGCGCAGGGCATCTCTTCCGCGGCGACCTCGGCGTTGTTGCTGAGCCGGCACCTGGCTCGCGCCGAGCGGCTCGACGCGGCGTTCTCGGCGCGGTTCCTCGCGGCGCAGCGCAAGAAGCTCAACGTGCCGTGGCGGCTCGCGATGGCCAGGGACCAGGGCTACCGGTGCGCCGAGGGCACCGAGAAGCCGCCGGAGTGGAAGCGCCGCCTGCTCGACGCGGTGTCCAATCCGGCGTTCAGCTTCATCGTCGGTGCCGCGCGCGAGTACCCGGTCGTCGACGAGCACTTCGCCAAGGTGTTCAACCTCGACGAGTCGCTGGGCCAGATGATGACCAACCCGCGCGTGCTCGCCGCCCTTCTGCGCTACCGCCTGCGCACCGCGCTGGGCCGCCGGCGCGTGCCGTTCGGGTTCGACCCGCGGCTCGACCCTCCCGCCACGGACTACTCACCCGCGGCGGCGGCCGCACGATGACCTGCTCACCGGAGGCGCGGGCGGTCACGCGCGGCCTCGGCTTCGACTGCGACGACGTCTCACCGGTGGTCTCCGTGCGGTTCTCCTGGGCGCACTGGACGATGCCGGTGCTGGAACTGCTCGTCGTCGGCGGCGCGATCTTCGCGCTGGTGCACGCCGTCCGCCGCTACCGCGCGGGCGACCGGGTCAACCTGGCGCTGTGGTGCGCCTCGCTGGTCTACCTCTTCGTGATCGAGCCGCCGCTGTACTTCCCCGAGTGGTTCGGGCTGGACGACGTCTACGGTTTCATCTTCGCGCACAACCGGTTCACCGTGCAGTTCATGTGGGACCGGCTGCCGCTCTACATCGTGGCGTTCTACCCGATGATCAGCCAGCTCGCCTACGAGGTAGTGCGCGCGCTCGGCGTCTTCCGCCGCGGGGCGCTGCCCGGTGCGGTGGCGGTCGCCTTCGTCCTGCAGGTGTTCTACGAGGTGTTCGACCACATAGGACCACAGCTGCGGTGGTGGGCGTGGAACCCGGCCAACCACGTCGTGAACCAGCCCGCGATGGCGTCCGTGCCGTTGCAGAGCGCGCTGCTGTTCGCCTCCGTCTCCCTGGCGGCCATGACGTACCTTGTGGTGCGCCTGGTCCGAAATGGACGGTCGTTCGTCCTGTGGACCGCGGTGGCCGGGGTGCTCACGCCGCTCACCATGGCCGTGGCGGGCATCCCGTCCAGCCTCGCCCGCGGTGACGTCACGGCACAGGCGTGGGTGCTCGGCGTCGAACTGGCGCTGGTGTGGCTGGCCGGGGCGTGGGTCATCGCGACGACCAGGGAGGCTCCGGAGCCGTCGGTGTTCGCGCGCTACTACCCCGCCGTGTACCTGATCGTGCTGGCGGTGTTCTGGCTCAGTGCCCTGCCCTCGTACTTCGGCGCGGTCAACGGCGTGACCGCGGCCGGCACGCCCATCGGCAGCGGCCTGTACGCACTGGCCTGCTTCTGCGCGGCCGGTGCGACGCTGTACCGCGCACGCCGCGCCTGAGCGTTTCCGGAAAGATGGTGCGCATGGGGCACCACGGATGGCAGGGCAACCCGCCCGGCACGGAGTCGGAGGCGCGCCGCCGCATCGTCGAGGCCGCCACCGCGTGCATCGACCGCGCCGGTCTGACCAAGACGAGCCTCTCCGACGTCGCCGCGGAGGCCGGCGTGACCCGGCAGACCGTCTACCGCTACTTCCCGCGCCTGGCGGACGTCCTGAGCGCCGTCGCCACCGACCGCGTGGAGGAGTTCGCCGGGCGGATGGAACGCCACCTGGCCACGTTCTCCACCCCCGCGGAGGTGGCCGTGGAGTCGGTGGTGTTCGGCGTCCGCGAGGTGCCGCGCGACCCGCACCTGGGGCTGTTGCTGCAGGCGGGCGAGGGCGACCACTTCACCGGCGCGGTGACGTCCCCCGACTCGTTCGCGCTCGGCGCGCGGATCCTGCGTTCCGTGCCCGTCGACTGGGCCTCTGCGGGTGTGTGCACGGACGCCGACTTCGCGGGGCTGGCCGAGGTGCTGATGCGGCTTTTCCTGTCGTTCCTGCGGTTTCCGTCCACGCCCGCGGTCAGCGATGATCAGCTGCGGGCGCTCGTGGACCGGTGGGTCGGACCGGCGTTGCGCGGCGTCAGGACTGATCACGACGTGCCACCATGACCTGTGGATCGACGCAGGTTTCTCCAAGTCGCCGGGCTGACGGGCGCGGGTGCAGTGCTCACCGCGTGCACCACCACGCCGAAGCCACCTCCACCACCGCCACCGTCCAGTTCATCCGTCCCGAGTGGACCGCCGGACTGGCAGGCCCTGCGCTCACGCCTTTCGGGACAGCTGATCCTGCCCGGCGAGGACGGCTTCACCTACCAGGGCTTCAACCCGGTGTGGGACAGCAGAAAGCCGGCCGCCATCGCCCGCTGCGCCTCCCCCGCCGACGTCCAGGCCTGCGTCGAGGCGGCCCGGCTGCGCGCGCCGATCGCGGCCCGCAGCGGCGGCCACAGCTACGCCGGCTACTCGACGCCGGAGGGCGGTCTGCAGGTCGACCTGCGCAGACTGGCCGACGTCGAGGTGCTGCCCGGCGACCGGGTGCGGGTCGGCGCCGGGGCCGCGCTCGGTGAGGTGGCACGGGTGCTCGCGGCGGCGGGCCGCTGTCTGCCGACCGGCACGTGTCCGACCGTGGGCGTCGCGGGTCTCACGCTCGGCGGCGGTATCGGGGTGCTCGCGCGCAAGTACGGGCTGACGTGCGACCACCTGGTCTCGGCGACTGCGGTCACGGCGGACGGGCGGCTGGTCACCGCGTCCGCGCAACAGGAACCGGACCTGTTCTGGGCGTTGCGCGGTGGCGGTGGCGGCAACTTCGCGATCGTCACCGAGTTCGTGTTCGGCACGGTGCCCGCGCCCGACGTCACGGTGTTCTCCTTGCAGTACAACACCACCTCGGACGTGCTCGGTGCGTGGCAGGGCTGGATCGCGCGGGCGCCGGACGAGCTGTGGTCCAACGTCGTCGTGCGCGGCGGCGCCCGGCCCACCTGCCGGGTCGGCGGCTGCTTCGTCGGGTCCGTCGGCGACCTCGCGGCGCTGCTGTCCGGTCTGCCCGCGCCCGCCTCGCGGTTCATCCAGCCGCAGAGCTACGCCGAGGCCACGAAGTACTTCGCCGGCAGCGGCATCGAGCACGAGTCGTTCGTGGCGTCGTCCCGGGTCCTGCGCTCGCCGCTGAGCGATCCCGGCAAGGCGGTGGACCTGATGAACGGCCAGTCCGACGAGTCGTACCTGATCTTCGACGGCCTCGGCGGCGCGGTGGCGGCCGTCGCGCCCGACGCCACCGCGTTCCCGCACCGCACCGCCCTGGCGAGCGCGCAGATCTACTTCAAGACCCCGCCGGCGAACGCCGCCGCCACCGCCGAGGCGATGGGGCGGGTGCGGGACGGGCTCGGCGCGCTGGCCGGCGACACCGGGTACGTCAACTACATCGACCCGGAGCTGCCGAAGTGGGCCGAGGCGTACTACGGGGCGAACCTGCCGCGCTTGCGGGAGGTGGCCTCCAGGTACGACCCCGACCGGGTGTTCGCGTTCGCTCAGTCGGTGCCGCGCTGAGCGTCTCGAACCGGGCGTGGACCTCGGGGCTCGGGCGTCAGGGCGGCGCGGCACACCTCCACGGGGTCGCGGACGTCGGCCACCGTCGCCGCCGCACGAGCGGCCGCGGCGGTGAAGCCCGGATCTCCCAGCACGTGCGCCACGGCGGCCCGCAGCGAGTCCACAGTGGAGGGACGGACGAGCACGCCGCTGCCCTGCCGGGCGACGCGGTTCGCCATCTCCCACTGGTCGCCGCCGCCCGGCACCACCACCACGGGCACACCGGCCAGCAACGCCTTGGCCAGCATGCCGTGGCCCCCGCCGCAGACCAGCACCGAGGACCGGCGCAGCAGCTCGTCCTGCCGGCCCGGCCCCGCGCGGACCCAGTCCGGCAGGCCGGCCGGTGGCGTGAACGTCGAGATCACCGCCCGCACGCCCAGGTCGCGCAACGCCGCGAGCGTCATCGACGCCATCCCGGTGGCGCCGGTCCACGCCGTCGACGGCGCGACCATCACCAGCGGACCGTCACCCGGAGGTGGGGTCATCCGCTGCTCACTCGCCTCCCACAGCAGCGGGCCGACGACGTGGGCGTTGTCCGGCCAGTCCGGGCGCGGCACCTCCAGGGCGGGCAGCGTCGCGATCAGCCGCACCGACGGGCCCGGTCCGCGCGGGGACAGGCCGATCCGCCGGCGGACGGCGGCGCGCTGGCGGTCGCCTCGACGGATCGACCGCGCGGTCATCGCGCGCAGCACGGCGTCGCGCAGCCTGCCGCGCACGCCGGTGCCGACGGCCAGCCCGCTGCCCAGCGGCGGCAGGCCCCGGGACGGTTCGTAGAGCGGATGCGGTGACAGCTGCGCCCACGGCACGCCGAGCAGTTCCGCGGCCATGCTCGCACCCAGCGCGAGGATGTCGCACACGACCAGATCCGGTGCCAGCGCGGCGAGTTGCGGAGTCAGCGCGGACGCGAGCGCGGCGGCCTGGGAGTGCAGCGCTCCGCCGAGGTCCGGCGCGTCCCGCAGGTCGTCCAGCGCCAGCCCGGCCACCCGCGACGCCGTGATCCCGGCACGGGTGGCGGCGTCGACCCAGCGGCCGCCGGTGAGCAGGACCGGGGTGTCACCGGCCTCCGCGAACCTCAGGCACAGCGCGATCGCCGGCACGACATGACCCGGATCGCCTCCGGAGACCACAGCCACCCGCACACGCGCCAGTCTCTTACAGCGCCTTGCTGAAGTGCAGCGCCGGAATGATGTAACCGGAACCGAGGTAGAGCCGGTGGGCGTGGTGGCGTTGCGTGCCGGAGTCGAGGTGCACGCCGGTGCAGCCGAGGCGGCGGGCCTCGTCGTCGACCCAGTTCAGCAGCGCGCCCGCGTGGCCCTGACGGCGCGCGGACGGGAGCGTGCTGAGGTCGTCGATGTAGAGGTGCGATCCGGCGTAGAGGTTCGTGAGGCGGCGGAACCCGGCCACCGCGGCCACCTGGCCGGACGCGTCGAACGAGGCCACGAGCCGGTAGCCCTCCTTGCGCTGGGTGCGCACCGCCGCGACGAAGGCGTCCTCGGACGTCAGGTGCGGGCGGAGCTCACGCATCGCCTCGTACGCCAGCGCGGTGTTCTCGTCGTTCAGCTCGGTGATGGTCATATCCGTGATCATCGAACCTGAAGTGGCCTTTTCACAGGCCCAGTTCGAATCTATTGCGGAAGGCCACTCATGGCCTCAGAAGCCGCAGCCCTCCGGTGACCAGCTCGTGTCGCTCGCATTGCTGCCGTCGGCGCGCACGATCCGCACCTGGACGCACAACGCGCCCGGCGCGTAGAGCTCGATCGACGGTGTCTGGACGGTGCCCGACTTCAGGTCGTCGTTGGTGCGCCAGGCGAACGTGTCGTCGGCCCGCGGCGCCGGATACGTCCAGGTGAAGCGCAACGTCGTGGGGTTCACGCGGGTCACGTTGACGATCGCCTCGCCGGTGGGACCGCCCGGTCCCGAGGCGGCGTTCCGCGGCTGCGCCGTCTGCGGCGACCGCGGCAGCGAGTCGTCGTCCAGGAACAGGACCGCGCTGGTGCCGATCACCGCCGTGGCGACCGCGGCGACACCGGCGTAGATCGGCCAGCGCGCCCGTTTGCGCGCGGGCGGCGGTGCCGCGGAGACGGCGACCGCGTCCGAAGTGGACACTCCACTGGCGACGTGGATCTCCCGCAGGCGCCGCGCGAAGTCCTCCGCGGACGGCGGCCGCAGCGCCGGATCAGCCGACATCGCGTGGTGCAGCAGGACTTCCAGCGCTTGCGGTGCCCGTCCGGTCGGTGGCGGGTTGCCGCGCAGGACGCGCTGCTCCAGGGCGGCGTGCGTGTTGTTGCCGCGCGGCACGACGAACGGCGGGTGGCCGGCGAGCAGGTGCCACAGCGTGGCCGCGAGGGAGAAGACGTCGGAACGGGCGCTGTACGCGCCGCTGGTGATCACCTCGGGCGCGGTCCACGGCAGCCGGTCGCGGCCGAGCACGCCGAAGTCGGTCAGGCACGCGTTGCCGTTCTCGTCGAGCAGGACGTTGGCGGGCTTCACGTCCCGGTGCACCACACCGGCCCGGTGCGCGGCGTGCAGCGCGTCGGCGAGCTGGAGGCCGATCTCCACCACGCGCTCGAACCGCAACGGTGCCAGCGCGCCGGCGTCACCGCCGGAGTAGTGCTTCATCACCAGGTACAGCAGTCCGGCGCGGGTCCGCCCGGCGCGGTGCACGGCGACGATGCCGGGGTGCCCGAGCGCGAGCACCGTCCTCATCTCGGCCGTCCGCGCCGGGTCGACGAGCAGCTTCACCGCTGCTTCGCCGCCGCCGTCGCGGTACAGGTGGACGTTCTTGCCGAGCGGTCGGACGTACCGGAATCCGGGGATCTCCGGTAACTCCTCTGTCATTCGCCACCTCAGTCGCCAACGCTGTTGGTCAGGTGGCCCCGCCCACCTCCGATGACTGAGTAATCCACCCCGGCTCGACTGTCAACGGTCAAATCACCAGTTGAGACGGCGTAGCGGGCGGCGATCGCGGCGGCACGGCGGTGCAGGCGGGCCCGCAGCGACGCCGGTGCCAGCGCCTCCGCGTCCTCGCCGAGCCGCCACAACGCCCACTCGGCGTGCCGCAGGTCCTGAAACGTCGCCTCCATCAGCGGCCAACCGGCGGTATCGGGTTCGGCCGCGCGCACGGCGACCGCGGCATCGCACAGGTCCCCGCGCCGGTCCGGGTGCACCCGGACCTCGACGGTGAGGTGGTCGCTCGACAGGAACCGGGCGCAGCGCTCCCGCCACAACCGGTCCAGGTCGGCGTCGGCCGGCCGCTGGGCCGGTTCGGGGAGTTGCTCGGCCGCGAGCACGCGCGACAGCCGGTAGGTGCGGTCCGCGCCGGACCTCGTGGCGAGCAGGTACCCGCGGCCGCGGACGGTGACCAGGCCGATCGGGTCGACCGTGCGCCACCGCGGCGCGTCGTTCGCGGCCGCGTAGTGAATGCGCAGCCGGTGTCCCGTCAGGACGGCGCGCCGGATCTCGATCATCGCCGGGCCCGGCGGTTCCGCGGCCGGTCCGCGGGAGACCAGCAGATCGGTGTCCGGCTCCACCAGGATGCGCGCGGCCGCCGCGCTCGCGGTCGCCCGGTGGTCGTCCGGTAGCGCGTCGACGACCTTGCGCAGGGCCGACGCGAACGCCGGGCCGAGACCGAACACCTCCTCGCGGCCCGCGGTGAGCAGGGCGAGTGCCTCGTCGTGGTTCAGGCCGGTGAGCTCGGTGTGGAAACCGGGCAGCAGCGCGAACCCGCCGTGCCTGCCGCGTTCGGCGTACACCGGCACCCCGGCCGCGGACAGCGCCTCGACGTCGCGCAGCACCGTGCGGGTCGACACCTCCAGCTCGCGGGCCAGCGCGGTCGCGGACAACCGGCCCCGCTGACGCAGCAACAGCACGAGCGAGACCAACCGGTCGGCGCGCATGCCGGAAAACCTAGCGGAATACCCGACAGAGGATGTCGTGATTCGCTGGGAGGCTTTGCCCACCAACCGAATGGAGCTGAAGTGGCAGTGGAGCGAACGGCGGTCAACCCGGTCACCTGGTCGGCCGAGCTGGGGTTCAACCAGGGCGAGCTGGTCTCCGGGCACACCAGGACCCTGTACTGCTCGGGGCAGACCGCGATGGACGGTGACGGCAAGCCGCGGCATGACGGCGACCTGGCCGCCCAGCTGGCGCTGAGCCTCGACAACCTCGAAGCTGTGCTGCGGGAGGCCGGCATGTCACTCGCGAACCTGGTGCGGCTCAACGTCTACACCACCGACGTCGATCTGCTGTTCGGGCACTACGGCGTGCTCGCGGCACGGCTGGGTGCCGCCGGGGTCGCGCCCGCGACGACGATGCTCGGGGTCACCCGGCTCGCGGTCCCCGGCCAGCTGGTCGAACTGGAAGGGACCGCCGTCGCGTGATCAAAGCGGTGACGATCGGGGTGTACGGCTTCGACGCCGACACGTTCCTGCGGCGCTTGCGGCACGCGGACGTTCGCGTGCTGCTCGACGTCCGGCAACGCCGCGGCGTGCGCGGGCACGAGTACGCCTGGGCGAACTCGCAGCGGTTGCAGGCGGCGCTCGCCGACGCGGGCATCGGCTACGAGCACCACACCGAGCTCGCGCCCACCACCGAGATGCGGCAAGTCCAGTACGCCGAGGACGATCGCCAGGGCGTCGGGAAGCGGTCGCGGCACGAGCTCGCCGCCGAGTACGCCCGCCGCTACACCGCGGAGGTCCTCGACGCCGCCGACCTCGCGCCGATCGCGTCCGGAGACGGGGTCGCGGCGTTGTTCTGCGTCGAGGCCGACCCGGAGGCGTGCCACCGCTCGTTGATCGCCCGGCGACTGGCAGAGGAGTACGGCGTCCCGATCGAGCATCTGCGCCCGTGACATCTGTCATGGCGCAGTCGTGACAGCTGAGACCCGCACCGTCGGGTTCGGACCGCCAGCATTGTGGACATGACGGAAACAGCTGTGCGAGCCGGCGCCGCGGTGGCGCTGAGCGGTCTGCGGAAGCGGTTCGGGGAGGTCCGCGCGGTCGACGGCATCGACCTGGTGATCTCGCCCGGCGAGGTGGTCGCGCTGCTCGGCCCGAACGGGGCCGGGAAGTCCACGACGGTCGACATGATGCTCGGTCTGTCCACTCCGGACGCCGGCACGATCAGCGTGTTCGGCAAGGCGCCGCGCGAGGCGGTGGTGGCGGGCCAGATCTCCGCCATGCTGCAGAGCGGCGCGTTGCTGGAGGACGCGACGGTCGCCGAGGCGGTGGGGCTGATCGCGGCACTGCACCACAAGCCGATGCCGGTGGCGCGGGCGCTGGAGCAGGCGGGCATCGCCGACCTCGCGAGCCGCAAGTGCACCAAGCTCTCCGGCGGGCAGCGGCAGCGGGTGCGGTTCGCGCTGGCGCTGGTGTGCGAACCGGACCTGCTGGTGCTCGACGAGCCGACGGTCGCGATGGACGTGGAGACGCGGCGGGCGTTCTGGCAGCAGATGCGCGCCTACACCGACACCGGGCGGACGGTGCTGTTCGCGACGCACTACCTGGAGGAGGCCGAGGAGTACGCGGACCGCGTCGTGCTGATGCGGTCCGGGCGGATCGTGGCCGACGGGTCGGTGGCGCAGGTGCGGGCCGCGGTGTCCGGGCGGCGGCTGCGGGCCGTGGTGCCGGGGGCGGGCGAGCTCGACCTGCCGGGCGTGCGCGCGGTCGAGCGGCGGGGCGACCAGTTCACGTTGACCTGCACCGACTCCGACGCCGCGGTGCGCGCGCTGCTCACCCAACACCCCGACGCCCACGACATCGAGATCACCGCACTGGGGCTTGAGGACGCGTTCCTCGCTCTCACCGGGGAGGACGACTGATGAACACCCGTTTCCTGGCACTGGAAATGCGGCGCGCGGTGCGCAACGGCCGGTACCTGATCTTCACCGTGGTGGTGCCGGCGGTGATGTACCTGCTGTTCGTGAGCCTCTACGGCGGTGGCGGCGGGAAGTTCCCCAACGGGCTGCCGGTCCCGACGTCGCTGATGATGAACATGGCGTTGTTCGGCGTGATGGCCGGGCCGTTGTCGATCGGCGCCCGGATCGCGGTCGAGCGGGCCATCGGCTGGCAACGGCAGCTGCAGCTGACGCCGTTGACCGGCTCGGGGTACCTGATGACCAAGGGCGCGTTGGGCATGCTGGTGGGGTTGCCGGCAGTCGTGGTGGTGTGTGTGCTCGGTGCGGTCAAGGGCGTTCAGCTGGACGCGCTGCACTGGGTCAGCGTGCTGGCGACGCTGTGGCTGGGCGCGATCCCGTTCGTGCTGATGGGCATCGTGATCGGCCTGATCGCGAGCCCGGACGGCATGCAGGCCATCACCGGTCTCGCCTCCATGCTGCTCGGCCTGCTGGGCGGCATCTGGATCCCGGCGGACGTGGCACCGGACTGGCTGGCGACGATCATGAAGGTGCTGCCGGTCTACTGGATCAAGGAGCTGGCCCAGGCACCGCTGGTGTCCGGAGTGGACGTCAAGCAGGCGCTGCTGGTGATCGGGCTGTGGGTGGCGGGTTTGTCGCTGGTCGCCGTGCGCCGCTACCGCGCGCAGAGCTAGGTTCGTCGTCGTGCGCCGCCGCAATGAGGACAACCAGGACAACGACATCAAGTGGTACCTGTTCTCCCTCGTGTTCGTCCTGCTCTACATCCCCGAGCTGACCTACAACGTGATCATCAGCGACGGGAGTCTCGCGGCGCGGACGGTGCTGGTGGCGTTGATCCTCACCTACGCGCTGGGCTGGATGCTGGCGCCGCGGTGGCTGTGGACCAGCGGCAGCGAGAACGTCAACACGGCGATCTGCCTGGCGCTGCTCGCGGTCGGTCTGGTCGTCGTGTACTGGCTGGGGATGCCGTCCGCGGGCCTGCTGGTCTACATCATGTCCACCATCGGCGTGGTGCTGACGTGGTGGCGGGCCATCGCGATCAACGCGACGATCCTCGCGGTGCTGGCGCTCACCATGTACCTGACCGACGATCTCCCCCGCGACGGCGGCGAGCTGGTCACGTTGCTGTCGATCTCGATGGGCATGCTCTTCATGGGCAGGATGATCAGGGCGAACCGGGCGCTCGCCGCGGCGCAGGAGGAGATCGCCGCGCTGGCCCGCACCGAGGAACGCAACCGGCTGGCCCGGGACCTGCACGACATCCTGGGCCACAGCCTGACCACGATCACGCTGAAGACCGGCGTGGCCAGGCGCCTGCTGGAGAGCTCGTCGCCCGACCGGGCCCTGGAGGAGATCCGCGAGGTCGAGCACCTCACCCGCCAGGCGCTCAGCGACGTCCGCACCACCGTCTCCGGCTACCGCGAGGTGTCGCTGTCGGCCGAGGTGGTCGGCGCACGCGCGGCACTGCGCGCCGCCGGGGTGGAGGCGGACCTGCCGCACGCGGTGGACAACGTGCGACCCGAGCTGCAGGGGGTGTTCGGGTACGTGTTGCGCGAGGGGATCACCAACGTGCTGCGGCACGCGGCCGCGACCCGGTGTTCCGTCCGGCTCGGGGACACCTGGCTGGAGGTGCGGGACAACGGGCGCGGCGCCGGCGTCGGCGAGCCGGGGACCGGGTTGAGGGGGCTGGCGGAACGGCTGGCCCCGCACGGCGGAACGGTGCTGGCGGGGCCGTTGGACGAGGGCGGGTACCGGCTGCGGGCCGAGGTCACGTGACGTGAACGGGACCGCTGGACGAGGGTCGGTACCGGCTGCGGGCCGCGGTCACGTGACGTGGACGAGGCCCGCTGGACGAGGGTCGGTACCGGCTGCGGGCCGAGGTCACGTGACGCGGGCGGGACCGCTGGACGAGGGTCGGTACCGGCTGCGGGCCGAGGTCGCGTGACGTGGACGGGACGGTGCTGGCAGGCTCGCTGGACGAGGGCGGGTACCGGCTGCGGAGCGGCGTGACGTGAGGGTGCGGGGGAACGTGATGTGGACGGGGGCCGGTGAGCAGGAGGCGGCGTGATCAAGGTGTTGCTGGCGGACGACCAGGCGCTCGTGCGGGGCGCGTTCGCCGCGATGCTGGGACTGGAACCCGACATCGAGGTGGTGGCCGAGGTCAGCGCGGGTGACGAGGTCGTCCCCGCGGCCCGGCGCACCACCCCGGACGTCGCGTTGCTCGACGTGCAGATGCCCGGCAAGGACGGCCTGAGCGCCGCCGCCGAGCTGCGGGACGCGGTGCCCGCCTGCCGGGTGATCATGTGCACCACGTTCGGGCGGCCCGGCTACCTGGCGCGGGCCATGGCGGCGGGGGCGGCCGGGTTCGTGGTGAAGGACGCCACGCCGGAGCAGCTCGTGGACGCGGTGAGGCGGGTGCACTCCGGGTTGCGGGTGGTGGATCCCGCGCTGGCCGCCGAGTCGCTCGCGACGGGGCAGAGCCCGCTGACCGACCGGGAACGCGACGTGCTGGCCGTCGCCAGGCAGGGCGGCACGGTGTCCGACCTGGCCAAGGCGCTGCACCTGTCCGAGGGCACGGTGCGCAACCACCTCAGCGCCGCGATCGGCAAGACCGGCGCGCGGACCAGGGCCGAGGCGGTCAAGGTCGCCGAGGACAGCGGCTGGTTGTGAGCAGCGCGCCCGTCAGCTGAGCAGCTCCACGACGTGCACCACCCGGTCCCCCGGCCACGACTGCCGCAGGCCACCCCGGAACTCCACACCGGACGTCACGCCGACGACCTCGCCGACCGGTCCGATCGTGCCGTACAGCCGCACGAGATCACCCGGCACCAGCTCGTCAGCACGTTTCACCCCGACGTTGCGCGCCGCGGACGCGGGCCTGAGCCGAGTGACCAGCAACCACCAGAACCCGCCGCACAGCACCGGAACCGCGAGCACCAGGACACCCGCCGCGACCGGGTACGTGCCGAGCAGCACGGCCGCGCCGACCAGCGCCCACAGCAGGCCCACCAGCGCGGCGAGATGGATCGAGCTCACGGGATGGTCGCCGACCTGGAGCCACCCGGTCGTGCGGACCCAGCCGCCCTCGGTCAGGCCACGCGGCCGCGTGGCCTCCTCAACGCCGGGCTCCGGATCGGCTTCGCTGAACAGGTCGATGCCGTCCTCAGTCCGCACGCCGCCACCTCAGCTGCCCCTTGGCGTTGCGGGCGCAGACCAGTTCCTGACCGTTCGGACCGGTCTTGTGCGCGCCCTCCTTGAGGCACATCTTGCCCAGCCAGAGGTTGGTCCACGAGTCGTCAGGCGTCGTCGTGGTCACCTCCGGTGGCTCCGGCGGCCGCGGGGGCTCGGACGACTCCGGCGCAGCCGTGGTCGTGGTGGTGCTCGGGGACTCGCTGGTCGACGACGGCGCGATGGAGGTGGTCCCCGCCGCCTCGATCCGCGTGCAGGCGGCCGCCCACAGGCCGCGGTTCTCCTGGCGCGCGGCGTACTCGACCGGGCCGAGCTCGTCGCGGGACGACACGTCCGCCGGCGCCATGCCGTCGTGCACGATGGTCTGCGCGTAGTCCTGGCCGTCGGGCAGTCGCACGTCGACCACGATCCGGTCGCTGTCGGGATCGACGTCCTTCTTGACGGTGAGCCGCACGGTCTTGCCGCGCAACAGGGTCTGCGCGGTGGCGAGGGACTGCGGCAGCCAGCAGTCCGCGATCCGGCCCACCCCGGCGACCCGTGCGTGGAACTGCAGTCCGGTGGCCGGTTCCAGACCGTCGAAGACGTCCACTTCGGACACCGTCTGGACGGTCACCTCGAACGAGTCGCCCCGGTGCACGCCCGTGTCGTGCCCCGCCGTCGCGTGCTCCCGCGGGGGCGGGTCGCCGAGGAACCCGGCCGCTCCGGTGGCCGCCAGCGCCACCACGACGCCGCCGCACAGGACGGCGATCCTGGTGTGCTGGTGCGCACCCCACCAGAAACGGCGGACGAACCCCGGTCTCGGGGTGGGGGCGGACTCGACTGGGCTCGTCACTGGCGATCCTGGCGGGTGGACAACGGTTGCCGAGGAAGTGTTGTCGGTGCTGAGTGGACCGTCAAGAACAGAAAAGGTTCACTCCATCTTCCGCCTATATTTCACCTTGATGGGCCCTGTGATTGCGGCCGCACACTCCCCGCGAGGAGTGCGCGGCCTGGTCAGAGCCGTTTACGGGGTCAGGTTGAGCGTCCAGGAGTCGATCCTGCCGACGTCCTGCGCCGCCAGGTCGCGCACGCGCAGCTTCCACGTGCCGTTGGCGGCCTCGCCCGAGAGGTTGACGGTGTAGGTCTGGTTGATGTCGTCCGCGCTGCCGCCCGTGCGGTTGTGCAGCGTGTACGACGTGCCGTCCGGTGCGATCAGGGCCACCGTCAGGTCACCGATGTACGGGTGCACGATGTGCACCTCCACCGTGGAGCTCGCCGACGGCGTCGCCGAGCACCCGGAGATCACGACGTCGCTGTCCACCGCGGCACCCGCGTCCGGGATGGCGACGTCGTTCGGGTTGGTGCCGGTGCAGCCACCGCCGGTGCCACCCGTGACGGTCAGGGTGTAGGTCGCGGTGCGGGTCACCGAGCCGGTCGCGGTGACCGTGACCGGGTAGGTGCCGTTCGGGGTCGACGCCGCGGTGTTGATCGTCAGCGTGGAACTGCCGCCGGTCGTGACCGTCGCCGGGGTGAACGACGCCGTTGCGCCGGAAGGCAGTCCGGACGCCGACAGCTGCACGGTCTCCGCGTTGCCGCTCACGGTCTGCGTCTGCACGGTGGCCGACACCGGCGACCCGGCCGTCACCGAACCGGAAGCGGGCGACACGGCGACGGAGAAGTCGGAGACGAGGATCGCCGACTTCCACAGGGTGTAGGCGATGCCGTCGATCGCGCGGTCGAGGTGGGTGTCGCTGATGTTGGCCGTGGTGTCGCAGGCGCGGTGGTAGCACGGGTCGAACGCGCTGCCCGCCGTGCCGCCCCACTTGGCGGCCTGGGCCGACGTCTTGGTGGCACTGGCGCCCATCGCGTACCCGGACGCCGGGATGCCCGCGTTGGTGAACGACGCGTCGTCGGAACGGTTGCGGCCCTCGGTGTTCTCCTCCGGCCGCAGGTTCAGCGAGTCCCAGTACGCCTTCATGAACGCGGACTGGGTGCTGTTGATGTTGTTGATGAAGTAGCCGCCGTTGACCGACGCGATCATGTCGAAGTTGTAGTACGCCTTGATCTTCTGCCGTTCGGCCGACGACAGCTGCGAGACGTAGAAGCGCGAGCCGAGCAGGCCCTGCTCCTCGTCGGTCCACCAGCCGAAGCGGACCTTGTTCACCATGGCCGGGTTGGTCCGCGCGAGCACCAGCGCGGTCTCCAGCAACGACGCGGAACCCGAGCCGTTGTCGTTGATGCCCGGACCCGCCGACACGCTGTCGAGGTGAGCGCCGAACATGTAGACGTTGTTCGCGTTGCCGCCCGGCCACTCGGCGATCACGTTCGGACCGGCGCCGCTGGTGCAACCGGACGTGCAGGCCTGCTCGGTCACCGCGTACCCGGCCGCGGTGAGCTTGTCCCTCACGTACGCCACGGACGCCTGGTAGCCGGCCGTGGTGGAACGCCGCGTGCCGCCGTTCTGCGTCGCGATCGCGTTGAGCTGCGCCAGGTGCTGCTTGACCGCCGCCACGTCGATGTCGGGAACCGGGCTGCCGGCCCCGACGGTCAGCGCGTAGGTCGCGGTCTTGGTCGTGCTGCCCGCGGCCTGCACGGTCACGGGATAGGTGCCCACCGGGGTGGTCGCGCTGGTGGAGATCGTCAGCGTCGAGCTCGCGCCGGTCGTGACCGACGCCGGGGCGAACGACGCCGTCGCACCGGACGGCAGGCCGCTCGCGGTCAGCGCGACGGACTGCGCCTGCCCGCTGGTGGTCTGCGTCTGCACGGTCGTCGTCGCCGCCGAACCCGGCGCCACCGAACCGGAACCAGGTGACACGGCGACGGAGAAGTCGTTGGCGGGCGTGCCGCCGAGGTTCAGCGACCACGAGTCGATCCGGCCTACGTCGTTGGCCGCGTTGTCGTTGACCCGCAGCTTCCACGTGCCGTTGGACGTCTCGCTCGACAGGTCGACGGTGTAGGTCTGGTCGATGTTGTCCGAGGAACCGCCGGAGCGGTTGTGCAACGGGTAGGCGGTGCCGTCCGGGGCCACCAGCTCCACCAGGAGGTCACCGATGTAGGTGTGGACGATGTTCACCGGCACCGCGCTCGTGGCGGACGGGGCCGACGCGCAACCGGAGATGGTGATCGACGACTCCACCGTGGTGTTGTCGCCGATCGCGACGTCCGCGTCGTTGGTGCCGGAACATCCGGCGAGCGGGGCGGCGGCCGCGGGGACGACCAGCGCCGCCGCGACGACAACGGTCGCCAGTGCGGTCGAGAGCAGGGATCTTCTTCGCACCTGGGGCTCCTTCGCAGGAATTGCAGGGGTTTCGCAGGGTAAAGCCAACGTAATGGCGGCGAACCCGCAGAACACCGGGCCGTTCGGAGGGTCGTCCTCACCGTTGACGATCTCCCGCGCACCACGTACTCCTGGCGGGTGAGGTTCTGGCGGATCGGTGTCGTCCTGGCGCTCGGACTGGTCGTGCTGACCAGCCCGAGCCGGACCGAGTCCAACGGCGGCGTGCGCGTGCTGCCGCTCGGCGACTCGATCACCGACGGGTTCACGGAACCGGGCGGCTATCGGCCCCGGTTGTGGCAACGCCTGTCGGGACACGGCGTGGACTTCGTCGGTTCCGCCTCCAGCGGGCCGGTCGGGCTCGACGACCACGACCACGAGGGCCACCCCGGCTGGCGCATCGACCAGCTCGACGCGGGCATCGTCACCTGGATCCGCTCCGCCCGCCCCCGAACCGTGCTGCTGCACGCGGGCACCAACGACCTCAACCAGAACCACGACGTCGCCGCCGCCCCGGCCCGGCTCGGCGCGTTGCTCGACAGGATCCGCTCGCTCGCCCCGCTCGCCGAGGTGTTCGTCGCCCAGATCACCCCGATCCCCGACGACGCCGTGCTGGAGGGACGCGTCCGCGCGTTCAACGCGGCTCTTCCCGCGGTCGTGGCGCGACGAGGGCCGCGGACCCACCTCGTGGACATGCACTCCGGGTTCTCCGCGGCCGACCTGGCGGACGGCGTGCACCCGACGTCGGCCGGCTACGCCGAGATGGCGGACCGCTGGGCGGCCGCATTGGAGTCGGTGCCGGGAAGCCTCACTCCCCTGCTCGCCCCTCCGGCCGGCGTGCCCGCCGTGCTGGCGAACCCGCGATCGTTGCGGTGCCTGGACTTCGACCGCGCCGCCGACTGCGACGGACGACTGAGCCAGAGGTGGGTGCGCACCGCCGCCGGCGAGCTGCGCGCGGCGGACGGCCGTTGCCTCGACGCCGCCGCGCTCGCCGTCCGGGCGTGCGACGGGTCGTCCGGACAGCGCTTCTCCTTCTCCCCCAACGGTTCGGTCGTCGCCGGGTCCGGCAGGTGCCTGGACGCGGTCAGCCGGTTCGCCGAGTGTCGCGGCACGGGCGATCAGTTCTGGTCGGTTCGCTGACCCGTCGGGTGAGACCGATCTGGCACTTCTTTCAGTCTACACTGAAATTATGGAGACGATGAAGTATCGTGGGCATATCGAAAACCGGATACGCCGCGGCAACCGTCGCGCGACTTGACTGGCCGCATGCTTGACACCTGGCAGGAATGGGTCGGTACGGAGACCGGCCTCGTCATACTCTCGGTGCTGTCACTGCCGGCGGCCGCACTGGTCGTCGCACTGCTCGGCCGGCACCGCAGGACCCGAGGCGTCCCGGCACCCTGGCGAACGACGCTGGCCGAGGTCGGCCTGATCTACGGCACCGTGCCGTGGGTGCGGCTGACCATGCTGCCGGGCGATCTGCCGGCGCACGGCGCCGTCATCGTGGTGCCGTTCAGCGACCTGCTCACGATGGACCGCGGCCAGATCATCGGCAACCTGCTGATCTTCGCGGCGCTGGGGTTCTTCGCCCCGCTGCGGTTTCCGGCGCTGGCGTCGCTGGGCCGGGTCGTGGCGCTCGCGGCGGCCTGCTCGACGCTGATCGAGGTCCTGCAGTACGTCCTGATGCTGGACCGGGTGTCCTCTGTGGACGACGTACTGCTCAACACCACCGGTGCCGGGCTGGCGGCACTGCTGTCGTACCGCTGGTGGCGCCGCCCGGCACCGGCCGTGCTCATCGGTCCCGACCGGCTCCAGCGGCTGGGATCGCGGTGAACATCCGCGGCGCCGTGAACCCGTGCCGCGCGAAGGCTTCTGCCACACAACGCTCGACGTCCGCGCGGATCCGCGCGGGTACCAGCGCGATCGCGGACCCGCCGAACCCGCCGCCGATCATCCGCGCGCCCAGCGCGCCGGCGTCCTCGGCGGCCTGCGCGGCCACGTCGAGCTCGGCGCACGACACCCGGTAGTCGTCGCGCAGGCTCGCGTGCGAAGCGCTCAGCAGCGGTCCGATCTCCTCGTACCGGTCTTCCCGGAGCAGCTCAACGGTCCTGAGCACCCGGTCGTTCTCGGTGAGCACGTGCCGCACCAGCGGCTGCAGCCGTTCCGGCAGCCCGGCTTCGGTGTCGAGGTCGCGCACCGCCGGGACGTTCCGCAGTCGTGCGGCCTCCTCGCAGCCCGCACGGCGCTCCGCGTACCCCGACTCGACCAGCGAATGGCTCACCCGCGTGTCGATCACGAGCACCTCCAGGCCGTGCCGGTCGGCGTCGAACGGCACCTGCTCCTGCCGGCCCGTCCGCACGTCCAGGAACAGCACGTGCGCCTCCGTGCAGCACAGCGACGCGGTCTGGTCGAGCAGGCCGGTCGGGGCGCCGACGAAGTCGTTCTCCGCCTGCTGCACCCACTTGGCGACGTCGGCGGCGGACGCCTCGCGGCCCGCCAGGCCGAGCAACGCCAGCGCGGTGGCGACCTCCAGCGAGTGCGACGACGACAGACCCGACCCGTGCGGCACGTCGCCGGTGATCACCAGGTCGGCGCCGCCGGTGATCCCCTGCTGCCGCAGCACCCACGCGACCCCGGCGGGATACGCCGTCCAGTCCCGCAGGCCTCCGGGTTCGAGGTCGGCGAGTCGCAGCGGCGAGGCCGTCATCGAGCCGCTCGCCAGCGTGAGCACGCCGTCCTCGCGCGGTGCGGCGGCCACCCACGTCCGTTGCGGGATCGCGAACGGCAGCACGAACCCGTCGTTGTAGTCCGTGTGCTCGCCGATGAGGTTGACCCGGCCGGGCGCCGACCACACGCCCGCCGGCGCGACCCCGTGCAGGCGCTCGAAAGCCTCAGCCGCGTTGTTCGATCCTGTTGAGTTCATACCGCCCGATCCGACGCCGTTGTAGCTTGCCGTCGGTGAGGATGCCTGGACAGTCACCCTTTTGACAATGTTCGTTCTTGGTTGAAAACGTTGAGTAGCCGAGGCGTCAGCGCCAGCGTGAGCAGGCCGAGCGCCGGGTACACCCAGCCGAGTGCGGCGAGCGGCCACGGCCTCGGGATCTCCCAGATGGACGGCTGCTGGAGGATCAGGAACGTGATCACGTCGGCACCGGTCACGACCACCCACGCGGCGGCGAGCGCCAGGCCACCGGGACGACCGGTGCCGTAGACGGTCCAGAGCACCAGCGGGATGATCCACAGCCAGTGGTGGCTCCACGAGATCGGCGAGACCAGCAACCCGAACAGCTGCACGGTGACGATGGCGGCCAGCTCGTCACCCGCCCGCACCGCCGCGCGCAACGCGAACCACGTCAGCACCGCGGACACCGCGACCGCCAGCAGCCACGGCCACGACGTCTGCACGTCATGTCCGAGCGAACGCGACAACGCGCCGCGCAGCGACTGGTTGATCGCCGATCCCACCGGCCCGACCCGGTCGGCCGCGCCGAGCAGCTCGAACCAGTAGCGCCACGAGTCCGAAGCCGACCCGAGGAAGCCCAGCGCCACGGTGATCGCGAAGCCCGCCGCCGACCACGCGGCCGCGGTGAACCTGCGCGTGGCCAGGAAGTACAGCACGGAGATGCCCGGCGTCAGCTTCAACCCGATGCCGGTCCCGACCCCGAGCCCGGCCACCGACCGCCGGGTCGCCACCATCGCCGCGAACACCCCGGCGACCAGCACGAGGTTGATCTGCCCGAAGTCGAGGGTCTTGCGCACCGGTTCGCACCACAGCGCCACCGCGGTCCACAGCAACGCCCGGCGCGACCACTTGAGGTCGTACGGCTCCCCCGCCCTCGCCGCCAGCAGCTTCAGCGCCGTCCGCGCGATCCACCACAGGCAGACCACCGACAGCACCTGCCAGACGACCCGCGCGGCGAGCCACGGCAGCGCCGACACCGGCAGGAACACCAGCGCCGCGAACGGCGGATAGGTGAACGGCAGCGGGAAGTCGGCCGTGAACGGCATCTTGACGTCGTAGAGCCGGTCGGTGAGGACGTTCGGCGCGAGGCTCCAGTAGACCTTGAGGTCGATCATGCCCCAGTCCGCCGGGTCGCCCAGCATCCACACGTAGATGCCCAGGGACAGGCACAACACCCACGGCGCGAACCTGAGCACCCGGTCCTCGAACTGCCGCAGCGACCGGTTCATGCGCCGGGCGTGACGTCGTCGAGGCGGACCAGCTGCGCCCGCGGGTACTTCCGGCCCGGCATCGGCACCGGTGACCCGGTGAACGAGACCGGCGTGCCCGCCAGCAGCAGGGTCAGTCCTTCGGGAAGGTCGTCGCGCGAGACGAACCACGACCCGCCGCGGCTGTCGGTGATGAACCCGTGCGCCTCCCCGGACCTCCACGTCGCCACCGTTCCGCGCCGACGGCCACGAGGTGCGCCCACGGGTGAGGCGACCGCCTGGGAGGACCGCACGAATGGGCTTCGCAACGCGTGTTCCGGCAGGTCGGAGGGCGCGAACAGAGCGTCGAACCCCGGGGTGAACGGCGTCGCGGACCGCAGCGGCGCGGCGGTGCGCGGGGTCCACGAGGGTGCGCGGTCGGTCGTCCGCACGTCGACCACGGGCACGATCACGTGCACGCCCCGCGCGGTCAGCCTGGTGACGAGCGGCGCGAAGTCGGCGTCACCGGTGAGCAGCACGACCCACTGCAGCGGCACGGTGGTCGCCCGGTCCCACGCCTCCAGCGCCAGCTGGACGTCGACGCCCTTCTCCTTGCCGCCGTGCAGGGGCAGGTCGTGGCGGGTGACGCCGGCGGCGGTCAGTGCGGCGTCGAACGAGGCCGCCGGGGTGTCGATGCGACCGCGGACGTAGTGCGCCTCGGCGACCACGCACTCGTCGAGCGGGCGCCCGGTCTCGGTGTGGACGAACCAGCGCAGCGCGTCGTGCAGACCGTCCAGCGCGATCCGCGCGCCCCGCCGGTGCGCGGTCGCGTAGAAGTCGCTGAGATACGCGAACCAGGTGCCGTCGTAGAACACGCCGATGCGGACGATCTTCCCCACCGGACGGACATTACCTGCCGGGCGGGACCGCGGCAGGCACCGCGGTCCCGCCCGCCGTCACGAGCCGACCCGGACGTCCGCGACGGCGCCGTGCCAGAAGTCGGTGTTCTGGCCGCCGAACTTGGCCCGGCCCACCGCGAGCCCGCCGGTGCTGACGATCGCCGGCCCGGCCGGTGCCGTCGCGACCAGCGCGCCGTCCACGTAGAGCCGGATCTCGCCGCCTCTCCGCTCCCCCTTCAGCTCGTACCAGCGGCCGAGCTGCGGCGTGAGCTCGTAGCGCGCCCGGTTGCCGCCGGGAGTGCTGAACGCGAACGCGCCCTGCCCGTACTGCAGGTAGAAGGGGTTCTCCCGCTCGCGGCCGTCCTGGCTCACCGCCGTGGCGTAGTTGCCCGGCAGCTCGTCGAGCCGCACCCGTGCCGACACCGTGTAGTCACCGGTGGTGTCGACGACCGGGCCGTAGGTCTCGGCCGAGCCGTCGCTGAGCTCCAGCGCGCCGCCGGCCCACTTCGCACCGGCCGGGCTGAGCCGCAACGGGTTGCCGCCACCGCTGGAGTCCTTCGCCACCACTCCGCGGGTCTCGTCGAGCCGCCACGCGCCGCGTCCCGCGTACGGGTAGGGCTTGCCCGCGTTCGCGCCGGCCTCGATGACGCGCCGGTTGATCTCGCGGACCGGGCCGGGATCGACCTTGATGCGCTTGCGGTCGTAGGTCCAGAACCCGTTGAGCTCGTTCTCCAGGTCGGTGACCTGCGTGTAGACCGACGCGGACAGCTCGGCGCGCGCCTGGCCGAGGTAGAACGTGCGGGTGTTGTCGACGTACTTCGCCGTCAGCGCCGCCTTGTCCGCCACACCGCTGTAGATGTTCGCCGGCGCGCCCGGCCACTGGTGCCCCGGCGTGCGCAGCGTGAAGCCGCCGTGCTCGCCGTCCATCACCACGCGCCTGCCGTCCGGCCGGGCCGGGTCGGTGTTGTTGTAGTCGTGGTGGTCGATCACGTCGCCCTTGCCGGAATCCCCCTTGGAGGCACAGCAGTTCACGCCGCTGTGCGCGTTGACGATCCGGCTCGGGTCGGCGGCCTTGACCTCCTCGGCGATCTGGCCGGTGACGGTGCGGTCCCACTCGCCCCAGCCCTCGTTGAACACGATCCAGGCGAAGATCGACGGCGAGTTGTGCAGCTGCCGCATCATCTCGCGGTTCTCGCTGAGGAAAGCCTGCTGCGCCTGCGGGTTGCCACCGTCCTCGACGGACACGAAGTCCTGCCACACCAGCAGTCCCAGCCGGTCCGCGTGGTAGTACCACCGGGCGGGTTCGCCCTTGATGTGCTTGCGGACGGAGTTGAAGCCGAGGTCCTTCTGCGCCTTGAGGTCGAACGCCAGCGCGTCGTCGCTCGGCGCGGTGTTCAGGCCGTCCGGGAAGAAGCCCTGGTCGAGCATCATGAGGCTGAAGACCGGCTGCCCGTTGAGCGTGAGCTTCCGCTGCCCGCCCACGTCCGTCACGCCGATGGACCGCATGCCGAAGTAGCTCTTCACCCGGTCGGCGCCGAGCCTGATCTCCAGCTGGTACAGGTACGGGTCGTCCGGTGACCACAGGTGCGGGTCCGCGACCTTGAGCGACAGGTTCTCGTTGGCGGGCCCGGAGATCGTGCCGACCTGCCTGCCGCGCGCGTCCTTCGCGACCGCCGTGACGGTGGCGTTCGCGGTGGACGAGACGGTGAGCGACAGCGAGCTCGTGGCGAGGTCCGGGGTCATCCTCAGGTCGTCGATCGCCTTGTCCGGCACCGGTTCCAGCCACACGGTCTGCCAGATGCCCGACGACGGCGTGTAGAAGATGCCGCCGGGATCACGAGACTGCTTGCCCTTCGGCTGGTTCGGGCCGGTCGTGTCGGTGACCGCGACGACGATCTCCTGCTCACCACCGCGGGTGAGCGCATCCGTGATGTCCGCGCCGAACGCCGTGTAGCCACCGGAGTGCTCGGCGACCGGCTTGCCGTTGACCCACACCCTGGCCTCGTGGTCCACCGCGCCGAAGTTGAGCCTCACCCGTTGCCCGGACCAGTCGCGCGGCACGGTCACCGTGCGGCGGTAGAACATGTGGTCCTCGTGCCGTTCCAGCCCGGACAGCTGCGACTCGATCGGGAACGGCACGATCACGCGTTCCGGCAGCCGTTGCCCGAACACCGGTTGCTGACCGGCTTTCGCGCCCGCGAACTCCCACGGCCCGTTGAGGTTGAGCCACTTCTCGCGCTCCAGCTGCGGCCTCGGGTACTCCGGCAACGGGTTGCGCGGGTCGACGTTCTCCCCCCACGGCGTCCTGAGCCGCTGCTTCGACCCGTTCGTGACCGTGCGCGCGGTCTTCTCGACCTTCCGGCCTCCCGCAGTGAGCCGTCCCGCGCCGTCGTAGAACAGCCGGACCCGCTGGCTCTTCAGCACCTTCTCGCTCAACCGGACGGTGAGGCGGTCGCGGTGCGCGGTGACCAGGTCCACCGGCATGGCCGTCGCGTCCACGTCGATCCTCAGGTGCGCCTTCAGGTCGGCGGCGTCGGTGACGCGGCCGTCGAACTCCGCCGTGAGCACCCGTCCGTCGTCGGAGATCTTCGCGGTGCGCGGAACGACCCGGAAGTCCGCGGGCGGTGTGAACGCGGACTCCGGCACGATCTGCTTCGGCGTGCCCGCGCCCGACCAGCGCAGGAACATGTTGGCGCCACCGGTGTCCTGGAACATCTCCAGCCGGAAGTCGTACTGGCGCCCGGCCGTCAGCGACACCGGCGCGCTGGTCTGCTCGCGGTCCCAGTCCCCCACCCAGTGGTCGATCACGGGTTTCTCGTCGACGAACAGCCGGAAACCGTTGTCGCCGATGGCGTAGAACGTGTAGTCGCCGGTCCGCGGCACCGCGATCCGGCCGGTCCAGCGCGCCGTCGTGTGCTCGGTGCGGCCGGCCAGGAAGCCGAACACCGAGGTCAGGTCCGGGTGGTTCACCTCGGCGTCCAGCACGGTGCCCGCGAGCGTCGCGAAGTCCCGCGCACCCGGCGCCGACATGCTGAAGTACTCGCCCTTCAGGCCGTGCACGGGCTCGGCGGCGCCTGCGGGTGGTGTGCCGGGCGCGACACCCAGCGCCAGCAGCAGCGCGACGAGGAGGGAGGCGGGTTTTCTCATCAGCGAGGTCCCCTTCGTTTTACAACGTTGTAAGAGCGCTCCCATCTATCCAGGCACAGGCTTCGAACACCGAGCTACCTCCGATCGGAGGTATCGGCCATGTCAAACAGGACAAGTTCGGGGCGCGCGTGAGAGCGCGTCCACAAGTCACGAGGTCAGCGGGATCTCCAGGCTGACCGCGCCGCGCAGGTCCAGCCACGCCCGGTCGCGTCCGCGCACCACCCGCAGCACGACCTCCTCGCAGTGCGGGCAACGCGCCACGATCCCCGGCGCGTTCCGGTAGACCCGCAACGTCGCCACCGAGCCCTTGTGGCCGCAGCCCGCGCACTGCCCGGTCGCCACCGTCAGGTCCACCGCGAAGATCTCCCGCAGGTCGCCCGCGAGCGCGTTGCCGTCCACGTGGTCATCGCCCATCGCAGGTCTCCTGTCAGCCGAAGCGTTCGGTGCGGACGCGGCGCGGGTCGTGCCCGAGCGCCACGAGGATGTCGGACACCGTCTCGACGAACCCGGTGGGCCCGCACACGAAGCACTGCGGGCTGAACTCGGCGGGCCACGCGTACGTGTTCACGGTGGCCACACCCAGCCGGCCCGGCGGCTCCGGAGCCCCCTCCGGAGCCCGCCGGGTGTACACCAGGTGCACGTCCAGCCCGGCGTCCTCGCGGGCACGCCGGCGCAGCTCGTCGGCGAACATCACGTCGTCGGGCGTGCGCACCGAGTAGATCAACCGGAACGGCACGCGGCTGCCCTCCGCTGCCCGCGCCCGGATCATCGCCATCAGCGGCGCGATGCCCGATCCGCCCGCCACGAGCGTCACCGGCGACTGGTCGCCGCCACGCCACACGAACCAGCCGCCGACCGGTCCGCGCAGCTCGATCTCGGCGCCCACCGGAAGCACGTCGCACAGGTACGGCGAGACCTCGCCGTCCTCGACCCGCTGCACGGCCAGCTCGACGCGCTCGCCGTCCGGTGCCGAGGAGATCGAGTAGCTGCGCTGCACCGAGTAGCCGTCCTCGGCGGTCAGGCGCACGTCGACGTGCTGGCCCGGCAGGTGTCCCGGCCAGTCCGGCACGTCGAACACGAGACTGCGCGCGCTCTTCGTCAGGTCGGCGGCCTCGGCCAGCGCGGCCACCCGCCAGGTCAGTCGCCCTGGTACCGCTGCTCGCGCCATGGGTCTCCGTAGTCGTGGTAGCCGGCGGTCTCCCAGAAGCCGGGTTCGTCCTCCAGCAGCAGCTGGATGCCGCGCACCCACTTGGCCGACTTCCAGAAGTACAGGTGCGGCACGAGCAACCGCGCGGGGCCGCCGTGCTCGGGCGTGAGGTCCTCGTCGTCGTAGCGGTACGCGATCCAGGCCTGGCCGTCGAGCAGGTCCTCCAGCGGCAGGTTGGTCGTGTAGCCGCCGTAGGAGTGGACGAGCGCGAAGTCCGCCGCCGTCTCCACGTCCTCCAGCAGCACGTCCAGCGAGACGCCCTTCCACCGGGTGCCGAGCTTGGACCACTTGGTGACGCAGTGGATGTCGGTCGTGATCTTCTCGGCGGGCAGCTCGATCAGCTGCTGCCACGACCACGTGTGCTTCTGGCCGGCCTCGGTGCCGATGGTGAGCTCCCACCGGTCGGTCGGCACGCGCGGCGTCGGGCCGGCGGTGAGCACCGGAAAGTCCTCGGTGAGGTACTGCCCCGGCGGCAGCTGCACGTCCGGTGACTGACGCCGCCCGGTGAAGCCGGGAGAGACGATGGCCATGAGGTGCAGTACTACAGCACGAACCCGGAAAGCGCACGCCTCGCTAGCCTGTGCGCGGAAACGGAGGTCGGATGGACGTGCGTGTCGAGATCACCGGAACCACCACGGTGATCTGGCTGAACCGCCCGGAGCGGCGCAACGCGGTCGACGGCCCGATGGCCGCGCAGCTGCGCGACGCCTTCCTGGCGTTCGAGGAGGACGACGGCCAGCGCGTGGCGGTGCTCGCGGGAGCGGGCGGCACGTTCTGCTCGGGCGCCGACCTGACCTCCGTCGGCGATCCCGCCCGCCGCAACGAGCTCGACCCCGACGGCACCGGACCGATGGGTCCGACGAGGTTGCAGCTGAGCAAGCCGCTGATCGCGGCCGTCAGCGGCCACGCGGTCGCGGGCGGGCTGGAACTGGCGTTGCTCGCCGACCTGCGGGTGGTCGAGCGCGACGCGGTGTTCGGCGTGTTCTGCCGGCGCTGGGGCGTGCCGCTGATCGACGGCGGCACGGTCCGGCTGCCCAGGATCGTAGGGCTGGGGCGGGCGCTGGACCTGATCCTCACCGGCCGCCCGGTGGGCGCGGAGGAGGCGCTCGCGATCGGACTGGCCAACCGCGTGGTCGAACCCGGTCAGGCGGTGGCCGCCGCGCTCCAACTGGCCGAGCAGATCGCGTCGTTCCCGTTCGAATGCGTGCTCGCGGACCGCGCCTCGACCTATGCCGCTCTCGACCTGCCTACCGCGGCGGCGCTCCGGGCGGAGGGCGCGGCCGGAATCCCGGTCGTGCAACGTGAAGGCGCGGCCGGCGCCGCCCGGTTCACGGACGGCGCCGGCCGGCACGGCCAGTTCTGAGTGGTGTCAGGCCGCGACGAGCTCCTTCTCGCGGTCCGGCGTCTTGACCTTGGGCTTGCGGTTCGGCAGCGAGAGCCGGAAGACCTTGCGCCAGGCCGAGAACACCTGCTTGGGCAGCGGCCCGGTCACGTACTCCAGCTCGTACTTCTCGAACAGCGCGCGCACCTTGACCGCGACCTCGGCGTAGCGGTTGCTCGGCAGGTCCGGGAACAGGTGGTGCTCGATCTGGTGCGACAGGTTGCCGGTCATGAAGTGCATGGCCTTGCTGCCGCTGATGTTCGCCGAGCCCATCATCTGCCGCAGGTACCACTGGCCGCGCGTCTCACCGGAGATGGACCGGCGCTCGAAGACCTGCACGCCCTCGGGGAAGTGCCCGCACATGATCACCGAGTGCGACCACAGGTTGCGGATCAGGTTCGCGGTGAACGTGGCGGCGAGCGTGGTCAGGAACGACGGGCCCGACAGCAGCGGGTGGATCACGTAGTCCTTGAGGACCTGCTTGCGGATCTTGCGGCCGACCGCCTTGGCCCGCGCGCGGAACTCGGGGTTCTTGCGGCGGCGCTTGTGCAGGTTCTTGCCGAGCTCCAGGTCGTACGCGGCGATGCCGTACTCGAAGAAGCAGGCGTTGATGAAGTTCCACAGCGGCTGGCCGAGGTGGATCGGGTGCCACTTCTGGTCCTCGTCGACGCGCATGATGCCGTAGCCGAGGTCGTTGTCCTTGCCGATCACGTTGGTGTACTTGTGGTGCAGCTCGTTGTGCGAGTGCTTCCACTGGTCGGCCGGCGAGACGTGGTCCCAGTCCCAGGTGGAGGAGTGGATCTTCGGGTCGCGCATCCAGTCCCACTGGCCGTGCAGGATGTTGTGACCGATCTCCATGTTGTCCATGATCTTCGCGACCGACAGACCGGCGGTCCCGATCAGCCACGCGGGCGGGAAGATCGAGAACAGCAGCACCGCCCTGCTGGCCAGCTCCAGCTTGCGCTGCGCCGAGATGACCTTGCGGATGTAGGCGGCGTCTTTCTCGCCGCGGCTCGCGATCACCTCGTCGCGGATCGCGTCGAGCTCGCGGCCGAGCTCCTCGATCTGCTCCGCGGTCAGGTGGGCGGTGGGGTCGATGGCGGTCATGCAGCTCGCTTTCGGGGGTGCAGTGGCTGGGGGGTGGGCCACTTCGCGGGGAGGGTCAGCGTTCGAGTTCGCAGGGGCCCGCCGCGGCGGACACGCAGGTCTGCACCAGGACACCGGGCTCTGCCTCGGTGATCTCGCCGGTGCGCAGGTCGCGGACGGCGCCTGCCTTGAGCGGGGTGCTGCAGCCGAAGCAGATGCCCATGCGGCACCCGGACGGCATGAGCACGCCCGCCTGCTCGCCGACGTCCAGCAACGGCGTGGCACCGTCCGCGTCGACGGTCTTGCCGGTGGTGCCGAAGGTGACCTCGCCGCCGTCGCCGACCACGACGACGGACGGGCGGAAGCGCTCGGTGTGCAGCAGTTCGGACAGTCCGTGCGTCGCCCAGTGCTCTTCGGCGGCGTCGAGCAGGCCCGCGGGACCGCAGGCCCACGTCTCGCGCTCGGCCCAGTCGGGCACGAGCTCGCCGAGGCGGGCGATGTCGAGCATGCCGTCGGTGTCGGTGTGCAGCTCGACGAGGCGAAGTTTCTTGTCCGCGACCAGGTCGTGCAGGTCGTTGCGGAAGATCACGTCTTCCTCGCGCGGGGCGGAGTGGACCATCACGACGTCGTCGAGGTCGGCGTCGCGCAGCATGCCCATCGCGGGGGTGATGCCGCTGCCCGCGGTCAGGTAGAGCACCTTCGCGGGCTTCGTCGCCGGCAGCACGAAGTCGCCGGTCGCCTGGTCGAGCTGGATCACCGTGCCCGGCTTCGCCCTGCGGACCAGGTGGTTGCTCACCTTGCCGTCCGGGATGGCCTTCACGGTGATGGTGATGCGGCCGTCCTGGCGGCTCGTCGGCGAGGTCACCGAGTAGGCCCGCCACAGGCGCACGCCGTCCACGTCGACGCCGATCCGGACGTACTGGCCGGCTCGATGGCCTCTCCAGCCCTTGCCCGGCCTGATCACGATGGTCGCGGCGTCGGGGGTCTCCCGGTGCACGGCCTCGATGCGTCCTCGCAGGTCAGCACCCGCGCGGAGGGGGCTGAACAGGTCCAGGTAGTCCGACGGCAGCAGCGGCGTCGTGACCATCTCCAGCAGTTGCCACGCCCTGCTGCGAAGGGCGGTACTCGTCATGACTCCAGCTTGATGCGCCGCAGGGCGTAAAGTCCT
Organism: Lentzea sp. NPDC004789; assembly: GCF_053601075.1. Classification (NCBI taxonomy): domain Bacteria; kingdom Bacillati; phylum Actinomycetota; class Actinomycetes; order Pseudonocardiales; family Pseudonocardiaceae; genus Lentzea; species Lentzea sp. NPDC004789. Next base: position 326,822 of record NZ_JBSGBE010000005.1, on the reverse strand, counting down.
GTCCGCAGGACGTGAATCTGGTCGACTGAATTGTTCGCAGGGAACAAAACGTGAGCCACGCAATCCGGAGGGCCACCGAACTGGCCCTGGACGAGAGGACCGTCACCGCGTTGCGCGCGGTGCTGAAGACGACCGCGGACGAGGTCGTCCAGGCGATCATCGACGAAGTGCCGTCGTACGCCAACGCACTTTCCGGGCGCATGGGCGGCACCATCCGCCGCGCCGTCCGCACCGCCCTCGGCCACTACCTGGACCTGGCGGGCGGCAAGGCCACCGGCGGCGACGCCAGTGACGCAGCATACGAGCTGGGCCGCGGCGAGGTGCGGGACGGGCGCTCGATGGACGCCCTGCTCAGCGCCTACCGCGTCGGTGCGCGGGTGGCCTGGCGCGGCCTGGCCGCGGGGGCCGTGCCGGCGGGGCTGCCGGCCGCGGAGGTGGCGAAGTTCGCCGAGCTGACGTTCGCCTACATCGACGAGCTGTCCGCCGCGAGCGCCGCCGGCCACGCCGACGAACTGGCCGCGCGCGGCCTGGCCCACGAGCGTCACCTGGAACAGCTGGCCCGCGACCTGCTCGCGGGCGCGGCCGCCGACGTGCTGCTCGCCGCCGCGCAACGGGCGGGCTGGCAACCGCCGAGCACGCTCACCGCGGTGCTGCTGCCCGCCGCCCAGGCCCGCCCCGCGTACCGCCTGCTCGACCCCGGCACCCTGGTCCTCGACGACCTGCCGGACACCCTCGGCGTGCTGCTGGTGCCCGACGCCGACCGCGCCCACCTGCAGCGCCAGCTCACCGGCCGCGCCGCCGTGGTCGGTCCGGCCCGCCCGTGGACCCGTGCGTCCGCCTCGTACGCACGGGCCGTGCGCGCACGTTCGCTCTCCCCCGACATCCGCGACACCGAGGACCACCTGCCGGAGCTCGTGCTGAGCGCCGACGTCGACGCCTACGCCGACCTGCGGGCGCGCGCGCTCGCGCCGTTGCGCACGCTGCCCTCCGGCACCGCCCGGCGGCTGGAGGAGACGTTGCGGGCGTGGCTGCTGCACCACGGCAGGCGGGAGGAGGTGGCGACGGCGTTGTTCGTGCACCCGCAGACCGTGCGGTACCGGATGTCGCAGCTGCGCGACCTGTTCCCGGACCTCGCCTCGCCGCGCCGGGTGCTGGAGCTGACGCTGGCGGTCGGGCTGGCACGTTTCCCGGAAGTCCAGGCCTGACACTCGGCGGTCACGGTTTGTCGCGCAACGACCAGGCCGCGATCTCGGTCCTGGTGCGCAGCCCCAGCTTGGCCAGCACGCTGCGCACGTGCGTCTCGACGGTCCGCTCGGACAGCACGAGCCGGGTCGCGATCTGCCGGTTGGTCAGCGCCCGCGCGATCAGCTCGACCACCTCGGACTCCCGCGGCGACAACGGGTTCGCGGCCTGCTCGGCCGTGCCGATGCGGCGCAGCAGGCGGTCGGCGGCGGCCAGGCGCACGGGAAGGCCGAGCGCGCGGAACTCGGCGGCCGCCTGCGCGGCCAGGGTCCGCGCCTCGGCGAGGTCGCCCAGTTCCACGAGCGCCTGGGCCAGGCCGAGCCGGCTCAGCGCGAGGAACGGGCGGGCGCCGATGCGCGCGTTCATCTCGGCGGCGAGGCGGTAGTGCTCGACGGCGACCTCGATCCGGCCGCACGTCATGGCGAGGTCGCCGAGCAACTGCGGTGAGGCGCCGCTGCAGAACACCGTGCCGGAGCCGTCCGCGGAGAAGCCGGGCTCCACTGTGGACAGTGTGCGGTGCACGAGGTCCGCGGTCCCGGTGTCGTCGAGCATGACCGCGACCAGGCCGATCATGCTGACCAGAGGCGCCCACAGCGGCCCGACCTCCATGGTGGCGGGCATCGTGCGGAACTCCTCGAACGTGGCGCGCGCCTGCTCCAGGTCGCCGCGCAGCGCGTGCAGGAGCGGGGCGAAGACGCGGACCAGCGGCACCTCGGGGGCTGCTTTCAGGGCCGCCAAGGCCTCGTCGGCGGACTCGGCGTCGATCGTGCCGTGGAGGTAGGCCATCCAGTTCTGGAAGGCGTAGTACATGCCCTTCGCCGCGGTGGGGCCGATGCGTTCCGCGAGAGCGCGGGCGGTCTCGTTGTGTTCCGCCGCAACGGCGAACTGGCCGACCAGCGCCGCACGGGTCGCGCTGAGGCGGTGCAGGTGCCACCACGCGATGGGGTGCCGGCGAGCCGCGGCGAACTGTTCGATCAGGGCCAGCTCGTGGTCGACGGTGACGAGGTCGCCCGCCTGGAACGCCGCGTCCACCAGCCAGACGTGCCCCCACAAGGCGGCGTGGGGCTGGCGTGCGGTCGCGGCCAGCTCCACCGCGCGACGGGCCAGCTCCACGCGTTCGGCGCGGAACTGCGGAGCGCACAACGCCAGGTGCCGGGCGTGGATGCCGTCCAGTTCGGCGTCCGGGTCGCCACTGCGGGACGCGAGCTCCAGCGCCGTGGCGGAGAGCGTTCTGGCCAGCTCGCCGGACCCCGTCGTGGTGGCGGCCATCGCGCGGCGGGCCAGCAGCCTGGCGCGCAGGACGTCCGACGGCTGCTGCCGAAGCGCCTGCACGCAAAGGTGGTCGGCCGCCGTGAGCAGCTCCGGGTCGCCGAGCCCGGTGATCACCAGGGCGGCCTCGGCCATCAGGTCGGGCTCGCCCGCGTCCTGGGCCAGCCGGGCGGCGGTCCGGCAGTGGTCGAGGCTGCTGCCGACCTCGCCGGACAGGAACTCGGCCCTGGCCAGGTCGAGCGTCAGCACGGCGCGTTCACGGGCAGATGTCCGTTGGGCGGACGACAACGCCAGCGCGGCGAAGCGGCGAGCGTCGTCGTAGGCCAGGTCGGCGGTGGCGGCGCGCGCGGCCTCGGTGGCCCAGCGGGTGCACTCGTCCGGCACGTCCGCGCGGTGCCAGTGCGTGGCGATGCGCCCAGGAGGGCCTTCTCGGGAGGCGAGGGCCTCCGCGCACCGCCGGTGCAGGTCCAGCCGTGCCGACGGAGGCAGGTCCTGGTAGATCGCGTCGCGGACCAGGGCGTGGGTGAAGGCCGTGGAGCTGGGTTCCAGCACCCGTGCGGCGACCGCCTCGTCGAGCGGCGGCCCGAGCTCGCAGACGCCGGTGATGTCCGCGAGCAGTGCCGGCTCGATCGGCTCACCCAGCACGCTCGCCGCCGCCAGCACCTCGCGGGCACGCGGGCTCAGGCCGTCGAGACCCGACAGGACGAGCCGGTGCAGCTCCGGGTGGACGGTGATCTCACCGTCGGCTTCGATGCGGTCGAGCAGCATCCGGACGTAGAGCGGGTTGCCGCCGGTGTCGCTGGTCAGCCGCGCGGCCAGGGCGTCGGCGTCGGCGACGGTGGTGACGCGGCGGACCCAGCCCGCCAGGTCCGCGCGGGTCAGCCCGCCGAGCCGCAGCACGTGCGCCGCCGGTGCGCGCAACAGCTCGGGCGGCGGTTCGGCGCGGTAGGTGGCGATGACGACGAGCCGGGCCGTGCCGAGCTCGCCCGCCAGGTGGGTGAGCAGGCGCAACGACGTCCGGTCCGCCCAGTGCACGTCCTCCAGGACGACCAGCAGGCCGTTCTCGCCCGCTTCGGCGATCAGGGCGTCGGTGGCGTCGGCGACCATCGCGAACCGCGACGTCGCGTCGGCCGGGTCGAAGTGCGAACCGGCCAGCACCCGCTCCAGCCGTGGCAGGTCCCGGGCCAGCCGGCGCCACGGCCACAACGGCGGCATGCCGGGGTCGTCGACCGCCTGGCCGCGCACCGCCGGGATGCCGTACTCGGCGGCCATCGCCATCGCGGCGCTCGCCAGCCGTGTCTTGCCGATGCCGGCGTCGCCGCCGATGAGCACCAGCCGGCCCGTCGCCGCCACCAGGGCCGCGCGCAGTTCGGCCAGTTCGCGGTCGCGGCCGAGGATCGGGACCTCCACCTGAGCAGTATCGCCGCCCGGTGCCCGTTCAGTACGGCAGGCAGCGAGGCCCGGTGGCTGCCCGGTGCCGCTGCACGACGCCGGACCAGTGCCGCGCGCGGGACGGCCACATCGCGATCACCACGGAAGCTGCCCGGCGCCGCTGCACGACGCCGGACCAGTGCCGCGCGCGGGACGGCCACACCGCGATCACCGCGGAAGCTGCCCGCCGCCCGGCACCCCCGCTGCCCGGCCACCTCGCGATCACCACCGAAGCCGACGGCCGCCCGGTGCCCGTTCAGTACCGCACTGCGTACTGGCACTGATCCGCCTTCCGCCCGCCCGGCCAAGACTCATCTCACGACACAGGGAGGCAGACCATGTACGCACAGCTCACCTACTTCGACCGCCCCCGCAGCCCCGAGCAGCTGGCCGCGGAGGACTTCGCCGTCGAGCACCGGATCAAGCCGGCGGCGGAGTCGGTTCCGGGCAACATCAGGACGTACTCGCTGCGGCGGGACGACGGCTCGGCGGTCGTCGTGTCGATCGCCGAGACCGAGCAGGCGCTGCTCGACACCCAGAAGGCGATCATGAGCTCGAAGTTGCTGCCCGGTGAGGACCCGGCGTTGCTGACCGGCGCCGACCGGGTCGAGATCTGCTCCGTGCACGAGGTCTTCGAGCACGGCGAGGTGCGGTCGTGACCGCCGTCGGCGTGTTGGCCGCCGGGGTGTGGCAGGCCGATCTCACGCGGTCCACCGCGTCGTTCGTGGTCGGCAACCTGGGGCGCAAGGCGCGCGGGACCGTGCCCGTCACGGGCGGGACCGTGGAGATCGGGGCCGACGGGACGCTGCTCGCGGTGCACGGGACGCTGGACCTGGGCGCGATCGACACCGGGATCGCCAAGCGGGACCTGGACCTGCGCAAACCCGGTCTGCTCGACCTGGACCGGCATCCCACGATGACCTTCACCGCCACGTCGGCGTCGCCGGTCGCGGGCGGGTGGGCGGTCACCGGGACGCTTGCCGCTCGCGGCACTTCGGTGGAGCTCGGCGGAACCGTTCAGCTGTCCACCGTGGAGGGCGAGCCGGTGCTGACGGCGACCGCGCGGCTCGACCGCCGGAAGCTGGGCATTCGGGCGCCGCGGTTCATGATCGGCGCGTATGTCGACATCACCGTCACGGCCGTGATTCGGACAGGTGTCCGCTAATCTGAGGTCATGCCCCGTCCCGACACCGGCCCCGACTTCATCGAGGCGCTCGCCCGCGGGCTGGACGTGATCCGCGCGTTCCAGCCCCGGCGGCCGGTGATGGCGCTGAGCGAGGTCGCGGCGGCCACCGGGCTGGCGCGGCCCACCGCTCGGCGGATCCTGCTCACGCTGGTGGAGCTGGGGTACGCGCGGCAGGACGAGAGCGGGTTCGCGCTCACGCCGCGCGTGCTCGAACTGGGGGTCGCCTACGTGCGGTCGACCGGGTTGTGGGAGGTGGCGCGGCCGCACATGGAACGGCTGGGCGCACGCACCAACGAGTCGGTGTCGATCGCCCAGCTCGACGGGTCGGACATCGTCTACGTGGCACGGGTCGCGGTGCCCAAGATCGTCACGCTGTCCGTGCAGATCGGCACGAAGTTCCCGGCGCTGCCGACCTCGCTCGGGAAGGTCCAGCTCGCCGCGCTGCCCGCCGACGAGCTGGAGGTCGTGCTCGCGCAGCCGACGCGCTCGGGGCTCACGCCGCGGTGGCAGCCGGACCGGGCCGAGCGCGACGCCGAGCTGAGGGACGTGCGGGCCCGCGGGTGGGCGTTGACCGACCAGCAGCTGGCGCCGGGGATCCGGTCGATCGCGGCACCGCTGCGGGACGGCAACGGCGCGGTGATCGCGGGCATCAACGTCAACTGCCACGCGTCGGAGACGTCGATCGAGCGCATGGTCGAGCACCACCTGCCGCTGTTGCTGCAGACCGCCGGGGACATCAGCGCCGACTTCGCCCGGCTCGGCACGGTGCCCCACGTCGTCGTCGCCTGAGCGGGGTTGACGCGCGACCGGCGAAGGTTGACGATTCAACGGACACTTGTCCGCATGCCGGTCGAGGAGGTCCCCAATGGCGGGTGAACGTCCTGTTGTCCTGAGAAACGGCACCGTTCTGACGATGGACGGCGCCAAGAAGATCCTCACCGATCACGACGTCCTCGTCGTGGACGACCGGATCGCCGCGATCGGACCGGCGCTGGCCGTGCCGGCGGGCACCGAGGAGATCGACGCGTCGCGCGGCATCGTCATGCCGGGCATGATCGACACGCACCGGCACATGTGGCAGACGGCCATGCGCGGGTACGGCGCCGACTGGACGCTCGCGCAGTACTTCGTCTGGTACTACCTGGAGTGGGGCAAGGTCTTCCGGCCGGAGGACGTCCACGCGGGCAACCTCCTCGCCGCGGCCGAGGCGCTCGACGCGGGGGTCACCACGACGGTCGACTGGTCGCACGGCCTGCAGACGACCGACCACGCCCACGCCGCGATCGACGCGTTGCGCGCGGTACCCGGCCGGTTCGTGCTGGCCTACGGCAACATCCAGGACTCCCCCGCGTCCTGGACGGCGAAGCCCGAGTTCCTCGACTTCGTGCGCCGCAACTTCACCGGCGACGACATGCTCGGCTTCCAGCTCGCGTTCGACGTCACCGGCGACCCGGCGTTCCCGGAGAAGCCCGCGTTCGAGGTCGCCCGTGAGCTCGGCGTCGCCGTCACGACGCACGCCGGCGTGTGGGGCGCGACGAACGACGACGGCATCAAGCTCATGTACGACAACGGATTCATGACACCCCAGTCGATCTACGTGCACGCCGCGACGCTGTCCGCCGACTCCTACCACCGCATCGCCGCGACCGGTGGCTCGATCTCCGTGTCGACCGAGAGCGAGCAGAGCGCGGGCCAGGGCTACCCGCCCACCTGGGCGATCCGCGCACACGGCATCCCGGTGTCGCTGTCGATGGACACCTCGGTGTGGTGGAGCGGTGACCTGTTCTCCGCCATGCGCACCACACTGGGCGCCGACCGTGCCCGCGAACACATGGCCGCACACGCCCGCAACGACACCGTCACGCACTCGTCGTTGCGCGCCGAGCACGTCGTCGAGTGGGCGACCCTGGGCGGTGCGAAAGCCTTGGGACGGGACGACCTCGGCAGCATCGAGGTCGGCAAGAAGGCCGACCTCGTCCTGCTGCGCAACGAGAACTCGCCCGCGATGTTCCCGATCCTCAACCCGTACGGGCACGTGGCGTTCCAGGCCCAGCGGTCCGATGTGGACACGGTGATCGTCGACGGCCGCATCGTCAAGCGCGACCACCGGCTCGTCGGCGTCGACCTGCAACGGATCCGCGGCAAGGTCGAGCAGACCGTCGAGCACCTGCGCGCGCAGCTCGGCGACGAGGCGTGGGAGAAGGGCATGAACCCGGACATCCCGACCGCGAAGGTGCTGGACAACCCCTACACCTACACCGACTACCGCAGCGACACCAGGACGTCCGTCTGATGGGTCCGCTGGGAGGCCTGCTCGTCGCCGACTTCTCCCGCGTGCTGGCGGGCCCGTACGCGACCATGCTGCTGGCCGACATGGGTGCGTCGGTCGTCAAGGTCGAAGGGCCGCAAGGAGACGAGACGCGCACGTGGATGCCGCCCGTGCGCGAGGACGTCTCGACCTACTACCTCGGCGTCAACCGCGGCAAGCGATCCATCGCGCTGGACCTGCGTGACGAGACCGATGTCCGGCTGGCCCGCGAGCTCGCCCGGCGCGCGGACGTGCTGATCGAGAACTTCAAACCGGGCGGCCTGGCCAAGTACGGCCTCGACCACAAGTCCGTCGCCGACGCGAACCCGCGGGTGATCTACGCGTCGATCACCGGGTTCGGGTCGGGTCTCGGCTCGCACGTGCCCGGCTACGACCTGATGGTGCAGGCGATCTCCGGCCTGATGAGCCTCACCGGCGATCCGGACGGCCCGCCGTACCGCGCGGGCATCTCCGTGTTCGACGTCATGGCGGGCAACCACGCGGTGATCGGCATCCTCGCGGCGCTGCGGCACCGCGACGCCACCGGCGAGGGCCAGCTCGTCGAGGTGAACCTGCTGTCGTCGGCGCTGACGGGCCTGGTGAACCACAGCTCGGCGTTCGTCGCGGGCGGCGTCGTCCCGTTCCGGATGGGCAACGCGCACCCGAGCGTGTTCCCCTACGAGCCGCTGCCCACCGCCGACAACGACCTGATCGTCGCGGCCGCGAACGACGGCCAGTTCCGCCGCCTGTGCGAGGTGCTCGAACTGCCGGACGTCCCGGACGACCCGCGGTTCGCGCGCAACGCCGACCGCACCCGCAACCGCGAGGAGCTGCGGCCGGTCCTGGTCTCCCGGCTGCGCACCCGCGGCGCCGTCGAGTGGTTCGACCTGCTCGTCGCGGCCGGGGTGCCGTGCGGGCCGATCAACACCATCGACGGCGGGTTCGCGATGGCCGAGCGGTTCGGGCTCGACCCCGTCGTGGTGGTCGGGGACGTGCCCACGACCCGGCATCCCATCCGGTTCTCGCGGACTCCCGCGGTGTACGAGCTGCCGCCGCCGGGGCTGGACGAGCACGGCGACGAGTTGCGCGCGTGGCTGAAGGGAGATGCCAGTGGCTGAGGCGCACTACGAGACCGCACTCGGCGCGTCCACCGCCGACACCATCACCCTGCTGGGCAAGGACCTCGCCCGCGACGTCATGGGCACCGTCGGGTTCGGCGAGCTCGCGTTCTGGCTCGCCTCCCAGCGCCGCCCGAGCCCGGGCGAGACCCGGCTGTTCGAGGCCGTCCTGGCCGCACTGGCCGACCACGGCTTCACCCCGACCGCGATCGTCAGCCGCCTCACCTACCTGTCCGCGCCGGACTCGGTGCAGGGCGCGCTCGCGGCGGGCCTGCTCGGCGGCGGCTCGCGGTTCCTCGGCGTCACCGAGGACTGCGGCCGGTTCCTCAACGGCGTGGTGAGCCAAGCCGGAAAACCCGTGGACGACTGGGACGCACTCGCGCTGGAAACCCTGCGACAGCAAGGTAAAGCCCGCATCCCCGGCCTCGGCCACCACGTGCACAAGAACGGCGACCCGCGCACGCCCCGTCTGTTCCAGATCGCGGAGGAGGAGAACCTCGTCGGGCCGCACCTGTCGTTGTTCGCCGCGATCGGGCGCGTGCACCCGCGGGTGCTCGGCAAGACCTTGCCGCTCAACGGTGCCGGGACGTGCGGCGCGGTGCTGGCGGACCTCGGCCTGCCGCTGGAACTGCTGCGCGGCTTCGCGCTGCTCGCCCGCACCGCCGGGTTGATCGGCCAGCTCGCCGAGGAGCTGCGTCATCCCGTCGCCAACCAGATCTTCCTGTCCGTGGACTCGAACACGCGGTCCGTCGCGCCGCTGGAGGAATGAGCAATGCAGCTCGTCACCGAGGAGAACATCACCGAGCTGGCGCGGCAGCGCTGGGCCACCGCCAAGGACCCGCGCACCGCCGAGCTCCTCACCGCACTGGTCCGGCACCTGCACGCCTTCGCCCGCGAGGTCCGGCTCACCGAGGCCGAGTGGATGGCCGCGATCCGGTGGCTCACCGCGACCGGGCAGATCAGCGACGCCAAGCGCGAGGAGTTCATCCTCGCCTCGGACGTGCTCGGGCTGAGCATGCTGGTCGTGCAGATGAACCACCGCTTCGACCCGGACGCGACGCCGGCCACGGTGCTCGGCCCGTTCCACATCGACGGCTCGCCTGTGCTGGACTTCGGCGGCGACATGTCCGACGGCGTCCCCGGAACCCCGCTCTACATCACGGGGGCCGTGCGCTCGCTCGACGGCACCCCGCTGCCCGCCGACCTCGACGTGTGGCAGGCCGACGCCGACGGCGCGTACGAGGCCCAGCTCCCCGAGGTCGACGAGGCCCGGCTGCGCGCCAAGTACCACGCCTCGCTGGAAGACGGCTCCTACTGCGTGCGCACGATCGCGCCCAAGGGCTACTCGATCCCGATGGACGGGCCGGTCGGCGCTCTGATCGGCCAGACCGAGATCAGCCACTTCCGCCCGGCGCACGTCCACTTCCTGGTCACCGCCGTCGGCCACGAGCCGCTGATCACGCACCTGTTCCAGGAGGGCGCCGAGTACCTCGACAGCGATGTCGTGTTCGGCACCAAGCAGGAGCTGGTGGTCGCCTTCGAACCGCGCGAGCCCGGTCCCACGCCGGACGGTGGCACCTCCGACGTGCCATGGCTGGAAGCTCGCTACGACTTCGTGTTGCAGCCGTGCGTGCCGGAGTGATCCCGGAGCCCGGCCGGCCACCTGAGGCGGCCGACCTGGACGATCCCGTCGCAACGGCGGACCACGTCGTGGTCGACGTCCTGGCCGCTCCCATCACGCCGCTGGACCTGTTGTGCGCCAGCGGAACCTCGTACCTCGGCGCGCCCGCCACGCCCTATGTGCCCGGCGTGCAGGGGATCGGGACGATCGGCGGCCGGGCGGTGTGGTTTCCCACCTCCGCCGGAATGGCCGCGGGCGACGGCAGCATGGCGGAGAAGGCGTTGGTGCGGCAGGAAGATCTGGTGTTCCTGCCGGACGACGTCGCACCGGTCGCCATGGCCGCGCTCGGGCTGTCCGCCGTCGCCGCGCACATGGCGCTGACGTGGCGCGGCGAGCTCAAGCCGGGCGAGTGCGTCATCGTGCTCGGTTGCGGCGCGGTCGGACAGGCCGCGATCCAGCTCGCCCGCATCGCCGGTGCCGGACGCGTGGTCGTGGCCGCACGGTCCGCGGCGGCCCGCGAACGGGCCGAGCGCGCGGGCGCCGACACGGTGATCGCACTGGACACCGACGACCTCGCGGCGCAGTTCCCCGCCGCGGACCTCCTGCTCGACCCGCTGTTCGGGCCACCGGCCGCGGCCGCCGCCCAGGCCCTGCGTCCCGGCGGGCGGTGGGTGAACCTGGGCGGCTCCGCGGGCGAGACGTGCCCGATCACGTCCTCCACCCTGCGGAGCCGATCACTGCGGCTGTCCGGCTACACCAACAACGAGCTCAGCCCCCAGCAACGTGCCGAGGCCATCTCGGCCGTCGCGCACCTGGCCGCGCAGGGCCGGCTCGGCGTGGACCACGAGGTGGTGCCGCTGGACGAGGTCACCGCTGCCTGGCAACGTCAGTCCGCCGGCACCACCCGCGGCCGGGTCGTGCTCGTCCCGGCCTGAGCTCAGGCGGTCCGGGTCCGCCGCCACGCGATCACGATGAACGCGATCAGGCCGAACAGCGGGATCGTGCTGATGGCCCACGACAACCCCATCGGCGGGCCGGGCTGCCGCATCACCTGGAGGTCCTTCAGCTCACCGGTGGCGGGACCGGCCGGGCCGTCGAGGTCGAACTTGAACGTCCACGTCCCCTGCTGGGGCAGCGCCCGCACGTCCAGCCCCCAGACCTCGCGCTTGCGCGGATGGCGCGCCAACGGTTCGTCCTCGACCGGCTTCTGGCCGTAGAGCATCGTCAGGGTGCCCTTCTTGTCCGCGACGCCGCCCTCGGGCGCGAACGTGAAGTCCAGCGACTGCATGGCTTTCAGCGGCCACGTGCTGAAGCCGACGGTCAGCTCGTACGGTCCCGCCTGCACCTTCTCGGTGTGGACGACGTTCACCGGCTCGAAGGCGAGCGCCGGCGCGGCGAGGCCGAGCAGGAGGGCGGCCGTGCCGAGCAGTCCCAGCAACGTCTTACGCATGGCGGTTTTCCTTTGCTGGTGCGAGGAGGCGCAGCATGTGCCCGAAGCGGCGGCCGAGCAGTGCGGCGAGGGCGCCGAACGCCGCGGCGACGACGATGGTGGCGAGGTAGCGGCTGGTGACGTGGAAGGGCACGCCGTAGGTGACGAGGCGCTGCAACGGCGCGCAGGCCGCGATGAGCGCGCCGCCGGCCGCGCCCGGGACCCAGATGGGCAGCCGGTGCAGCAGTTCCACCGCCACCGCGACGACGACCAGGCACATCGGGATCATGTTCGGCATGCCGGGGATGCCGTCGGTGTAGTCGCGCAGCGGCAGGCCGGTGGCGTCCGCGTAGACCTCGGCGGCCCACGGCGAGAACCACCAGAACACCGCCTGCAGCACCGCGACCGTCACGCCGACGGCCAGCGCGCCGCCGCGCCGGTCCAGCGCGTGGGCGGCCATCACCAGGATCATCACCGAGAAGAACGCCGTGCCCACGGACACCGGGTTGACCAGCGTGCCGGGCACCGCGCGCAGGCCGAGCGACGTCACCATGCTGAACACGAGCAGCGCCGCAGCGCCCACGACCGCGCCGTACGTTCCCCAGCGCTGCTCGCGGGCGACCGCGAAGATCATGACCGTGCCGACCATGGTGATCGAGATGGACAGCAGCAGGCCGATGTGCGGTGGCGAGTCGATCACGGCGTCGAAGCCGTACAGGCCGTGCCACCACTGGTCCCACAGGCCGTACAGGAGGAACAGGGCCGCGCCGGTGCCGGAGATCAGGTAGCCGACGGGCGCGGCGAACGTGCGGCCGAAGACGCCGACCGCGCGGCCGCCGACGATCGGGTCGACCTCCCGGGAGCGCTTGGTGTCCGCGGTCGTCAGCAGCACGACGACGAGGCTCGCGAGTCCGGAGATCGCGCTGCCCGCGTACAGGAACAGGTGCGGCAGCGTGAAGAACGTGTCCGGTCCGACGTCGGAGTGCCACTGGATGTCCCACGTCAGGCCGACGAGCGAGATCAGGGTGCCCCCGAGCACCAGGCCCGCCGGCACCGACCCCCTCGGGACGGTCCTCGACGACGGCGCCACCGCCGTGATGTCCATTGGTGATCCCCCTTCAGGTGAGCAGCAGCGGGATGACCACCCGCTCCGCGCTGAGTGACACGGTGATTTCCCATTGGCCCGCCATGAACAGGCCGACGTCGGCGACCCGGTAGTGACCGGGTTCGAGCGGCCCCGCGGTGATCGGGGCGATCGCGTGGCCCATCTGCGGCATGGCCGGTTCGACGACGACTTCGCCGCCCTGCGCGGGATTCCCCGCGCGATCGGTGATCCGCAGGTCGAACGAGTTCACGCCGCTCTTCGTGCTCGCGGGCGTCAGCGCGAACCGCAGCCGCGCGCTTTCGGCCAGGTGCGGCTGGGCCTCCACACCGCGAGGCCACAGCACGATCAACGCACCGGCGACGGCGACGACCACGGCCACGGCGAGCACCACGGAACGCTTCACTTCTCCGTGACCCCCTTCCCCGCGGGCACCTCGACCACCGTCGGCACCGTGACGACCGAGTAGTCCCGTTCGACCTGAATCCACACGAGGTACTTGCCCGGCAACGGGAACGAGTAGGTGAACGGCACGTCCGGCCCGTACGCGGCGACGCTCTCGTCCGGCCGGTCGGGCATGCCGGGCGTCGGCGGGATCATGGCGTGCACGTGCGCCCAGATCGGCGCGGTCACCGGGCTGCCGGAGACCGGGCCGACGACGATCATGTGCCCGAGCATGCCCAGCCACGGCTGCAGGTCCCGCCGGCCGAAGCCGGCGGTGATCGTGCTCGGCCGGCCCGCCTCCCGGATGTCCGTTGTCAGATCGGCTTTTCCGTCGTTCGGCGCGGCGGCGCCCCCGGACACGTCGATGCTCGAACGCAGCAGCTGCACTCCCCCGCCGCGCCGGGCGATCTCGGCGGCGATCGCGTGCGTGCCCCGTTCGGACGCCCGCAGCCGGGCGCGGTACTCGCCGGGAGCCGTGCGGATCGGGTGCAGGTGCTGAAGGTGCCCGGACGGTGACACGACCACGAGGTGCATGAACGCGCTGTCGTGCACCAGCAGGTCGTCCACGGGCCGGCCGGACGACCCGTCGGTCAGGCCGAGCACGAGGTCGTCGCCCCGCATGCTCGGCACCAGGTTCACCGGCGGCCGCGAGAAGTCCACTGTGGACGTTCGCTGATAGGAGTCACTGACGCTGTCGAACGTCGGGTCCAGCTGCGTGCCGGGAGCCGCGACCGGCGGGATGCTGGGCGACAGCAGCGCCGCCGTCATCGCGACGGCGACCCCGGCGACCATGCCGGCCGTGGGCACGAGCGCCAGACGGGGCCTGCCGAGCACCGCGCACAGCAGTGCCGCGAACAGGAACAGCCCCGCCGCGATGAACCCGCCGTAGGTGGCGTTCTCCCACGGTGACGACACGAGCGCCGGAACGACGAACGGGATCGTCGCCTCGCCGACCGCCAGCTCCCACGGCCCCGGCCGGTCCACCTGGACCACCCCCGGGTAGAAGCCGGGCGCGGCACCGAGCACGACCTTCGCCGTGCTCGTCGCGGCACCGGCCGCCCGCGCGGTCAGCGTGATCTCGCCCGGCGGTGTCCCGGCGTGCGTCACCACGTCGACGTGCACGGGACCGGGCACCTCCGCGACCCGCCGGATGATCACCGTGAGGTCGCGGTCGCCGAGGGTCTGGGCGACGTGGAGGTCCGCACCGGACTGGGCGCCGTCGGCCAGCGCCGGTGCCGCGATCCCGAGGACCGCGGCCAGCGTCAGCAGCAGCATCGCAACGCTTCGCTTCATCGTGGCCGAAGGTAGCGATCAAGGCCGGTCGGCCGCGTCACTGCGAGGTCGGAAACCTCCTCCCCCGCGCGGGGGACGTCCGACCCCTGCGAAGAAGGACGTTCTCAGGGTCGGGATGCGGCAGGATTTGCCGCGATGTACCCGATCAAGCTGTCACTGAAGCACCAGTCGCGGCTGGTCGCGGCCACCTGCATGGTCGCGGACGGCGGCTTCGTGCTGTTCTCCCGCTGCCCGCCGTGGCAGATCGCGGCCGTGCTCGTGCTGACGCTCGCGGTGGACGCGCTGCTGGCCGGTCCCCCGAGGTCGGCGGGCTGGGTCGCGGCGGTGCAGGCGGCCGTCCCGGTGCTCCTGCTGTTCACCGCGGGCGGCCGGATCTACGCCAACGAGGCGGGCCTGCTGATCGCCGGTTACCGCGCGGGCGCCTGGTTGCGCGGCGCACCGGCGTGGGCCTCGCTCGGCGTGCTCGCGGCCAGCGGCGCCACCTGCTCGCTGGTGATGGGCTCGGACCCGGTGCGGACGTCGCTCGTGGTCGCCAAGATCGCGTTGCTGCCGTGGCTCGTCGGCCGGTACACCACGGCCCGCCGGGCCTACCTGGCCGAGCTCGAGAAGCGGTCCGCCGTGGAGAAGGCGGACGCGGAGGCGGCGGTCACCAAGGCGATCAGCGAGGAGCGCAGCGCGATCGCCCGCGACCTGCACGACGTGATCGTGCACCACGTCAGCGCGATCGGTCTGCACGCGGGCGCCGCCAGGCTGAGCCTGCCGAACGGCGACCTGAAGCTGGCCACCTCGTTGCGGTCGGTGGAGACGTCCAGCCGCGCGGCCATGGTGGACCTGCGGCACCTGCTCGACCTGCTGCACGGCGACACGTCCGAGGGCGCCCGGCAACCCGGCCTCGACAACCTCGACGAGCTGTTCGACGGGGTGCGCGCGGCCGGCACACCGGCCCGGCTGGAGGTGCGCGGGAGGCCACGCGACGTGCCGGAGTCGTTGGACATCACGGTCTACCGGATCATCCAGGAGATGCTCACGAACGCCCTGCGGCACGGCGACGCGTCGGGCGTGACGGTGACGCTGGAGTACGCGCCGGACTCGCTCACGATCACCGCGGCCAACACGGCGGGCGCCGGTGACGGCCACTCCGGTTCGGTGCGCCGCGGCCTGGTCGGGATGCGCAACCGCGCGGGCATGTTCGCCGGCACCACGCGGTACGGGCTCGAACCGGACGGGCGGACCTGGCGGACCGTCGTCACCTTCCCGCTGGAGGCGTCATGACCCTGACGGTGCTGCTGGCCGACGACCACGCGATGCTGCGCTCGGGCCTGCGCGCGATCTTCGAGACGCAGTCCGACCTGCACTGCGTCGCCGAGGTCGCCGACGGCAGGGCGGCGGTGGCCGAGGTGGCCCGGCTGCGGCCGGACGTGGCCGTGCTGGACATCCGCATGCCGAAGCTGGACGGCCTCGGCGCGACCGAGATGATCCTCGCCGACCCGGCCAACCGCACCAAGGTCGTCCTGCTCACCACCTACGACAGCGACGAGTACGTCTACCGCGCGCTCAACGCCGGTGCCAGCGGGTTCCTGCTGAAGTCCCTGCCGCCGGAGGAACTGATCTCCGCGGTCCGGGTGGCGGCCCGCGGCGACGCGCTGATCGACCCGTCCGTCACGCAACGGCTGATCGCCCGGTTCGCGGTCAGCCTCGCCCCTCCGCCGACGCCGCCGGAGCTCGCCCTGCTCACCGCGCGGGAACGCGAGGTGCTGCAACTCGTCGCCCAGGCCCGCAGCAACGCCGAGATCGCCGCCCAGCTGCACGTCGGCGACGAGACCGTGAAGACGCACGTGTCGCGCGTGCTGGCCAAGCTGGGGTTGCGCGACCGGGTGCACGCCGTGGCGTACGCCCACGTCAACGGGCTCGTGCAGGGCGGCGGTAGATCGTGATCGAGTGGCCGACCTCGTCGATGCGCGTGCTGCTCGCGATCAGCGCCTTGAGCCGGTCGTCCGCCTTGGCGACGGCGGAGTCCGAGACGACGAGCAGTCCCCGCACCCGGTGCGGCGGCGCGACGCGGGGGTCGGCCGCGTTGATGCCGTAGTACGACGGCACGCCCGCTCCCTTGTAGACGAGCCAGATCCGCTCGCCCGGATAACGGTCCCGCAGCCGGTCGGCCAACCGGCCGAGGTCCTGGCCCCAGTCCACGTTGGAATCGTGCAACCGCAGATGAGTCTCCTCCGAGCCGCCGAACGCCTCGTTGGAGTACGGCAGGTAGTAGGGGAACGCGCGCAACGAACTGACGGCGACCAACGCGACGAGACCTGCCACCGCGAGATGGGCCCACCGTCGGCGCACGGCGACCACCGCACCGGCCGCGACCGCCAGGAACATCGGCACGAAGATCGCGTACCGCACCCCGAGGTCGCGGCTGCCGGTCATCGCCGCGGCGAGCAGCGCGGCCGCGGGAGCGAGCACGTAGGGCGCGGCCGGGCGGCGCGCCATCACCGCGGCACCGGCGCCCCACAGCGCCAGCGCGCCCAGCGGGGTCTTCACCAGCAGCGCGACCGGCAGGTAGTACCAGCGGGAACCCTCGTAGTGCGTGCCGAACAGGTACCCGCCCCACACCCGGTCCTCCAGGCCGAACTGCACGTGCATCCCGTCCCGGTAGGGCTCGGGGAACGGCAACCAGTCGGCGACAGCTCGCACACCGGACACGGGCGGCACGTCGGTGTCCCAGTGCAGGAACGGGTCCACGGCGAGGTAGGACATCCACACCACCGCGACCGCGACCAGCGCGACCACGGCAGCGGCCTTGAGCCGTGCGCGCTCGACCGACAGAGCGGCCAGCACGAGCAACACGGGAACCGCGGCCAGCGCGCTCATCTTCGTCGCCAGCGCGGCTCCCAGCGCGAGTCCCGCCAGGGGCAGGTGGATCGCCCGTTGCCGAGCCCGCCACAGCAACCAGGCCGAGGTCAGCAGGAACCCCGCCGCGGGAACGTCGAGCGTGGCCAACGAACCGTGCGCGATCACGTCCGGTGAGAGCGCGTACAGCGCGAGCGCGACCATCCCGCCGACAGGTCCGGACAGGTCTCTGGCGAACAGGAACACGACCAGCCCGAACAGCAGCGTCAGCACGATCATCGGCAGCCGGGCCAGCAACAACAGCTGCGCCGGGTCGTTGCCCGACTCGTACAGCACGTGCCGTCCGAGCTCGGTCTGGTCGCCGGTGAACGCGGGGTCGAGACGGACGTCCGCGAACGCCAGCCCGGTCGCCATGATCAGCTTGCCGAGCGGCGGGTGCTCAGGGTTGTAGCGCAGGCTGTGCTGCTGCGCCTGGACCACCGCCGCGCCGACGTAGACCGGTTCGTCGATCGTCGGCGTCTGCTGCACGGCCGCCGTGACCATCGCGATCGCCATCTGCACGAGCAGCACGACCACGACCGTCCACTGACCGTGCACAGTGGGCGCGACGGTCGTCCTCGGCAGCTCGCGAGCGGTGATCACACTCATGGAACGGGGGTGCCCTGTCGTTCGGTTGTCACGCTCCCCGCAGCCGGAGGAGTTCGGCCCTGGCGTAGGCGACGCGTTCGGTCTCGTGAGCACCGGCCAGTGCCAGTTCCCGCGCCAGGTCGCCGGCGGCCTCGACCAGGTGGCGCGCCCTGCGCCGGTTGCGCACGAGCCTGCGGAACGCCTTGCGGTCCCGGCGCAGCCCGCTGACGGCGCTGAGCAGCGCCGGGTCCACCACGCCCGTCTCGGCCTCCGGCGCGAGCAGTCCGCGGATCCAGATCCGTTCCTGCCGGGCGGCGTGCCGCAAGACGTAGAACAGCGTCCACAGCTCGACCGCCGCGATCACGAACGGCAGCACGACCGCCATCACCGCCCTGCCGCCGCCGATGGCGCCCATGTCGTCCCACGCGAAGTGGAAGAACATGGCGGCCAGCATCGTGAGCAGGCCGCGCGGCACGTTGCGCTCACCGGGCGTCCTGCTGAGCACCCACATGAGACCGGCGCAGAAAATGGCGCTGAACAGGGCGTGCGACACGATCCCGGTCGCGCCGCGGATCACGAAGATCTGCAGCGACGCGCCGATCTGGTCGACGCCGAACGTCTGCGCGGCGCCGTTGTAGACGTACAGCACGTCCTCGAAGACCTGGAACCCCAGGCCGATGAACGCGCCGATGATGAACCCGTCGTACGCGCCGCGCACCAGCCGCGGCGCCAGCCCGATCAGCAGCACCAGGCCGAGCGCCTTGCCGATCTCCTCGTTGACCGGCGCGGTCAGCCCGGCGCCCCAGTCGGCGGCGAAGTGGGTTCCGCCCGCCTTCGCCCAGATCTCCAGCAGCGCGGAGTTCGCCGGCAGCGCGATCCAGAACGTCGCGGCCACCCCGCCCCAGCAGAACGCCGCCGCGAGCAGCCCGCCGGGTTGCGCGGTGTAGCGGTTCTGCCGGCGCAGAAGTACGAGCCACGGCAGCAGGTAGAGGCCGAACAGCAGCACGCCGCCGGTCAGCGCGGGACGGTAGAAGGCGGCGCCGGGCCCGAAGTAGCGCAACATCGCGAGCGCCCCGCCGCCGACCCCGGCCGCGTACACCCAGAACGCGAGGTTCTGCGGCTGGAAGAACCGGAACGGCTGACCCCACCCGGACTGCTCGATCGCCACGAGCTGGGCGGTCTTCGCGGCGGTCATCGGCCCGCTCCCGGCGTGATGGAGCGCAGGAACGCCCCGACGGTGTCCTGGTAGCGCTCGAACTGGCCCGGCGCGGTCCGCACGCGCACCAGGAGCGCGGTGTCGGGCGACATCTTGAAGGCGGCCTGCAGCACGTCACCGCCGGGCGCACTGCTGCTCTGGGCGACCCCGGCCAGTCCGCCGTCCGTGGTCACGGTGCCGCGCGCGGCCGCCACCCCGGAACCGCCCTGCGACCGCAGCACCTGGTCGAGGAAGGCGTCCGCGCCGCCGGTGAACGCCGCGCCGCGCAGGGAGATCGTCGCGCCGCCCGTCGCGAGCTCGATCAGCAGGCTCTTCGGCGCCGCTCCCGTCAGCGTGCCGTTCTCGAGCTCCCAGCCCACCGGCGGCACCGCGGTCGCGCCGTCACCGAGATCGAGCACGTCTCCGGCTTTGATCTCGTTGTGCCACGGGATCGCCGCGTTGAGCGCGGGCAGGCCGTAGGCCAGCAACACCGCGATGGCGAACGCGATCAGGGCGGGCCGGAACGTCCGCCGGTCCAGGCCCAGGAAGCGGTGCTCGACCGCCACCCAGTGCGGTTGCTCGGTGGTCACACCGGTCACCTGACCACACTCGGCGGGCTCCGGCACCCCGAACCGGAGGCTATACAACTGAAACGTGTTCTAGTTATGCTACCCGACATGATCGCCACAGTGGTGTGGGGCACTGGCAACGTCGGCCGGGCGGCGATCCGGGCCGTCGAAGCGCATCCGGGGCTGAAGCTGGCGGCGGTGGTCGTCCACAACCCCGAGAAGGTCGGGCGCGACGCGGGCGCCCTCGCCGGTCTCGACGTCGAACTCGGGATCACGGCGACCGATGACGTCGACGCGGTGCTCGCCACGAGCCCCGGCGCGGTGGTGTACGCGGCGTCCGGCGACATCCGCCCGGACGACGCGCTCGCCGACATCACCACGGCGATCAGGGCCGGGGCGGCGGTCGTCACGCCCTCGCTGTACGCGCTCTACGACCACCGCAGCGCACCGCCGGAGTTGCGAGAACCGGTTCTAGCAGCCATCAAGGAGGGCGGTGGCTCGCTGTTCGTCTCGGGCGTCGACCCGGGCTGGGGCAACGACGTGCTGCCGTTGCTGGTCAGCGGCCTGGGCAGCGAGATCGACGCGATCCGCTGCCAGGAGATCTTCGACTACTCCACCTACGACCAGCCCGACGCCGTGCGGTGGCTGATCGGCATGGGGCAACCGCTCGACTACCAGGCGCCCATGCTGATGCCGACGGTGCCGACGATGGTGTGGGGCGGGCAGATCCGGCTGATGGCGAGGGCGCTGGGCGTCGAGGTCGAGGAGATCCGCGAGACCGTCGACCGGCGTGCGCTCGACGCAAGCGTGACGACGCGGACCATGGGCGAGTTCGAGGCCGGCACCCAGGGTGCGATCCGGTTCGAAGTCCAGGGCATCGTCGGCGGTGAACCGCTCATCGTCATCGAACACGTCACGCGCATTCACGCGTCGTGCGCGACGGACTGGCCGATGCCGCCGTCCGGCGACGGCGCGCACAAGGTGATCATCGAGGGACGGCCGCGCATCGAGGTCTCCGTCGAGGCCACCGACGAGGGCGAGAACCGTTCCGCCGGCGGCAACGCGACCGCGGTCGGCCGGCTGGTCAACGCGATCGACTGGCTGGTCGAGGCAGGGCCAGGGCTCTACGACGCGCTCGACGTGCCGCTGCGCCCCGCCGCCGGCAAGCTCGGGAGGAGGGCACGATGAACATCGACGTACCTGACGGCAAGGACCCGATCGCCTACGTGTGGGGCGAGATGGTGCCCGGCATCGGTGTCGCCGCCGCGAACCTCTCACTGGCGGTGTACTCCCACACCACGCTCGGGCTGCGCGAGTTCGAGGCGGCCCGGCTGCGGGTCGCGCAGATCAACGGGTGCCTGTTCTGCCTGGACTGGCGCACCGAACGGGACGGGCGCAAGGTCGAGGAGACGTTCCTCGACGCGGTGACCCAGTGGCGCACCACCGACGCCCTCGACGACCGCGCCAGGCTGGCCGCGGAGTACGCCGAGCGGTACGCACTGGATCACCACGGTCTCGACGAGGAGTTCTGGTCCCGCATGACCGCGCACTACAGCCAGGTGGAGATCGCGGAGCTGAGCATGTGCATCGGCTCCTGGCTCGCGTTCGGCAGGCTGAACCACGTGCTGGGCCTGGACTCCCGGTGCGTGCTGCCGAAGTTCTGAGCCGCGTCCACAGAGGACGCTACAGGTCGGTGGCGATGATGTTCTCGATGTTGCGCTCGGCCAGCGCCGTGATCGTGACGAACGGGTTCACCGCCGTGCTGCCGGGAATCAGCGATCCGTCGATGACGTACAGGCCGGGATAACCGCGCAGGCGCCCGTAGTTGTCGGTGGCGCGGTTGAGGACCACGCCGCCGAGCGGGTGGTAGGTCAGCTGGTCGCCCCAGACCTTGTACACGCCGAAGAGGTCGGTCCGGTAGATCGTCCCCTCCTTCGCGTTGATCTTGTCGAAGATGGACTTCGCGGCGTCGATGGACGTCTGCTTCCACGCCGTCTGCCAGCTCAGGTCCGCCTTGCCGGTGGCGGCGTTCCAGCTGAACTCGCCGCGGTTCGGCGTCCTGGTGATGGACAGGTAGAACGACGCGTAGGTCTCGATGCCGGTCGGCAGCGGCGCGACTTCCGCGAACGCGCCGCCGTTGACCCAGTTGTCGATACCGAGCGTGGGGATGGTCGACTGCGACGCGCCGGTGGGGTCCCACATGTGGTTGGCACGGCCGCACATGACGTTGCCGTTGTCGCCCCAGCCCTTGCCGACCTCGCCGTTGAGGTTCGGCAGCGCACCGGTGGACTTCAGCTTGACCAGCAGCTTGCTGGTGCCGACGCTGCCGGCCGCGAAGAACACCCTGGCCGCGGTCACCTGCTTGGTGGCCACCGTGTCGCCGCTGGTGTTGAGCTGTTCCATCGTGACCGTGTAGCCGCCGGACGTCGGTTCGACCGAAGTGACGCGGTGCAGCGGTGAGATGGTCACACGCCCGGTCGCCCTGATCTTCGGCAGGTAGGTCTTCTGCAGGGACTTCTTTCCGTAGTTGTTGCCGTACAGGATCTCCCCGGCCAGCGCCGACTTCGGGACGGTCCCCGCCGCCTCCTGCTCCATGTAGTCCCAGTCGTACACCGTGGGCACGAAGACGAACGGGAAATCCGACCGCTGCGCCTGTTTCCTGCCCACCCGCGCGAACTGGTACCAGTCGGTGCTCTCGAACCACGCGGGGTCGATGAGGCTCGCGCCGAGCTCGGCGTTGGCGCGCGGGTAGTAGACGCCGTACATCTCGTCGGGGTTCACCGACGGGAGGATCCCGCCGAAGTACTCGCGGCGCGGCGTGACCGCCATGCCGCCGTTGACGAGCGAGCCGCCGCCGACGCCGCGGCCCTGGTAGACGGTGATGCCGGCGAACTCCTCCGCGTCGAGCACCCCGGTGTAGCGCGGGATCGCCCGGTCGATCGGGAACCCGAGGAAGTTGCTCAGCGGCTGCTTGGTCTTGGTGCGCAGCCAGTAGGACCGCTGGTCGGGGGACGTCGTGGTGGCGAAGATCTTGCCGTCCGCGCCGGGGGTGTCCCAGGCCATGCCCATCTCGATCATGTGGACGTCCACACCGGCCTGGGCCAGCCGCAGCGCGGCGACGCACCCGCCGTAACCGGTGCCGATCACGAGAGCCGGGACGGTGGCGGCGTCGGCGATGGCCTCGGGCGCGGCCGCCCGGGCCGGAGAACTCAGGCCGCCGAGGGCGACGGCACCAATAATAGAACCAGTTCCAGTCAGGAATGAGCGTCGGGAGGGACCCTTGAAACCGTTGTCACACCTCGTTGTGTGGTTCATGTGATCTTCCTCACTCTTGCCGTATGAGAACAAGTTATACCGGCGGCTCGTCGGCAAGTCACTACCTGGACCGAGCGCGAACGAGGTGGCAGCGGCAACGGCACTGTGCTGAACGAGTGATGGATGCGAACATGTGTTCGTGAGTTCGACGCCGATCCTGCACGCCGACCTGGACGCGTTCTACGCGTCGGTCGAGCAGCGCGACGACCCGCGGCTGCGCGGTCGTCCTGTGATCGTGGGCGGCGGGGTGGTGCTGGCCGCGAGCTACGAGGCCAAGGCTTTCGGCGTCCGCACGGCGATGGGCGGCGCACGGGCGTTGCGGCTCTGTCCGAACGCGACCGTCGTACCGCCGCGGATGTCGGCCTACACCGCGGCGAGCAAGGCCGTGTTCGAGATCTTCCGCGACACCACACCGCTGGTCGAGGGTTTGTCGATCGACGAAGCGTTCCTGGACGTCGGTGGCCTGCACCGGATTTCCGGACCACCGGAGGTCATCGCGCGGCGGTTGCGCGCACGCGTGCTCGACCAGGTCGGGCTGCCGATCACGGTCGGGGTGGCGCGGACGAAGTTCCTCGCCAAGGTCGCGAGCGCGGTGGCCAAACCGGACGGTCTGCTCGTCGTGCCCGCGGACGCCGAACTCGAGTTCCTGCACCCGTTGCCGGTCGAACGGCTGTGGGGTGTCGGCAAGGTGACCGCGGCCAAGCTGCACGCGCTGGGCCTGCGCACGGTCGGGCAGGTCGCGCGGCTCGACGAGGGCGACCTCGTCTCGATCCTGGGCAAGGCCGCGGGCCGGCACCTGCACGCGTTGGCGCACAACCGCGACCCGCGCCCGGTGCAGGTGGGGCGCCGCCGCCGGTCGATCGGCTCCCAACGCGCGCTCGGCCGTGCGCCGGACGACCTGGACGCCGTCCTGGTGTCGTTGGTCGACGGCGTGTCCCGGCGCCTGCGCACCGCGCACCGCGCGTGCCGGACCGTCGTGCTGCGCCTGCGTTTCGCCGACTTCACCCGCGCGACGCGCTCGCACACGTTGCTCCACCCGAGCGCGGACACCGCGCTGCTGCTGACGACCGCGCGGCGGCTTCTCGCCACCGCCACGCCGGAGATCACCGCGCGCGGCATCACGTTGCTCGGCGTGTCCCTGGCGAATCTGAGCGACGAGGACACGATCCAGCTCATGCTGCCGTTCGACGAGCAGCCACCCGGCGCGCTCGACGCCACTTTGGACCGGTTGAAAAACCGGTACGGCGCAACGTCGGTGACGCGGGCCGTGCTGCTGGGCCGTGACCCGGGCATCTCCGTGCCGCTGCTGCCTGACGAGTGAGCGGTGTGCGGCAAATGGTCTCTTGATCGCTCCACCACAGCCCGGAATGGTTCAGGTATCTGAAAGCACCACCTCGGCAGCCGATGGCGTCAGACGAGGAGCATGGATGCGCAAGACACTCATACCCCTGCTGGCTTTGTTCAGCCTGGTCCTCCCGGTTCCGGCGACGGCCGGGCCGACCGGCACGGTCGTGTCCGGACAGGCCAGGTTCCAGGTTCTCTCCCCCACCTTGGTGCGCACCGAGTACGCCGGCGACGGCGGGTTCGAGAACGCCTCCACTTACAACGTTGTAAATCGATCGTTCCCCCGCACGGCCTACAGTTCGCGGGTCCAGGACGGATGGCTGGTCATCACGACGTCCGCCCTGACCCTGCGCTACCGCGTGGGTTCCGGCCCGTTCCGCGCGGACAACCTCGAACTGAGGACCCGTGACACGACCGCGTCCCCGTGGCGGCGGGTGGTCTGCGCGACCGGGCAGCTCTGCGAAGCCGAAGACCAGCAACGGGAAGGGGTGCTCGTCGCGGCCGAGCACCCCGGCCACACCGGTGCGGGCTTCGTCGCCGGATTCTCGGCCACCGGCAACGGGATCACCGCGACGGTCAACGCCACCAGCGCGGGCAGGCATCGCGTGGTCGTCAGGTACGCCAACGGGCAGGGTGGCGACGGCAAGCACGAGAGCCGGACGCTGAGCCTCGGCGTCGACGGGCGGGCGCGGCAGATCACGGTGCCCGCGACCGCGGACTGGCGCGACTGGAAGCTCGTCGAGACCGAGGTCGACCTGACTGCCGGAGAGCACCGCGTCGCACTGGTGAAGAGCGCGGCCGACTCGGGCAATGTCAACGTTGACAGCATTGCACTGCTCGCTCCTGGCCAGGCCTTTCCCGGTACGCCGCAACGCGCGGTCGACGACTGCCGGTTCGGCACCACCTGCGAGGCCGAGAACGGCGCGCTCACCGGGGCCGCCACGATCGCCGACGAGCACGCCGGGTTCGCGGGGACCGGGTTCGTCGCGGAACTGGTCGGCGGCACGCGGCTCAGCCAGCGGATCACCGGCGTGCCGGCGGCGGGCGCCTATCCGGTGACCCTGCGCTATGCCAACGGTGTCGGCGGTGACGGCAAGCACGAGCCGCGCACCGTGCTGCTGAACGGGCAGGCGATCACGGTGCCGGTGACGGCGGACTGGACGACGTGGGCCACCACGACGGTCCAGCTCCCCTTGCCCGCAGGCACTTCCGACCTCGTGGTGACGTGCCCGGACGGCGGCTGCCACGTCAACCTCGACACCATCGGGATCAGCTCGGGACAGCAACACCTGGCGCTGGGCGGCTACCGGCGTTCGCTGGACGGCTACACCGGCACGTCCGGCGATCCCCGGCTCTTCCCGGGCCTGCTGCACCGCGACGGCTGGTACCTGCTGGACGACACGGTTTCCGCTTTGTACAACGGAAGCAACGTCACCCCGCGGCCGGACCGGGGCGCGCGGCCCTACCAGGACGGGTACGTGTTCGGGTACGGCCAGGACCTCAAGGCCGCCCTGGGTGATCTCGCCCGGCTGACCGGCGGCCCGAAGTTGTTGCCGCAGTGGGCGTACGGCGTCTGGTACTCCGAGTACATCGACCGGACCGCGGCCGACTACCGCGACCGGATCCTGCCCGCGTTCCGCGAACACGGTGTGCCGCTGGACGTCCTGGTCGTCGACACCGACTTCAAGGCGCGCAACACGTGGAACGGGTGGCAGTTCGACACCGCCAAGTTCCCCGACCCGCAGGGCTTCCTGGACTGGGCGCACCGCGAGGGCCTGCACACCACGCTCAACATCCACCCGAGCATCCAGGGCAGCGACCCGGACTTCCCGAAGGCGCAGAGCATCGCTCGCGGCAAGCTCGCCAAGGGTTCCTGCACCGACTGCTACGTGTTCGACTGGGGCGACCCGGACCAGCTGCGCGCGTACCTGGAGCTGCACCGCGGCCTGCCGACCGACTTCTGGTGGCTCGACTGGTGCTGCGACGGCTCCGGCTCGTCGTTGCGCGGCGTCACCCCGGACTCGTGGATCAACGAGCAGTACGCGAAGCTCGGCGGTTTCGCGTTCTCGCGCGGCTTCGGCTCGCTGCAGGCGGGCGGGTACAGCGGCTCCGGCCCACTGCCGACCGGACCGTGGGCGGAGAAGCGCACCACCCTGCACTTCACCGGTGACACGTCGTCCACCTGGGGTGCGCTGAAGGGCACCATCGGCTACACCTCGGCCGAGGCGGCGTCGACCGGGATGTCCGCGATCAGCCACGACATCGGCGGGCACAACGACACCACCGGCCTGCGCGGCTCGGAGACCTACCTGGACAACGGCCAGGTCCGCCACACGACCAAGCTGCCGGACGACCTCTACGCGCGGTGGGTGCAGCTGGGCGTGTTCCAGCCGATCACCCGGCTGCACAGCAACCACAGCGACCGCCTGCCGTGGCAGTACGGTCCGGCCGCGCAGGCCTCGGCGACGAAGTTCCTGAACCTGCGCGAACGGCTGGTGCCGTACCTCTACACGTTGGCGGAGCAGGCGAACCGCACCGGTGTGCCCGTGGTGCGCCCGGCCTACCTGGACCACCCGTCGAGCCCGGAGGCTTACTCCACTGTGGACAGCCAGTTCCTGCTCGGCCCGGACGTGCTGGTGGCGCCGATCACGACGCCCGGCGAGACCGGGTCGACGCGGGTGTGGTTCCCGCCGGGGCAGTGGACCGACTACTTCACCGGCGAGGTCCACCAGGGCAACACCTGGGCGACGGTGAGCGCGGGCTGGGACACCATGCCGGTGTTCCTGCGCGCGGGCGGAATGCTCGTCGAACGCAGCGCACCGGGCTCGTCGGACGCGTTGACCGTGCACGTGACCGCGGGGGCTCGTGCCGATTTCACGCTGTACGAGGACGGTGGCCGGACGCGGCTCACCCAGCGCGACGGGATTCTGGTGGTGCAGCCCACCAAACGGTCCACAAGGGACTGGACGGTCGTCGTGCACCAGGCCGACGGGTCCAGCCGGGTCGTCCACGCCGGCCGGCGGGTGGTGGTCGACCTGCGCTGACCACCACCCGCTCCGGTCAGGCGACGGCCATGTAGGCGAACGCCAGCAGCGTGCTCGGGAGACAGATGGTGACGAGGCCGATGACGCCGTAGAACGGCTCCTTCCTCACCACCATCGCTCCCAGCGCGCCGGCGCCGAAGACGACGGACGCGACCAGCAACACCATCACGAGAATCGACATGCGGAAGTCCTCAGGTCGGGGATTCGACAGAACCGGTGATCGCACCGCCTGGCGGCGCGCGGATCGATCCCCGACCTGAGGCGATGACCTCAGGGGCACTCTCGCCACCGGCGTCGCGCGAGGTCCGGACGTGCGGCGGACGCGGCCACTCCCCCGTCCGGCACAAGGCCCAGCAGGCGTCCGGTGACGGCACGGAGAGCACGTGCACCGCGGAGACCGAGGCGCTCAGCCCGGAGCCCGAGCCCGAGCCGGTGACGTCCTGACGCGCGCTGCCGCCGACGAACACCAGCAGCAACGCGAGCAGGACCCCGGACCACCTCACGAAGCCGACGCCCGCCTGCGCAGGAAGAACTCCCCCACCGGTTCCACGTACCGAGCCGCGATCGGCCCGATGATCGCCATCAGCAGCACGTAAGCCGTGGCCAGAGCGGCCAGCTGCGCGCTCACGTGCCCGGACGCGACGGCCAGCCCGGCGATCACGATCGAGAACTCGCCGCGCGCCACCAGCGCGGCCCCCGCACGTGCCCGGCCCATCGCCCCGATCCCCTGCCGGCGAGCCGCCCACCAGCCCGTGGCGAGCTTGGTCAAGGTCGTGATCACCGCGAGCAGCACCGCCATCAGCAACACCGGCGGAATCGTCCGCGGGTCGGTGTTGAGCCCGAACACCACGAAGAACATGGCCGCGAACAGGTCGCGCAACGGTTCCAGCAACCGGGTCGCGTTCTCCGCGGTCGACCCGGAGATCGCGATGCCGAGCAGGAACGCGCCCACGGCCGCGGAGACCTGGAGCTCCGAGGCGATCCCGGCGACCAGCAACGCCGAGCCGAGGAGCTTGAGCAGGAACACCTCGTGGTCCGGACTGTCCACCACGGCCGAGATCACCCGCCCGTACTTCAGCGCCACCACCAGCACCACCGTGATGGCCAGCAGCGAGATCCCGACCGAGGTCACCCCACCGAGGAAGCTCACCCCGGCCAGCACGGCGGTCAGCACCGGCAGGTAGACCGCCATCGCCAGGTCCTCGAACACCAGCACCGACAACACCACGGGCGTCTCGCGGTTGCCCAGCCGGCCGAGGTCGCCCAGCACCTTCGCGACGATCCCGGACGACGAGATGTAGGTGACACCGGCCATCGCCAGCGCCCCGACCGGCCCCCAGCCGAGCAGCACCGCGACGACCGCACCCGGCGCGGCGTTCAGCACGATGTCCAGCACCCCGGCCATCCACGACCTGCGCAGCCCGGTGGTCAGTTCCGAGGCCGAGTACTCCAGGCCGAGCAGCAACAACAGCAGCACGACGCCGATCTCGCTCGCCAGGTGCGCGAACTCGGAGATGCCGTGCAACGGCACGAGCCCGCCCGAGCCGAACGCGAGGCCGCCCACCAGGTACAGCGGGATCGGCGAGATGCCGAACCGCCAGGCGAGGCGGCCGAGCAGGCCGAGGCCGAAGAAGACCGCACCCAGCTGGATCAGCGCGATCGTGGTCTCGTGCACCGTCTCAGCCGCCCGTCAGGATGTCGGCGGCGGCGTCGAGGCCCGCCTCGGTGCCGACGACGACCGCGAGGTCGCCGTTCTCGAACACGAAGTCAGGGCCCGGCGACGGGTGGGCCGTGCCCGCGCGCAGCACGGCGACGATGGACGCACCGGTGCGGGTGCGCAGTGCCGTGTCGCCTAAAGTCCGCCGCGCGAACGCGGTGACCGGCAGCTGCCGGGTCGTGATGCCGGTGATGTCGCGGTGCTGCCGCGCCAGCTGCGTGACCAGCTGGGGTGCGCCGAGCAGCCCGGCGAGCGTGCCCGCCTCCTCCGGCCCGAGCGGGATCGACGCGGCGGTGGCGTCCGGGTCGTCCTGTTTGGACAGGATCAGCTCGAACCTGCCGTCGCGGTAGGAGATCACGCCGACCCGGCGGCCGGAGCGCAGGGAGAAGTCCTGCCTGACCCCTATGCCGGGCAGGGGCGTCACTTCGACGTTCACGCTGGGGTTCCTAGGGTTCGATGAGCCCGGCGCGGATCGCGTACCGGGTGAGTTCGAGCCGGTCCTTGAGACCGAGCTTCTGCAGCAGGTTGGCCCGGTGGCGCTCCACGGTCTTGACGCTGATCACCAGCAGGTCGGCGATCTCCTTGGACGAGTGGCCCTCCGCCACGAGCTTGAGGATCTCCTCCTCGCGGTCGGTGATCGCACGCGCGTGGTCGAGGTGGTGGCGGATCAACGAGTTCACGGCGCCGGGGTGGAGGATCGGCTCACCGCGCATCGCCGCCCGGCACGCCTCGACGAGGTCCCGGTCGGCGACGGACTTCAGCACGTAACCGGACGCGCCGGCCTTCAGCGCCTCGAAGAAGTACTGCTCGTTGTCGTACATCGTCAGGATCAGCATCCGCAGGTCCGGCATCAGCCTCGACAGCTCCCGCGCGGCCTGCAGTCCCGTCATCCGCGGCATCGCGATGTCGAGGATCGCCAGGTCGGGCCGCTCGGCACGGGCCTTGGCGACCGCCTCGGCCCCGTCGCCCGCCTCCGCCACCACGGTCAGATCGGGCTCGTTGTCCAGGATCAGCCGGACGCCGCGACGCACCAGCGCGTGGTCGTCGGCGAGGAGAATGCGCACGGTCATCCGCGGGCCTCCACCACGAGCCGGACCTCCGTGCCACCGGTGGGAGCCGCGCCGACCGTCAGCTCGGCGCCGACGAGCAGCGCGCGTTCCCGCATGCCCCGGATCCCCGCGCCCTCCGCCGACGAGCCGATCCCCCGGCCGTTGTCGCGCACACACAGCTCCACCTCGGACTCCAGGCCGCGCAACGAGAGGTCGATCGTGTCGGCACCGGCGTGCCGGACCGTGTTCGTGAGCCCTTCCTGCGCGACGCGGTAGACGACCAGCTCGGTCTCGGCGTCCAGCGCGGGCAGGTCCTTGGCGAACGAGCGCCGCACGGTGAGGCCGGCGGGTTCGGAGATCTCCGCCACCAGCGCCTTCAACGCGCTGACCAGACCGAGCTCCTCCAGCACACCCGGCCGCAGCCGCCGCGCGATCCGCCGGATCTCGTCCAAAGTGGAGCGTGTCGTCTCCTGCACCTGCCGCAGCTCCTCGCGCACCGGCTCCGGCGACTGGTCCGCGACCCGCTTGAGCCCCAGCAGCACCGCGGTCAGCGACTGCCCGACCTCGTCGTGCAGCTCCTGCGCGACCCGGCGGCGTTCGGCCTCCTGCGCCGACAACGCCCGCGCCGCGCTGTGGCCGCGTTCGGCCTCCAGGCGGTCGATCATGCCGTTGAACGTGGTGATCAGCTCCGCGATCTCGCCGTGCCCCCGCGCGGTGAGCCGAGGCCCCGGCTTGAGCAGGTCGATGGTCGTCATCGCACGGGTCAGCCGGCCGAGCGGCGCCAGGCCCACGCGGATGAGCACGGCGTTCGCGATCAGCATCACCACGAGCCCGGCCGCGAGCACCAGCACCTCGCCCAGCAGCGCTGGGGTGGAGACGGTCACCGGCCCGAACACCAGCAACGCGGCCGCCGCCACCAGGACCAGGGCGTTGAGCAGGAAGATCCGCCCGAACAACGACACGCGCGCCCGCCTCTCCGTGATCGCTTCCCGCCACGCCTGCGCAGACTGGCGGGCGAAGCCACCCGGTGTCCATCCGTGGCAACACCCATGTTCGCCGCGCACGCCTCGGTGCGCCGGTCGGCGCTCGTCAGGGCAACGCGCTGGGCTTGGCGGTGGCAGGACTCACGGTTCCGCACGACCTGCCGGCCGCCAAACCGTGAACAGCCACCGGTCAGGCGGGCTGCAACACCACGAACAGCCGCAGGAACGTGTCGACCAGCTTGCGACGGCCGGTGAGCTCGGCCCGCCCGTCCCGCACCGCCCGCATGATCGCCCGGTAGGACGCCAGCTCGTCGTCCGCGAAGTGCGCGGTGATCGTGAGGTCGGGCTCGCCCGGCGCCGGACCGACGCCGGTGACCAGCTCACCGTCCGCGACGATGGCGTGCAGCACCGTGTCGCGGGCGTGGATCTCGAACGACGCCGTCACCCCGGCGGCCTCGGCGGGCTGGAACGACGCGCGGAGGTTCAGGGTCACGCCTTCGACGCTGGTCCGGTCGCCCGGCTGCGGCTCGCCGAGGTGCATCGCTCCCCAGCGGCCGAGCGCGAGGACCGCGGGTTCCAGGGCCTGGCCGTCCGCGGTCAGCGCGTAGACGACGCCCCGTTGCGGCGCCGGAGCGACCCGCCGTTCGACGACACCCGCCTGCTCCAGCTCCTTCAGGCGCGTGGCCAGCACGTTCGTCGGGATGCCCGACAGGTTCTCCTGCAGGTCCGTGTAGCGGCGCGGGCGCACCAGCAGGTCGCGCACGATCAGCAGCGCCCAGCGCTCGCCCACGAGCTCCAGCGCCCTGGCGACACCGCAGTACTGACCGAAGTCACGTCGCTTCACCCCACAACCATAGCAAGCTTGCCTCAAGCACGCCAACTGCCTAAAACAAAGTTTACTTGCAAAAACGAAGTGCGCTCGTTAGCGTCGTCGCCATGACCGCAGTCCTCGACCGACCCACCACCGCCACGACGACACCGTCGCGCCGGCCCTACCTGTCCCGGACCGCCGGCTTCGCCGGCATCTCGGCGGCGATGGTCGCGATCCTCGTCGCGGCCGGCGCCCCCACCCCGCTGCTGCCGATCTACCAGGCGCAGTGGGGCTTCCCGCCGTCGATGCTGACCTTGGCGTTCGGCGTCTACGCGTTCGCCCTGCTGGCCGCGATCCCGGTGGTCGGGTCGCTGTCGGACCACATCGGGCGGAGGCCGCTGATGATCGGCTCGCTCGCGCTCGACCTCGTGGCGATGCTGGTGTTCCTGTCCGCGACGTCGATCGGCTGGCTCATCGCGGCCCGCATCGTGCAGGGCGTCGCGACCGCGGCGGCGTCGAGCTCGCTCAGCGCGGCCGTCGTCGAGCTCGCGCCGGAGCGGCACAAGAAGCTCGGCGCGCAGATGACCAGCATGGCGCCGCTCGCGGGCCTGGGCATCGGTGCGCTGTTCTCCGGCGTCCTCGCCCAGTACGCGTCCGACGCGGCTTTCGCGGTGTGGCTCGTGCTCGCCGTGATCATGGCGCTCGGCACGGCCTTCGCGGCGTTCACGCCGGAGACCGCGACCCGCAAGCCCGGCGCGCTGGCGTCACTGATCCCGCACGTGTCCGTGCCCGTTCAGGTGCGCCGCCTGTTCTGGTCCGCGATGCCCGGTGTGGTCGGCGCCTTCATGCTGATGGCGCTCTACATGGGACTGGTCCCGGTGATCCTCCGGGCGGTGTTCCACGTGACCGGTCCCGTCGTCGGGGCGCTGGCCGCGTTCGCGATGTTCACGATCGGCGCGGCGGTCTCCGCGACCACCAGCGCCGTGCGGCCGCACCTGCTGCGGCTCGCCGGGGCGAGCGGGCAGGCCGCCGGCGCGATCCTGTTCGCCGGAGCGATCGGCGCCCACGCGCTGCCCCTGTTGTGGGCGGGTGCGCTGATCGGTGGCGCCGGGATCGGCGCCGGGTTCGCCGGCACCACCCGCGGCCTCGTGCCCGAGGTCGCCCCGCACCAGCGCGCGGGCCTGTTCACCGCGATCTACCTCGTCGGCTACCTCGCGATGGGTGTCTCCGCGGTCGTCGCGGGCCTGGTCATCGGCGTCGTGGGCGCTGCCGCGACGGCGGCCGGATTCGGTGCCGTCACGGCGATCGTGGCACTGACCGGAGTGCTCGCCACGGCCGGCGTCAGGCGGTAGGCCTCGGGTGCGGGTCGGCGTGGACGTGCGCGCGCACGCCCTTCGGGTCGAACAGGACCAGCAGCTCGACCGCGCCGCCGTCCGCGCTTCCCAGCCAGTGGGGCGAGGACGTGTCGAACTCGGCGGCCTCACCCGGCGGCACGACCAGGTCGAGGTCGCCGAGCACCAGCCGCAACCGTCCGTTGAGGACGTACAGCCACTCGAACCCGTCGTGCGTCTGCGGAGTCGGCTCCAGCGGTTCCCCCGACGCCGGGATGAGCATCTTGAACGACTGCACCCCGCCCGGCCGCCGCGACAACGGCACGAACGTCATGCCGAACCGGTGGATCGGCTTCAGGTGGATGCGCGGATCACCGGTGCGCGGGGCGCCGACGAGGTCGTCCAGCGGCACGTCGTAGGTGCGCGCCAACGGAAGCAGCAGCTCCAGGGTCGCGCGGCGCTGCCCGCTCTCCAGCCTGGACAGCGTGCTCTCCGAGATGCCGGTCGTCGTCGCCAGGTCGGCCAGCGTGATGCCGCGGTGACGCCGCAACGCGCGCAGCCTCGGTCCCACCCCGTCGAGCACCTCTTCGGTTTCGCGGTTCACGGCGCCGCATCTTGCCAGGACGGCAAGTTTCCGTGCCAGATCACCGCCCTGCCGATCACGCTGAAACCATGAAACGCCTGCTGTTCGCCTTCCTGCTGCTGATCACCGCCTGCTCGGCGCCCGCGGACCTCGACGGTTTCCGGCACGAGTTCGCCGACGTCGACGGCGCCCGGATGCACTACGTGACCGGCGGCAGCGGCACCCCGGTCGTGCTGGTCCACGGCTGGCCGCAGACCTGGTACGGCTGGTGGCCGATCATGCCCGCGCTCGCCGAACGCCACACCGTCTACGCGATCGACCTGCCCGGCCTCGGCGACAGCACCGGCGCGGCGAGCGGCTACGACAAGGCCACGCTGGCGCGGTACGTCCACGCGCTGACCACGAAGCTCGGCCTGCGACGCCCCGCGATCGTCGGCCACGACCTCGGCGCGGCGGTCGCGTTCCAGTACGCGAGCCAGTTCCCGCGCGACACCGGCCGTCTGGGCTACCTCGACCTGCCGCTGCCGGGACCGCGGGTCAGCGCCGCCGCGTACCGGAACCTGAGCTGGCACATCGCGTTCCACTCCCAGCCGGAGGTGCCGGAAGCCGTGGTGGGCAACGACGTCCGCGAGTACCTCAGGCTCTTCTACCCGCAGGTCTCCTTCAACGGCAGGGCGTTCGGCGGTACGAACACGCGATCCCCGTTCACCGACGCCGAGATCGACGAGTACGCGCGGACCTACCGCAGGCCCGAGGCGCTCAAGGGCGGCTTCGACCTGTACCGCGCGCTGGAGAAGGACGTGCGGGACAACGAGGCCGCGGCACCGGCCGGGGTCCCGGCCCTGATCATGGCCGCCCAGGGCCAGGCCGAGGCGGTCAAGGACACCGCGGCTCCGCGGCTGACGAACATCGTGCGCGCGGTGGACGTTCCGCACGCAGGACACTGGCTGGTCGAGGAGAACCCCCGGTTCGTCGCCGCGGAGCTGCTGCGCTTCCTCAGCGAATGACGGCCATCCGGTCCGCCCACGGCAGCGCCTCTTCGAGCTGGGACGCGAGCTTGATCAGCAACGACTCCCCCGCGAGCGGCGCGACGAACTGGACGCCCAGCGGCAGCCCGTCCGCCGTCCAGTGCAGCGGCAACGAGATCGCCGGACGACCGGTGATGTTCGCGAGCTGCGTGTACGGCACCCAGCCGAGGTTGTCGGAGATCATGTCGTCGAGGATCGACGTGTAGCGCAACAACCGTGCCGTGCGGGTCTTGAGCAGCACGTCGGTCGCCCGTTGCAACGACGGCGGCAGGTCGAACGCCCCGACCTGCGGCGGCGGGGTCGCCAGGGTCGGCGTCAGCAGCAGGTCGTACGACTCGAAGAACGTGCTGAGCCGGCGGGTGTGCTCGTGCCGCCGCTGCACGGCGTCCACGTAGTCGACGGAGCTCGTGGCGCGGCCGAGCGCGGCCATCAGCAACGTGTCGCGCTCGAACGCGGCGTCCGGCGCCCCGGTCAGGCGCTGGGCGTCGGCGACCTTCCACGCGAGGTTCACGAACCACGTCAGCAGGAAGTCCCGGGCCAGGGCGGCGTCGTCGAACGGTGCCTCCGGCAGCTCCTCGACGTGGTGGCCGAGGTCGGTGAGCACCCGCACGGCGTTCTCGACGGCCGCGTACGCCTCGGCGTGCGGCCGGGCGTTGATCGCGGACGGCACCCGCACGCCGATCCGCAGCTTCCCGGGGTTCTCGCCCACGCACGACGTGAACGACGACGACGGCAGCGCGGGCGAATACGGCCCGGAGAACTCGCCACCGCAGATGACGTCGAGCATCGCCGCGGTGTCCCGCACGGTCCGTGATACGACGCCCTGCACCGCGGCGCCGTGCATCATCTCGGCGGTCTCCGGGCCGAACGGGGTGAGCCCGCGGCCCGGCTTCAGCCCGACGAGACCGCAGCAGGCCGCCGGGATCCGCGTCGAGCCACCGCCGTCGTTCGCCCCGGCGCACGGCACGATGCCGGCGGCGACCGCGGCGGCCGACCCGCCCGACGAGCCACCGGGCGTGCGCGACAGGTCCCACGGGTTGCGCGCGGGGCCCCAGGCGAGCGACTCGCTGATGGCCTTCGCGCCGAACTCCGGCAGGTTGGTCTTGCCGAAGATCACCAGACCCGCGTCGAGCCACCGCCGCACGACCGTCGAGTGCTCGGCGACCGGGTGCGCCTTGAGCGACCGCGAGCCGTTCGACGTGGGCAGGCCCGCGTAGTCCTGACCGAGGTCCTTGATCAGGAACGGCACCCCGGCGAACGGTCCGGTCGCGTCCTCCGACGGCTCGACGGGGATCTCCCGGACGATCGCGTTGATCCGCGGGTTCACCTCCGCGGCCCGCTGCCGTGCCACGGCCAGCAGTTCCGCCGCGGAGACCTGCTTCGCGGCCACCAGCTGCGCCAGGCCCGTGGCGTCGTGTTCGCGGTACTCGTCGAAGTCCATCCGATCAAGGTAACCGCTCGGCCGCCCCGCAGACCGCCCCGAGTTCGTCCACCGCGACCCGGATGCCGATGTCGACGACGGCCTTCAGCACCTCCGGACGCCGTTCGGTCCGCCCGACCCGCAGACTCCCGAGCGGTGGCCGGATCTGCAGGCACGCGGGATGCGTCGCGAGCAGCTCCTCCTCCTCGACGCGGAGTTCCTTGCGGCGCAGCCACGTCTGCACGACGCCCGGCGCGTGGCGGGCGAACCAGCGCGACAGCACGACCCGTTCGCCGCGCGTCGGCGCCACGGGCTGCTCGTCCGCCGTGGTGGTGCGCAACGCGACGATGTGCGTGGCCTGCTGCGCGAGCGCCGACCGCACGCCGACCATCTCGCTCAGCCCGGCGTCGACGTACGGGCGGCCGTCGAGCACGACCGGTTCGCCGGCGAGCAGCGGCATCGCGGTGGACGCCCGCAGCGCGGTCTGCAGGCTCGGCACGTCGTGGATCTTGCCGTGCAGGTCGGCCGAGTCGCCGGTGAGGGCGTCGGTGGCGATCGGGTGGAACTCGACGGGGTTGTCCAGGATGTCCTGGAACCCCATCGGCATGACTTGCGTGTAGATGGTGTGGACGAGGTGCTTGGTGTCCACGACCGGTTGCCGGCTGAACGCGCGCATCGGGTTGATGGTCGTGCGCATGACTCGCGGGTCCCACCACGCGTGTTTGGTCCGGTCGGCGCGTCCGCACAGCAGCCAGGCGCCGTTCAGCGACCCCGCCGAGCTGCCGTAGACGGCGTCGAA
This sequence comes from Lentzea sp. NPDC004789, assembly GCF_053601075.1. Classification (NCBI taxonomy): domain Bacteria; kingdom Bacillati; phylum Actinomycetota; class Actinomycetes; order Pseudonocardiales; family Pseudonocardiaceae; genus Lentzea; species Lentzea sp. NPDC004789. Next base: position 289,717 of record NZ_JBSGBE010000005.1, on the reverse strand, counting down.
CAGCGGCAGCAGGCCGAGCCGTTCGACGGCGACGGTCATGCCGCTGGAGTAGGCGCCGCGCGAGCTGCCGCCCTCGATCAGCAGCACCAGGCGCGCGTCGTCGGTCCGCTGCCCCGGGGTGCTCCCCTGCCTCCTGCGTTCCCGCAGCAACTCCAGAACGGTCACACCGCAGCTTATTCCGATCTCCTCAGCGTCAGCTCCAGGACGTCGGTGCCGACCGGCGTGCGGCGGGTGTCCAGGTGCTCGATCCGCCACCGCCGGTCCAAAAGCGACGCGAGCGCGATCCGGACCTCCGTCCGCGCCAGGTGCGCGCCCAGGCAGAAGTGGATGCCGTGCCCGAACGACAGGTGCGGGTTGACCGTCCGGTCCGGGTCGAACGTGTGCGGATCGGTGAACACCGCGGGGTCGCGGTTGGCCGCGGAGATCATCGCGACGACCCGTTGGCCCGGCTGGAGCTCCACGCCGCCGAGCGTGGTGGGTCTGGTGACGAACCGGTCGGTGCCGCCCGTCGGCGGCAGGTAGCGGAGCACCTCCTCGACGGCCAGGGCGAGGTCGGCGGGCCTCGGGCGGGAGACCAGGCACAGCATCGCGTTGACCAGCAGGGTCTTGGTGGTCTCGTGGCCGTTGATCAGCAGCAGCGCGCAGAAGCTGATCAGTTCGTCGTCGGTGAGGCCCGAGGCCTGGAGGGTCGCGATGACGCCGCTCGGGCGCTCCTCGCGGAAGAACGCGCTCATCTCCTTCAGCGCCAGGCGGAACTCGGTGTCGTCCGCGGCGAACGTGCCGAAGAACGACGTGACGGCCTCGGTCCAGCGCAGGAAGTCCGGCGACGGCGGCACCCCGAGCAGGCCGGCGATCGTGTGCACGGACAACGGGTACGCGACCTCGCGGACCAGGTCGAGCCTCTCGCCCCCGATCAGCGCCTCGACCCGTGCGGTGATCAGCGGTTCCAGCGCGGCCACGGCCCGTGGCGTGAACACCTGGCTGACGATCCGCCGCAACGCGTGGTGCCGTGGCGGATCGGTCGCGGACAGGCTGCGCAGCAACGGGTTGTCCCGGTGCGGGATCGGCTGGGTGCTGTACCGCAGCTCGTCCGACGAGAACACCTCGTGGTCGGTCAGCACTCTGTCCACATCGGAGTGACGGGTGACCAGCCACGCGCCGAACGACGCGAACCGCACGGGTCCTGCCTCGGGCGCGGCGAAGATCTCTGCAAGCGACACGCGCCGAGCTTGCTACGCCACGGCCGTCGTCGCTTGGAAGAAACGGACACACGACATCCCGACCGCCCGCCGGAACTCCGCCAGCAGGTGCGGCTGGTCGTAGTACCCGGCCCGCACGGCGATCTCGGCCCAGTCCGGCACCCCGGCCGCCCGCGCCAGCGCCATCGCCCGGTGCAACCGCACCACCCGTGCGTAAGCCTTGGGACTCAGGCCGACCGCGACCTGGAACCGCCGCCGCAGCTGCCGTTCGGACAGTCCGGTGACGTGCGACGACACCGGTGCGCCGGGAGCCGCGTGCACGCCCTTGAGCACCTCGCTCACCGCCCGGTCGGCCGCACGGGCCGGTGCCCGCAACGCCCGCAGCCCGTCCGCGAGGCCCGAACCGGGGATCCGCATGCCCTGCAACGGCACCTCGTCCGCGGCGATGCCCAGCACCTCCGCGCACGTCCCCGGGCTCAGGCGCAACCCCGTCACCGGCTGGGTCAGCGTCCCCGTCCTGGCCGTGGTCTCCGGGCCGCTCAGCCACAGCGTGCCGTCCGCGAACACCAGCAGGTCCACCGACGGCTGCGGCAACGACAGCGGCAGCTCACCGGCACGCCGCCACACGGCTTGGATCCTGGTCACGCCGCTGAGTGAACCGCCAGGCGCTGCTCGTCCGCCATCGAATTGCGCGGGACTGCTACCGTGGGGATCAAGGTCTCGAAGAGGAGCTCGACGTGCTGCTGGTGGGTGAAGACGACATCTCCGGGTGAGCCCGAGATGGCCGTTTCGTCGTCCCCTTGTTCCTCTCGCGCGACTGGAGTTCGCGCGCAGCACTCCTCGAGGTCTCACCCATGTCCGACGCCTGCGTCGTCGTGTCCGCCCTGTCCTTCTCCTGGCCCGACGACACCCCGGTGTTCGACGGCCTGTCCGTCACGGTGCCCGGCGGCCGCACCGGTCTCGTCGCCCCGAACGGTGCCGGGAAGTCCACCCTGCTCAAGCTCATCGCCGGAGCGCTGACCCCCGCGGAGGGCAGCGTGTCCGTCGACGGCGTGCTCGGCTACCTGCCGCAGGACCTGCCGTTGACCGCCGGGCTGAGCGTGGCCGAGGTGCTCGGGGTCGCCGACGTCCTGCGCGCGATCGCGGCCGTCGAGTCCGGCGACGCCGGTGAGGAGCACTTCACCGTCATCGGCACCGACTGGGACCTGGAGGAACGCACCCGCGCCCAGCTCGACCGGCTGGGCCTGGGCGACCTCGCGCTGGACCGGCGGCTCGACACGCTGAGCGGCGGCCAGATCGTCTCGCTCGGCCTCGCGGCGCAGTTGCTGCGCCGGCCCGACGTGCTGCTGCTCGACGAGCCGACCAACAACCTCGACCTGGCGGCGCGGCACCGGTTGTACGCGGTGCTCGACGACTGGCGCGGCTGCCTGCTCGTGGTGAGCCACGACCGCGCGCTGCTCGACCGGATGGACCGCATCGCCGAGCTCGACGGCGGCGAGATCCGGTTCCACGGCGGCAACTTCACCGAGTACACCGAGGCGGTCGCGGCCGAGCGCGAGGTGGCGGAGAAGAACATCCGCAGCGCCGAGCAGGAGGTCAAACGCGAGAAGCGGGAGCTGCAGCAGGCCCGCGAACGGGCCGCCCGCCGCGCGAGCAACGCCCAGCGCAACCTCTCGAACGCCGGTCTGCCGCGGATCTTCGCGGGCAACATGAAGCGCAACGCCGAGGTGTCCGCCGCCAAGGCCGACGGCACGCACGCGGCTCGGCTCAGCGCCGCGAAGACCCGGCTGGACCAGGCCGGACGGGCGTTGAAGGACGAGCAGCGGATCAGCCTGGAACTGCCGCAGACCGCCGTACCCGCGGGCCGCACGTTGTTCCTCGGCACGGGCATCCGGGTCCGGGACCTGTTCGACGGCGTGGACCTCGCCATCCGCGGCCCCGAACGCATCGCGCTGGCCGCCCCGAACGGCGCGGGCAAGTCCACGCTGCTGCGGGTGATCCACGGCTCGCTGGCACCGGACAGCGGTGAGGTGAAACGCGCCGACGGCCGCGTCGCGCACCTGTCACAACGGCTCGACCTGCTCGACGACGCCCGCACGGTGGCCGAGAACCTGGCCGCGGCCGCCCCGGCCATGCCACCGGCCGAGCGGATGAACCTGTTGGCGCGCTTCCTCTTCCGCGGCGCACGAGCCCACCTGCCGGTCGGTGTGCTGTCCGGCGGCGAACGGCTGCGGGCCACGCTGGCGTGCGTGCTGTTCGCCGAGCCCGCGCCGCACCTGCTGCTGCTCGACGAGCCCACGAACAACCTCGACCTGATCAGCGCCGGGCAGCTGGAGAGCGCGCTGAACTCCTATCAGGGCGCGTTCGTGGTCGTCAGCCACGACGAGCGGTTCCTGAGCGAGGTGCGGATCGACCGGTGGCTGCGCCTGGAGGACGGCGAGCTGCTGGAGGGGTCCACTCCCTGATCAGCGCGGCGCGGTCGCCGTCGCGAGCACGCGGCGGCGACCGTCGAAGGTCTTCAGCACGTGCTGTGCCTCCTCCTGCATCGACCGCACCGCGAGGTCGTCACCCGCGTCGAGGGTGAGCGACTCCTGCCAGTACCGGCGCTCGATCGCCCACCACTCCGGTTTGCCGGTGACCACGACGTCCGTGAACCCCGCTTCCGGCAGCTGCGCGGCCAGGTCGATCTGCCGCAACCGGACCGGTAGCCCTTCGTCGGTGACGTCGGCGGGCTCCCAGCAGGTGATGACGAGGCGTCCGCCGGGCCGCAGCACGCGCAGGCACTCCCGCAGCGCGTCGCGCTTCGGTTCGGCGAACTGGTAGGCGTCGACGATCATCACCGCGTCGGCCGACGCCGTGCCCAGCCCGGTGGCGGTCAGCTCCCCCACTCCGAACTCGGCCGGGATCGCCAGCTCCTCGGCACGGCGAGCGGCCTGGGAGATCGCGACGGCGGAGAAGTCCACGCCGACGAGCCGGCACCCGGTGCGCCGGACGATCTCCAGGCCGTAGCCGCCGCGGCCGCACGCCAGGTCCAGCAGCACCTGGCCGGGGCGCAGGCCGAGCAGCTCCACGATCTCGTCCAGCCCGGCCCCGTTCAGCAGGCTCGTGGACTCCAGGTCCGGTGGCAGGGCGAGCATGCGGCGGGTGTACCCGTCGGCCGCGGGCGAGGAGACCCGGTCGGCGTACCAGCGGTCGAAGTGGTCCACGTCCGTCACCTCGCCGACCATCCCCAAATCGCTCGATCTCGTCAACGGTCCACCGCCACCTGCACGCGCCACTTGACGATCGAACGTGGCCAGGGCGCGTTCCGCGCGAACGGCACCTGCTGTCCGTCCGGGACCTCTCGTTCGGCGTGCGCGACCTGGGTTCGGTCCACCTCGGCGGCACCACGCCGAGCATCCTGATCAGGGCAGGACACGTCCGGGCGCACAACGCGCGGGCGGCCGCGACGGCCGATCTCCGCACCGCCCGCACTGGTGCTGATCGACATCTGGACCAAAGTATGACGGCGCGTTAGGCCTGGGTATGACGACGCGCGAGCGGCGACGTCGTTATTGTCCGGTCCTGTGGTCATCAGCGATCACCTCACCCTTTCCGCCGAAGGGACAGCCACCTCATGAGGGACGTTCTGCAGTCAGCGACCGACGTCCGGTCCAGAGTGACCGGGTGGATGGGGCGCAGGTTCCTCGCGCACCTCAGCAAGACCGGGTTCGACCTGGAGTCGTCCTGGTTCGTGCCCTCGCGCGTGCTGGCACCGCTGCGGCGCAACGGGTTGGACCCGGTGCCGGAGCTGGCGCGGATGCAGGCGCACGGACCGATCACGCGGCTGCCGCTGCCGGTGACGGTGTGGCTGGTGACCGGCTACGAGGCGTCGAAGAGCGTGCTCGTGGACAGCGAGTCGTTCAGCAACGACTTCGGCCACCTCAAGGAGCTGGGCCTGTTCGCGGACGAGGCGCCCGGCGGGCTCGGGTTCAGCGACCCGCCCGAGCACACGCGGTTGCGCAAGGTGCTGACGCCCGAGTTCACCATGCGGCGGCTGTCGCGGCTGGTGCCGCGGATCGAGGCCATCGTGGCCGACCAGCTCGACCTGATGTCCATGAAGGACGCTCCGGTCGACCTGGTCGAGGACTTCGCCATGCGGGTGCCGGCGCTCACGATCTGCGAGCTGCTGGGCGTGCCCGCGAGCGAACGCGAGGAGTTCCAGCGTCGCAGCGTCGCCCGGTTCGACCTGGGTGGTGCCGCCACGGCGTCGCTGTCCGCGGTGTCGGAGTCCGTCGCGTACTTCCGCGAGCTGGTGCGCACCCTGCGCGAGGCCCCGAACGACGGCCTGCTCGGCGAGCTCATCCGCAAGCACGGTGACGAGCTGGACGACGACGAGCTGGCCGGTCTGGCGGACGGGCTGCTCACCGGCGGGTTCGAGACGACGGCCAGCATGATCTCGCTGGGCACGCTCGCGATGCTGCGCTCCCCCGGCCTGTTCGCCCGCGTGCGCGACGACGACGAGGCCATCGGCGGGGTGGTCGACGAACTGCTGCGCCACCAGTCCGTCGTGCAGGTGGCGTTCCTCCGGATCGCGCGCAAGGACGTGGTGGTCGCCGGGACGAAGGTGCGCGCGGGCGACATCGTGGCGTGCTCGCTGTCGCAGGCCAACCGCGACCCGAGCGTCTACTCCTCGCCCGACGAGATCCGCCCGGACCGGGCCGCCGGGCAGCACCTGGCGTTCGGCCACGGCGCGCACCGCTGCATCGGCGCCGAGCTGGCCAAGATGGAGCTGCGGATCGCCTACCCGGCGCTGGTCCGCCGGTTCCCGGAGATGCGTCTGGCGGTCGAGCCGGGCGCGCTGTCGTTCCGCAAGCTCTCCATCGTCTACGGGCTGCACTCGCTGCCGATCCACCTGGGCAGCCACACCAGCCCGATCGAGCCGGATCTGTAACGGAGCCGGGTGGGGGGCGGCCTGATACACCCAACTTCGCGCGGTCCGGGTTGAGGGACCATCCCTCATGCCTTCGCGTGCTCGCTCGAAGAGTCTTCACCTACCAACGCAACCAGCGAACGGAAGGTAAGGACCATGATCCGCAAGGCTGTCATCGCCGCCGCCACCCTCTCGACCATCGCGCTCCCGGCCGTCGCGGTCGCCGACCCGGTCATCGGGCAGCCGTCGCAGTGCGTGAAGGTCACCGACCTGGCGGGCCCCGACTTCTCCGTGAAGCAGTGCGGTGTCAGCGACGTCGACCAGTTCCGCGCGGGTCTGGAGAACGACGGCAACGCCTACTGCGGCCCGGCGTCGCTGTACAACGTGCTGCACTACTGGTCGCACGAGAGGAAGGCCCCGGCCGGCTGGCTGACCACGAAGGTCGCCGACCTCGACCCGATGGACCCGGCCGACTACAACGTGATCACCAACTCGATCTGGCGGATCGGTGAGGACGCCCAGTACGACGGCGGCACGAACCTCGCCGACCTGCGGACCGCGTGGAAGATCGCGACCAAGCCCGCCCGTGACGCCGGCTGGGCCACGACCACCGACCGCAACAGCACCGACGGCGCCGCGGACTTCGGCGGCGACCTGGCCCGCAAGCTCGCCCGCGGTCCCGTGCAGATGGTCTACGGCCGCTACTCGGCCGGTCCGAACAACAGCCTGAAGCGCGGGGGCGGGCACATCGTGACGGTGGTCGCGGTCGACGGTTCCTTCGGCGGTGACACGCTGCAGGTCCGCTACATGGACCCCGGCCGCGCCGCGGACCACGGCGAGGGCGACTACCTCAAGACGCAGTCGCAGTACGCGACGCTCAACGCGACCCTGACGAAGAGGACGATCGTCGAGTACATCCCGACCAAGAGCAACCCGGACAACGACCTGGGCGAGATCGCGGTGCCGGGCACGTTCCGCACGGTGACCCGCTGGCAGCTCACCACGCCGGGCTCGACCGCGCCGACCACGCAGCTCGTCGAGGGCTACAACTGGTTCGAGATGACGCCGCCGCCCGCCGGCTGATCCTGAAACGCCGGAAAGACCACCCCGCTGCCGTGGGGTGGCCTTTCCGGCGTTTCACTCGCGGATGCCTATCGCGTCGATGGGCTTGGCGCGCAACGACAACCGGGTGGCGACCGCGATCGACACGACACCCAGCGCGGCCGCTCCGCCGAGGACCGCCAGGTAGACCCAGAACGGTCCGGCGGGCAGCGGGACCCCGGTGAAGCCGACCGCCAGCAGGGTCAGCGGAAGTACCGCCACCGCCGTGCCGAGCAGTGCGGCGAGGCCCACGGTCACCAGCGCTTCCGCCCGCATCATCCGCACGACCTGGCGTTCGCCCGTGCCGACCAGTCGCAGCAGCGCGAACTCACGCCGCCTCGCCGCCGTCGACACGACCAGCGTGTTGGACACCGAGATCGCGACGTAGCCGAGGATCACGCCGACCGCGACGAGGTTGAGCAGGAACTGCGTCCGTTCGTCGCTCCGGTCCTGCGCGGCCACGCCACCGGTGACGGTCAGACCCGGATAGCGGCTGGTCAGGCCGGCCGCGTCACCCTTCACCAGCACCGCGGTGTCGGTCCCCGCGGTGGTGTGGGCGCGGGCGTCCTCGGCGTTCAGCACCTGGTCGCCGAACGCCAGGTCGTGCTCGTAGAGCGCCACGACTTCGAGGCGCGCCGGTGCGCCGTCGGCGAACCAGAACTCGGCGGTGTCGCCGACCTTCTTGTTCTCCCAGTAGGCGTAGGAGGTGCTCAACGCCACCGTGCCCGGCTTCAGGTCCTTCAAACCGCCCGCCGTGACGCCGAGGTCGACCGCGGCGCCGGCGTCCGGGTCCAGCCCGTTGGCGGGGCCGCGGTTCACCTCGACGCTGTCGCCGGTCTTGCGCGCGGTGATCACCTGCGTGCGGACCAGCGAGGTCGCGGTGACGCCGGGGATCGCCCGTGCGGCTCCGGCGACCTCCGGCGGCACGCCCGCGACGCCGGTGATCACCTGGTCGGCGGTGATCGACCTGGTCGTCTCCTGCCGCACGGCGGCGGTGAACGTCGTCTGGCTGTAGAAGTTCACCACGGCGAACCCGATGGCCAGCATCAACGGCGTGACGGCCGCCGCCAGTCGCCGCGAGTTCGCGAGCACGTTCGCCGACGCGAGGTAGCCCGCGTTCGACATCCGGCTCAGCGCCGGTGCGATCAGCCGGGTCGCCCGGCCGACCACCCGCGGACCGGCCAGGGCCAGACCGATGATCAGCACGAGCGCCGCCATCACCGACATCGCCGCGCCGAGCTGGCTCCTGAGGAACAACGGCAGCGCGGTCGCGACGGCCCCGATCGCCAGCAGGACCCCACCGGCGGCCAACCTGATCCGGCCGACGTCCTGGCGCTGCACAGCGGCTTCGCCGAGCGCCTCGACCGGCTTGATCGAGGACGGACGGCGCGCCGCGCTCCAGGCGGCCACCCGTGCCGCGGCCACGCCGATCAGCAGCGCCGCGACGAGCGGAATCGGACTGACCGAGAGGCTGAAGTCGGCCGGCACCACACCGATGGCCGCGAACGCCGACCGCAGGCCGTAGCTGACCGCGACGCCCAGCAGACCCCCGAGCACCCCGGCCACCGCCGAGACGACGAGCGTCTCGGCGCCGATCATCTTGCGGATCTGCCGCGGCGTGGCACCGACCGCGCGCAGCAACGCGAACTCGCGGCGGCGTTGCTCGACGGTCAGGGCGAGCGTCCCGGCCACGACGAAGATGGCGACCAGCACCGCGTACCCGCCGAACGAGCCCGCGATCAGCGCGAGGACCGCCTTGGTCTGGCTGACGTCGTCGAACTCGGCGGCACTGCGGTCCGCGCCCGTCGACACCGTGACGTGGTCCGCGGCGAGGGCCGCCTCGATGCCCTTGGCGACGTCACCCTCGGCCAGGACGCCGATCGCGCCCACCTGGTCCGGACGCCCGAGTTCCTTCGCCCTGGCGGCGCTGAAGAAAACGGCGGCCTGCCGGCCTCCTCCCGCCACGACACCGCTGACGCGGTAGGTCACCGGCGCCTGACGGGTCATGATCCGCACCTCACCGCCGGGCGCCACGCCCGCCCGTGCCGCGAGCCCGGCGTCGAGCACCACCTCGTCGTCCGCCGCCGGAGCCCTCCCGGCCTTGAGCGTGAACGGCGCCAGCACGGCGGACTCCCAGTTGTGCCCGAGGGACTGCCGGTCCGCGAGCGCCTGCCCGTCCGGCGCGATCACGACGGCGGGAGACGTCCACTCGGGCACCGCGGCCCGCACCCCGGGCACCGCGGCGATCTTGGCCACCAGTGCGGCGGGAACGGCCGGCTGCTCGGCGGCGTGCTCGAACGCCAGCACGTCACCACCCGGCGGGCGCACCGTCCGATCGCCGGTGACGACCACGTCAGCGGCCGCGTAGCGCTCGGTCGGCACGCCTCCGCGAAACCCGGACTCCATGAGGATCCCGCAGGCCGCGACCAGCGCGGTGCCGCACAGGATGGCGACGAACGCCCCGACGAACCCGCTGGTGCGGGCCTTCACCGTCTGCCACGCAAGGGTCAGCACAGCTCACCACTCCCCCAGATGCGTCATCCGCTCCGCCACCTTCTCCGGCGTAGGCCCGTGCAGCTCCCCCGCCAACCGCCCATCCGCCAGGAACAGCACGCTGTGCGCCGCCGAAGCGGCAACCGGGTCGTGCGTGACCATCAGCACCGTCTGCCCCATTTCGTCCACAACGGACCGCAACAACCCCAGGACCTGCTGCGCCGTCCTCGAGTCCAAGGCCCCGGTGGGCTCGTCGGCCAGCACCACCTCTGGCCGCGCCACCAGCGCCCGCGCGATCGCCACCCGTTGCTGCTGCCCGCCCGACAGCTCGGCCGGGCGGTGATCGAGCCGGTCGGCCAGCCCGACCCGGTCGACGACCGACCGCAACCAGGCCCCGTCGGGCGAGCGCCCGGCCAGCCGAAGCGGCAGGGTGATGTTCTGCCGCACGGTCAGCGACGGCAGCAGGTTGTAGGCCTGGAACACGAACCCGATCCGGTCCCGGCGCAGCTCGGTGAGCTTCGCCTCCTTCAGGGCGCCGAGGTCGGTGTCGCCGAGCAGCACGCGGCCGGACGTCGGCCGGTCCATGCCCGACGCGCAGTGCAGGAAGGTGCTCTTGCCCGAACCGGACGGTCCCATCACCGCGGTGAAGGTGCCTCGCCGGATGCCGACGGTGACCTCGTGCAGCGCCGTGACGGCGCCACCACCGGACCCGTACACCTTCCGCACCGCCTGCAGCGACAGCGCGTCTGCCCTCATCACGTTCTCCTTAAGCAGCAACGACTTCCGTTGAAGAACCTAGGGAGCGCGGCGCGGCGGGACGATCACGCAGGCTGCCCGGCCGAAGGTGGAGCCTGCTCCACCCCGGCCGCGGTGCGGCAAGATCTGGAGCATGAACCTGCTCGACGACATCGAGCGGCTCGTGACCTGCGAGTCGCCGTCCACCGACCTCGCGGCGGTCGCCCGCAGCGCGGACGTCACCGCCGCGGTGGGCTCCGCGCTGCTCGGCGCACAGCCGGAACGGATCGTGCTCGACGGGTGCGCGCATCTGCGGTGGCGGCTGGGTTCCGGACCGCGGCGCGTGCTGCTGCTCGGACACCACGACACCGTGTGGCCGATCGGGTCGCTGGAGCGGATGCCGTTCGAGGTGCGCGACGGCGTCCTGCGCGGGCCCGGCTGCTTCGACATGAAGACCGGGCTGGCGATGATCTTCCACGCCGTGGCGGCGCTCGATTCCGCTGACGGCGTCACGGTTCTCGTGACCGGCGACGAGGAGATCGGCTCGCCGTCGTCGCGGGGGCTGATCGAGACCGAGGCGCGGGAGCACCGGGCCGCGCTGGTCACCGAGGGAGCGGCGGACGGCGGCGCGCTCAAGACCGGGCGCAAGGGCACGTCCATGTACGAGGTGACGCTGCACGGCCGCGCGGCCCACGCCGGTCTCGAACCCGAACGCGGGGTGAGCGCGACGATCGAGGCCGCGCACCAGGTGCTGGCGGTGGCGCAGCTGGCCGACCTCGCGGCGGGCACCACCGTCACGCCGACCGTGCTGACCGCCGGCACGACCACGAACACCGTTGCCGCGCAAGGGAAGTTCTCGGTGGACGTGCGGGTGCGCAACCTCCCCGAGCAACAGCGGGTCGACCAGGTGATGCGCGCGTTGCGACCGGTGCTCGACGGGGCGAAGATCGAGGTGACCGGCGGCCCGAACCGCCCGCCGATGGAACCCTCCGCCGGGTTGTTCGACCTGGCGCGCCGGCTGGGCGCGGGGCTCGGCCTCGACCTGGCTCAGGCCGCGGTCGGTGGCGCGTCCGACGGCAACTTCACCGCGGGCGTGGGCACGCCGACGCTCGACGGGCTCGGCGCCGTCGGTGGCGGGGCGCACGCGGAGACCGAGCACGTGCTGGTGTCCGAGCTCGTGCCGCGGACCGAGCTGCTCGCCGCGCTCGTTCGGGAGCTGACCTGACCGTCAGCGGTTCAGGTGTCGTTGCGCCAGCGACACGAACGCCTCCGTCGACGGGTGCGCCGCCGGGGACGGCCAGGCCAGATGCACGGTGACGGGATCGGCGTCGGTCAGCGGCAGGTAGGTGACGCCGGGGTGCGGGTTGTGGTGGCTGGTGCCGGCGGCCGTGACCCCGACCGTCGCGCCGGTCGCGATCGACGTCAGCCACTCGACCACGCCGGGCACGTCCACCGTGCGCGGCCGCGCGCCGACGGGCCACAGGTCGGCGGTGGTCGTCGCGGCCGTCTCGCACACGGAGACGACCTCGCCCGAGAGGTCGCCGAGCGAGATCGCGTCGTGGCCGGCCAGCGGGTGGTCGTCCGCGACCGCCGCGAGGCGCGGTTCCTCGATCAACGCCACGTGGGCGAGGCCCGCACCGGACGGCTCGGTGCGCAGCACGGCCACGTCCGCCTCGCCGCGCCGCAACGCCGCCTCCGGGTCGTCGGAGCGCCGGATGCGCACGAGGACGTCCGGGTGCTCGGCCCGCCACTCGCGCAGGAACGGGATCGTGAACCGGCCGAGCGCGGCCCAGGCGAAGGTCAGCCGCAACGGCTGCGGCTGGACGGCCTCGGCCAGTGCGGTGTCGAGCTCGGCGAGGATGCGGTGGCTGTGCTCCCACAGGCGCCGGCCGGTGTCGGTCAGCGCCACGTGCCGGGTCGTGCGGTCGGCCAGGCGCACGCCCAGACGGCGTTCGAGCTGCTCCAGCGTGCGCGACAGGGCGGGCTGCGTGACGTGCAGCTCCTGCGCGGCCGCGGTGATCGAGCGGTGGTCGCCGATCGCGGCGAGCGCTCGCAGATGGCGCAGCTCGACATTCATAACTGCCGATCATAAGTGCTGCGCGAACGGCATTTCCGCGCACGGCCGCGCAGCCCTAACGTCGACGGCATGAGGATTCTGCTCGTAGGAGCGACCGGACTGCTGGGCACCGCCGTGCACGAGGAGCTCGTCGCGCGCAAGCACGACGTCGTGACCGTCTCCCGCACCGGCGGCGACCTGCAGTACGACGTGACCGACCCCGCCCAGGTGGCCGAGCTGTACCAGACCGTCGGCCAGGTCGACGCCGTCGCGTCGGCGGCGGGCAGCGTGCCGTTCAAGCCGCTGACCGAGCTGACCGTGCAGGACTACCAGGCCGCGGTGACCGGCAAGGCCCTGTCCCAGGTGACGCTGGTGAAGGAAGGCCTCACGCACGTGGCACCGCACGGTTCGTTCACGCTCATCACGGGCGTGCTCGCCCGCGAAGCGATCGTCACAGGTGCTGCCGCGTCACTGGCGAACGGCGCCGTGGAGGCGTTCGTGCGTGCGGCCGCTATCGAGATCGCACCGCAGCGGATCAACGCGGTCAGCCCGACCGTGTTCACCGAGGCGATGGACGCGTACGGCGACTTCTTCCCCGGCATGAAGCCGGTGCCGCTGGCCGACGTGGCGCAGGCGTACGTCCGGTCGATCGAGGGACGGCAGACCGGCCAGGTCTACGCGCTCTGAGGGTCCGGCCCCTTCGTCACCCATCTTGCTCGTTGCGCAAATTTGCACGACGCGCAAGAATCGGGGTGACGAAGGGGCGGGACGTGAAGATCGAAACTCAGGCGATGGGACACCGCCAGGTGCTCGAGTCGCTGTCCGGGTTGCTGCTCGCGCTGTTCGTGGCGATGGTCAGCTCCACGGTGGTGTCCACCGCGCTGCCGCGCATCATCGGCTCGCTGAACGGCACGCAGACGCAGTACACGTGGGTGGTCACCGCCACGCTGCTCACGGCGACGGCCGCGACGCCCATCTGGGGCAGGCTCGCCGACCTGTTCAACAAGAAGACGCTGGTCCAGGCGGCGATCGTGATCTTCGTGGCGGGCTCGCTGCTGAGCGGGTTCAGCCAGGACACCGGTCAGCTGATCGCCGCCCGCGCGTTCCAGGGCATCGGCGTCGGCGGTCTGCAGGCGCTGGTGCAGGTCGTGATCGCCGCGATCATCCCGCCGCGTGAACGCGGCCGCTACAACGGCTACCTCGGCGCGGTCATGGCGGTCGCGACGGTCGGCGGCCCGCTGCTCGGTGGTCTGATCGTCGACGTGTCGTGGCTCGGCTGGCGCTGGTGCTTCTGGGTCGCCGTGCCGATCGCCGTGCTCGCGTTCGTGGTGCTGCAGGCCACGCTGAAGCTGGAGACCGTGCGCCGCGAGAACGTCCGCATCGACTACCTGGGCGCGACGCTGATCGCCGCGGGCGTGAGCGTGCTGCTGATCTGGGTGTCGTTCGTGGGCAACTCGTTCGGCTGGCTGTCGTGGCAGACCGCGGTCATGGTCGCGGGCGGTGTGGTGCTGCTCGGCGCGGCCGTCCTGGTCGAGCTGCGCGTCAGCGAACCCGTGGTGCCACTGCACATCGTCGTCCAGCGCACGCCCGCGCTCGCGATCATCGCCTCGCTCGCGGTCGGCATGGCGATGTACGGCGGCGCGGTGTTCCTCGGCCAGTACTTCCAGATCGGCCGCGGCTACACCCCGACGCAGGCCGGCCTGCTGACCATCCCGCTGATGGCGGGCGTGCTCGTGTCGTCCACGATCTCCGGCCGCATGATCAGCCGCTCCGGCGCCGTCAAGCCCTACATCGTGTCCGGCACGGTCATCCTGGTCCTGGGCTTTCTCGGGCTCGGCCTGATCGACCACGACACGGCCCTGTGGCTGGTCGGCATCGCGATGGCCGTGGTCGGCATCGGTGTCGGCATGACCATGCAGAACCTCGTGCTGGCCGTGCAGAACAGCGTGCCCCTGCGCGAACTGGGCGCCGCCAGCGCGTCCGTCACGTTCTTCCGGTCGCTGGGCGGCACGATCGGCGTGTCGGTGCTCGGCGCCGTCCTGGCCAACCGAGTAACGGCCGACCTCTCCGCCGCGCTGCACGTCCCGGCGGGTCAGTCGACCGGCAGCACCAGCGCGTTGAACCTCAAAGCCCTGCCGCCGCAGGTGCAGACCGTCGTGCACACCGTCTACGGCGACGCGACCGCGCACATCTTCCTGATCTCCGCGGCCGTCGGCGTGGTCGGCGTGATCGCGGCGCTGCTGCTCAAGCCGATCACCCTGCGCACCACCATCGACCTGGAGCAGAAGGAGAAGGACTCGGCGACCGTGCGATGACGGCGATGACCAACGCGTTCGAATCCACAGTGGACTCCTACGGCCCACGACCGGAACCGTCCGCGCGCACCGTCCTGGTGGGCGTGGACGGCTCCGACACCGCGATGCGCGCCGCCGCCTTCGCGTTCGGCATGGCCCGCCGCCAGGGTGCCCGGCTGGTCGTCGCGTTCGTGGCGTCCCACTCCACCCTGGCGGCGCTCAGCCCGGCCGTCGCGTCGGTGTTCGAGCACGAGGCGACCGCGCGGTTGCACGCCGAGCTGAGCGGCCAGATCCGGGCCGCGGCGGAGGAGCTCGCCGTGCCGGTGACGTTCGTGAAGACGTTCGGCGACCCGTACACGGTCCTCAAGGACTCGGCGGACCGGTGCCAGGCGGACGTGGTGGTGGTCGGGGCGTCGCAGCAGGCGGGACACCGGTTCGCCGGATCGGTGGCGACGAAGCTGATCAGGTCGGGGCACTGGCCGGTGCTCGTGGTGCCCTGACCCGTTCGTGCGCTACAGCCGGAAGACCGAGCGCACGCAGTCGTCTTCCTTCTTCTTGAACAACTCGTACCCCCGCGCGCCCTCGCTCAGCGGCATCACGTGCGTCGCGAGGTGGCTGGTGACGAGCTCGCCGGACGCGATGCGGTCCAGCAGCATCGGGATGTAGCGCTGCCCGTGCTGCTGCGCGCCGCGCACGGTGAGACCCTTGTTCATCAAGGCGCCCAACGGGAACTTGTCCACGAGCCCGGTGAAGACGCCCAGGACGAACACCGACCCGCCCTTGCGACAGTGGTAGATCGCCTCGCGCACCGCGATCGGGCGGTCCATCTCCAGCTTCAGCTTGCTCTTCACCTGGTCGTAGACGTACTGCGGACCAGTCGAGTGCGCTTCGCAGCCGACCGCCTCGATGCACACGTCCGGGCCGCGGCCACCGGTGGCCTCCAGCAACGCCTCGCCGACCGAGGTCTCGGCGTAGTTGATCGTCTCCACGCCGAACACCGACTCCGCCTGCCGCAACCGGTAGTCGAAACGGTCGATGACCAGTACGCGTTCGGCACCCAGCAACTGGGCCGCGCGGGCGGCCATCTGCCCCACCGCGCCCGCGCCCCACACGGCCACGACGTCACCCCGCTCGACCCCGCCCAGGTCCGCGCCCATCCAGCCGGTCGCCGCCGAGTCGGACGTGAACAGGGCACTCATGTCGTCCACGGCCTCGGGAATCGGGATGGCGGTGTGATCGGCGAACGGCACGCGCACGTACTCCGCGTGGCTGCCGCGGAAGCCGCCCATCGCGTGCGAGTAGCCGAAGATGCCGCCGGGATCCGCGCCCCACAGGTGCTGGGTGATCGCCGGGTTGGTGTTGGTGTTGTCGCACAACGAGTACAGCTCGTTGCGGCAGTACCAGCACCGCCCGCACACGATGAACGAGCACACCACGACCCGGTCGCCCGGCCGGTGCCGGGTGACGCCGGACCCGACCTCCACCACCTCGCCCATGAACTCGTGCCCGATCACGTCTCCCGCCTGCATGAACGGGATGTGCCCGGTCAGCAGGTGCAGATCCGAACCGCACACGGTGCTCAGCCCGACCTTGAGGATCATGTCCTGGTCGTTCAGCAGCTTCGGGTCGGGCACGTCCTGCACCCGGACGTCGTTGATCCCCTCCCAGCACAACGCCTTCACAGCCGACCACCGCCCCCGGCCCGGCTCGTCACCAGCTGCAACGCCCTGCCCATCGGACCCGGATGCGTGGGCGCCGTGTCGGGCCGGACCACCTCACCCGCCTCCAGCACGGCCTTCGCCCGCCGCAACGCGAGCCGCAGCTCCTGACGTGACACGTCGCCGATGGGCGTGACGACCAGCTCGGTGCCCTTGTCGCCCGCGGCCGGGCGGATGCTGATCTCGGCCCGGTCGCGCCAGCGCGCCAGGTCGTCGGGCAGCGACGACTGGACCTCCTCCGGTGCGCGGTCGACCGTCACCACCAACCGGCGCCCTGAGTCGCCGGCACGGGGCGCGCGCCGCCGCCTGACCACCGCGACCGCGGTCGCCACGCCAGCGGCGAGGAGCGCTTTCCCTGCTGTGTTCATGAAAACAGCCTCTCTCGGAGCACGAATGCCAGGAGTACCCGTGGCCGCACCGGGTAACCGGGCGGCATGACCGACCCGTTCAACCCCGAAGCACCGCACTCCCCCGGCACACCGAGCCTCGACGATCTCGACACCGACGAGCCGGACGTGACGCGTGAGACCACCGACGACCCGAGCGAACCGCCGGACTGACGCGGCTATCGGCGTGGCGCGGCAACACCGCTCAACGAGCTGGGCGCGTCCGGATGCGCGTCCTCCTCCACGCTGATGCCGAGCCGCTCGACCAGTTCTCCGCCCAGCCAGCCGCCTGCACCGCCCGCGAGCACGCCGAGCCAGGCCGCGACCAGCGCCGGCCACGTCGGCGTCCAGTCCTGCTGACTCAGCCGCAGCAGCCAGCTCATCGCGAACAGCACCAGCACGACGGCGTTGACGAGGCCGTGCAGCAATCCGATCCGGCGGGCGCGGGTGCCGCGCGGCGTGACGAGCCACCAGTCCAGCCAGCCGGTCGCCGCGGTCAGCAGGCCCATCAGCACGCCCGCGGCGATCAGGTGGGCTGCGGTGAAGCCGAAGCTCACCCGGTCCGTGACCAGGTACAGCACGTCGAAGCCGACCGACGTGGTCAGCAGGCCCAGCGGGAACACGATCAGGATCGGGTGCACGGCGTGGCCGGCGGCACGAACTCGACTGCGCATGGGAATGCTCCTCCGGTGCTCAACCGCCGCGGTTGTCGACGGCGGAGGCGAGCGTCGCGGCGGCCTGTTCGAGGTCCTTCTCGGTGACCGGCCAGCCGCCGACGCGGTCCAGCAGTTCGGCTCCGGTCACCACGTAGCCGCCGGCGACGAACACCGGCATCGGTCTGGCCGGAGCAGCAGTTTCAGATCCCGCACGGGAACGGGCATCGCTCAGCCGTCGTCGTCGCCGTAGCGGCCGCCGCCGTCGAGTCCCGCGCCGGGACCGCTCGGCGTCTCCTCCTCGGCCGGGGTGATCGGCGCGTCGGTCTGCTCCTCCACGTCGTCCCGCCTGGGTTCGGTCATGGCGTTCTCCTTCAGCACCAGTGACTTCGACTGCGGCATACCCCGCTGCGCCCGGCCGAACCGCCTGCTGCCTCCCGGTGTCGCTGACGGGAGGCAGCGGGCGGCTCACCGGTCCCGGCACGTGCCTGCCCCGCACCCGAGGTGCCGGACAGCTTCGCCGCACGGCGGGACGCGCTCGCGGGAGCGGTCAGGTCAGGTGGCTTCGCCGGCCACCCGCTGCCCGGACTCGCGGGCGTGCCCGCCGACGTCCTGGGCCGCTTCCCTCGCCTGCTCGGCCGTGGTCTGCGCGGCGTCGGAGGCGACCTGCTTCACCTCGGCCGCGGCGTCGCTCACCGAAGACCGCACGTCCTCCTTGAGGTGCTGCGCCGACTCGGCCATCGCCTCCCTGGCCGGTTCCAGCGCGTCGCCGAAGCTGTCGGAGAGCTGCCGCACCGCCTGCTGTTCGGCGTCCGTGCGGGGCAGCACCGCCGCCAGCAGCAGGCCGCTGCCGAACGCGATCAGGCCGGCCGCGAGCGGGCTGCCCTGCGTTTGCCGAGCGACCCGTTGCGGCGCTTCCTGCACCGCCTGCACGGCCTGCTCCGCCCGTTCGGCGACGGCCTGCCCGGTCTCCTGCCCCTGCTCGCGCACGGACGACGCGGTGTGCGTGGCGGTTCCCATCACTCGCTCCCTCATCGCGGCCAGTCCCCGGCGCACACCGCGGACCCGCCGGCCGGCGATGGCCTTCGGACTCGTGTGGTCGACCAACCGGTTGGCGTCGGCCCGCAGCTCGCCGCGGGTCACCTCGATCTCGCGCCTTATTTGGTCGGGTGTTTCGCCCATTCCGCGTCCTCCTTCAGGGTTTCCACGGTGCGTTCGGGGGTCGGGTTGACGGTGCGCAGCCGAGCGCGACCGGTCGAGTAGAGGACCGCGCCCGCGATCCCCCAGAGCACCGCGACGATCAGCGCGGCCCAGCCCAGCGGGACGACCGCGCCGAGCGCGAACACGAGCGCGAGGCTCAGCAGCACGGTGGTCAGGTAGCCCGCGAACCCGGCGGCCGCGAGCATCCCGGTCGCCTTGCCCGCCTTCACGGCCTCCTGCCGGATCTCGGCCTTGGCGAGCTCCAGCTCCTGCCGCATCAGCTTGGACAGGTCTCCGGTGAGCTCGGCGACCAGGTCGCCCAGCGACTCGTCCGCGGTGTCCATTCGCGACGGTGGCACCTCAGGGCTCGACATGCGGCACCCCCGCCGCGGGCACGGCAGGCGACGCACTCGGCGTCAGCGGCGCGCCGTCGTCCGGCGCCACCGCGGGGCTTTCCGACGCCACCGGCACAGCACCCGGCGCACCGAACCCCGTTGCCACGTCAGAACGTTCCGACGCGACCGGCACGACCCCGCCCTGCGAGCGCGGCCGACTGGGCTCTCCACCCGTCGCGCTCTTCGCGATCCTGCCGACCAGGAACCCCGCCACGGCGGCACCGAGCAGGAACGTGCCGGGCCTGCGCCGCGCGTAGTCCCGCGCCGAGTCGAGCAGCCCCTGCGCACCCCGTTCGTCGAGGAACCGCGCGGCCTGCCTGCTCGTGTCGGCGGCGCCGCGGATCGCACCCGCCGTCATCGAGCTCGGCGGGGCGGTGCTCGCCATCTCACCGAGCTCGTCGGCGATGCGGCCGAGCTGCTTCGACACCCGCACCGCCTGGTCCTCCGCTTCCGCCGCAACACGTTCCCGCACGTCGCGGACGACGTTGCGGGCCTGCGCGGCGGTCTCGTGGGTCACGTGCGAGGCCTGGTCGCGGACTGTGCTCCCGACCTGTCCCGCGGCTTCCCGCGCGTGCTGCGCCACCTCGGAACCCTCGTCCTGGGCCGCGCTGCGCACCCCGCCCATCTGGTTTTCGGTCACGGCCGACTCCTCAGCTCGTAGTCGTGTCCTGGCCCACGAGCTACCCGGCGGGAAACCGCGCAAACTGGGTCGCGTTCAGCCTCGGTCTGGGTCATCGGACACCGAGCGGTCGGACAGGCCGACGTTGCCGGTCGGGTTCGGTTCGGGATGGGCGGAGCCGGACCCGCTGCGACCCGGCGTGGTCTCGTCGTTCTCGGCTGCCGCTTCCTCCAGCGAGGTGCGGCTCGCGTCGTCGTACCGCCCTTCGGTGCTCATGCCGGACGGCTACCCCGGTGCGGCGCGTGTGAACGCTTTCACCCGGTCGGCTGCGGGCGAAGCGGAGTCAGGAGAGAACGGTGCCGCGCTGCGACGGCACGAACGCGGCGAAGTCGCGGTTGGCCTCGTCCGCCCGCTCCTTGCGCAGCAGGCCCGAAACCCAGCGCACCACCACGTCGGCCGGCGGCCGCGGGTCTCCACCGAGCCGCGCGACCTCCACGACGTCACCGAACCGGTCCTCGACCGCCGCGGTCCAGCCGCTCAGCTCGTTCCACAGCAACGCGACGTAGTGGTGGGGGAAGTCGGGCAGGCGGCCGTCCAGTGCCACGTAGGCGGCGGCGCGCGGTTCGGTCTCGACGAACGAGCTGTCACCGCTCAGGCCGAGCCCCGTGACGACCTCGCGCACGTAACGCCGAACCCGGCGCGCGAGAAAGTCGCTGTCGAAGTCGAGATCCAGGTCGCGGTCCATTGCGAGTGCCTCCGTCAGCCGAACCCTCCGCCCCCGTGAATACCCCTGCGGGGTGTGGACAAACAGCCGCGTGACGGCACGACACCGCGGACGGCGGGCCGGCGCACCGGCCCGCCTGCACCTCAGCTCCGGTACGGGTGCGCGGCCTTGTGCGCCGCGTAGGTCAGCATCGGCTCGACCTTCGCCCAGTGCCCGTCCTGGCACGAGTAGGCGGGCAGGAAGCCGGCGCAGTCGCCCTCCCAGTTGCCGATCTCCCAGGTGTAGTGCGGAACCCCGAGCTCGCCGTACACCCAGTCGTCGATCGAGCCGCCCGCGGTGTAGAGCAGCTCACCGGGCTGCCCGTACTGCCAGCCGCCCGCGAGCCGCGCCATCTCGGCGGCCATCGCGCGCAACGGGCCGTCGTTGGGCGACGGGGTGGTGGTGTAGCCCCACGGCAGCAGCACGACGTTGAGCGC
This sequence comes from Lentzea sp. NPDC004789, assembly GCF_053601075.1. Taxonomy (NCBI): domain Bacteria; kingdom Bacillati; phylum Actinomycetota; class Actinomycetes; order Pseudonocardiales; family Pseudonocardiaceae; genus Lentzea; species Lentzea sp. NPDC004789. The sequence goes on along the minus strand of NZ_JBSGBE010000005.1, from coordinate 268,756 downwards.
GGAGTGCATCGTGATGACCATGCCGCGGGTGTCGGCGTCGGCCGGGTCGTTCAGGCCGGGGCCGCGCTTGTCCGGGAACAGCGAGCGGAAGAGCTTCTCCAGCGCCCTGGTCTCGACCTCGGAGTCGGCCTTCGGCCCGCGGTAGACCTGGTTGCACGGGTCGTTCGACGTGCCGTTGTCGCCCCACTGCGCGTCGAAGTTGCGGTTGAGGTCGATGCCGATGTGGGCGTACGGGTCGGAGCCGCAGTCCTTGGGACCGTTGGTGTAGTCGGCGTTCTTGCGGTGCAGCTTCGGCGAGTCGCCGCCGGACTGGACGATCTGCACGCCGTCGGGGTTCGCGATCGGCACGACCCAGATCTCGGTGGTGTCGAGCAACGACGTGACCTCGGCGTCCTTGCCGTAGCCCTGCGTCAGGTGGTCGATCCAGCGCCACGCCATGTCGCCGGTCGTGATCTCGCGGGCGTGGATCTGCCCCGACACGACCAGCCGCGGCTTGCGCGAGTTCGGCGTCAGCCTGCAGTCGCCGAACGTCTTCTTGGTGATGCAGACGGCTTTCAGGTCGTAGCCGCCGGCGCCCTGGGTCTTGCGCCACGAGTCGCCGTAGTCGACGACGGTCGCGAGCCGCGGGTACCGGAACGCGACCTGGTCGAGGTGCGCGTAGTGCGCCTTGACCGTGCGGTAACCGCCGTAGTAGGTCTCCTTGACGCCGGCACCCTCGGTCTTCAGACCGGAGGACGGCGCCATGACGGACTCGACCGTGCCGGTGTACCCGGCCTCGGCGAGCTTGGCGTGCACGTCCTTCGAGCCCAGCACGAACAGGTCGTCGCCGTCGCGCTGCTCCAGCACGTCGAACCCGCGCGCGAGCAGGTCCTGCGCCTTCTGCCCGAGCGGGGCCGGCACGCGGTAGACGTACGTCGGCCCGTCCGCCGCCGGCGCCGTCGGCGTCGGTGGTGCGGCCACCGAAGTGCCGACGAGGAAAGCCGCGCTGGCGGCGCCCGCCAGGACGAGGCTCAGCCGTCGTTGCTTCATGTTCAAGAACCCCCTGTGCAGCTGTGGAAACGCTCGTCGGCCACCGTAGCGAGAACGATCATCCCGGCGGGCGATTCGAGACGGTGGAACGAATCCCGGTACGGGGGGTCAGCCGCCGGGCGTCACGATCCCCTGCTCGTAGGCGAACACCACCGCGTGCGTGCGGTCGCGCAGCCCGAGCTTCGTCAGCACGCGCGAGACGTGCGTCTTCACGGTCGTCTCCCCCAGGAACAACGCGGCCGCGATCTCCGCGTTCGACGCGCCCTTGGCGAGCTCCACCAGCACCTCGAACTCGCGGTCGGTCAGCGACGGCGGCCGCACCCGTTCGCGCGACGAGGTGCTGAACCGGGCGATCACCCGCCTGGTCACCTCCGGCGACAGCAGGGCGTCGCCGCGGGCCACCACCCGCACGGACTCGACGAGGTCCTCCGGTGAGGCGTTCTTCAGCAGGAACCCGCTCGCGCCCGCCCGCAGCGCCTCGAACAGGTAGTCCTCGCGGTCGAACGTCGTCAGGATGACCACGCGGGTGCCGTGGCCCGCGGACAGGATCCGGCGGGTGGCTTCGAGGCCGTCCATGCGCGGCATCTGCACGTCCATCAGCACGACGTCCGGCTTCAGCGACGCCACCAGCGACACGGCCTCGGCGCCGTCGCCCGCCTCGCCGACCACCTCGACCCCCGGCTCGGTGCCGAGGATGACCCGGAACCCGGCCCTGACCAGGTCCTGGTCGTCGGCCAGCACCACTCGCAGGCTCACGCCTTCCCCTCCGATGACGCCATGGGCAGCGATGCCCGCACGAGATAACCCGCATCACGCCGTGGTCCCGTCTCCAGCGAACCGCCGTGCACGGCCAGACGTTCGCGCATCCCGACGAGGCCGAACCCCGCGCCGGTGCCGGCGGAGTGACCGCGGCCGTCGTCGGCGATCTCCACCTCCAGAGCGCTCTCCAGGTACCGCATCCGCACGTCGACGTGCTGCGCGCTCGCGTGCTTCACAACGTTCGTGAGTGCTTCCTGCACCACGCGGTACGCCGACAGCGCGACGGCCGACGGCACCTCTCGTGGCGTGCCGTAGACGCCGTGCGAGACCTCCAGCCCGGCGGCGCGAGCGTTCTCGAACAGCTCCGGCAGGTCGTCGAGGCCGGGAGCCGCGCGCAGCTGGGGTTCCGCGTCCGCCCGCAGCACGCCCAGCAACCCGCGCAGCTCGTTGATCGCGGTCCTCGCCGTATTCTCGACGGTCTGCAACGCCTCGCGCGCGGTCGCCGGATCGGAGTCCAGGACGCGGCGCGCGGCACCGGCCTGGATGCCCATCACGGACACGTGGTGCGCCACGACGTCGTGCAGGTCGCGGGCGATGCGCAGACGTTCGGCGGCGATGGCGCCACGCGTGTTCTGCTCCTGCGACCGGCGCAGCTCCTCCGCCTGGAACGCCAGCTGGGCCTGGCGGCGCGCGGCCGTCCACGCCATTTCACCCACCGCATAGGCGAAGACGAAGAAGAAGACGTTGAACTCCAGTCCGTAGAAGACCGACGCCAGCAGTGGATCCATAGGTCCCGATGCGTTCGGGAAGTGCGCCTCGGGGCCGAGCAGGGCCCGCACGAGGCCGAAGCCCAGCCAGAGGAACATCACCGCGATCACACCGATGCGCGACCAGCGCGCCACGACCCGGTTCCGCTCCCACGCGCCGACGGTGTAGAGCGCGAGGAAGAGGATCGCGGACGGCACGAGGTTGTCGCCGACCTGCCGCCACTGCGCGGCGATGAACAACGCCGACACCACGAGCAGCACGGCCAGCGGATACCGGCGGCGCACCACGAGCGGCAGGGCCATCGGCAGCACCCACGCCAGCTGCTCACGCAGATCCGGCGCCTGGCCGAACGCGAAGGCGCCCATGCTGTTGATCAGCACGGTGGCCTCGAACGCGCAGAGCAGCACGAGCAGGGCGAGGCCGACGTCGCGCCGTCGTTGGACCCGCGTCGGTCCAGGCCGCCGCCACTCGTTCCATTCGGGCTCTTCCACCTGGTCAAGGTACCCGGCGGCCTTTTGGCCCGGTAATGGCGACCAATCACCCCGCGGGGTGTTCAGGACCACAAAATTGGACGCCACCGGACCTGTTACCCAATACTTCCCGCTACCCGTGAGTAACCTCCCCTGCGACGAGGTCTGGAATGTCCATTCGTCAACTATTCTTATCGGCTTCCCTGCTGCTCGGCTCGGTCACCGCGTGCGCGTCCCATGACGAGCTGACACAACCTGTTCGCACAGGTCCCGGCGTCTCCGCTGAATCGATTTCGCTCGGCGTCTTGACAGACATGACAGGTCCGTTCAAAGGATCGTCGGTTTTCCGGATCCGCGGCTACGAGCTCTATCTGGACGCTGTCAACAAACGTGGTGGTGTGTGCGGCCGCCGCATCGAACTGAAGCAGAAGGACCACGCCTACGACGTCCAGAAGGCGCTTGACGGCTATTTCGAGCTCGAACCGCAGGTGCTCGGTTTCATCGACGTGGCGGGCCAGCCGATGACCGCCGCCATCGAACCGGACCTGATGCAGACGCGGGCGCTGACCGTGCCCGGATCGTGGGCGGCCTCCCTGCTCGGCAACCCGCACATGATGATCGTCGGCACCACGTACGACCTCGACGTCATCAACGGCCTCGACTACTACCGGCGCAAGGGCGCGCTCGCCGCCGGCGACACGATCGGCCACCTCCACCTGCGCGGCAGCTTCGGCGAGAACGCGCTGGAGGGCAGCCGGTTCGCCGCGGAGAACTGGGGCATGAAGATCTCCGAGCAGGCGGTCACCGAGACGACGGCGAACCTCGTCGACCAGGTCACCGCGCTGAAGGCGGCCGGCGCCAAGGTGCTCGCGCTGAGCCTGACCCCGCCGCAGACCGCGGCCGCCGTGGGCATCGCCGCGCAGCTCGGCTGGTCCGTGCCGATCCTGTCCAGCGCCGTCAGCTACGACCCGGCGATCATGGAGTCCCCGGTCGCACCGGTGTTCGCCAAGCAGGTCCTGCTCACCTCGCCGGTCGCACCGTGGAGCGCCGACGCCGACGGCGTCCGCGAGCTGCGCGACGGCTACCACCAGCGCTTCCCCGGCGAGGAGGGCACGCTGAACACCGTGCACGGCTACACCGTCGCGATGGCGTTCGTCGCCGTGCTCGAAAAGGCCTGCGGCAGAAGGGACCTCACCCGCGACGGGGTGCTGCGCGCGTTCCACGACACCAACGGGCTCTCGACCAGGAGCCTGACCGGCGAGCTGCGGTTCTCGCTGGTGGGCCGGCCGTCCGCGACCCAGTCGTACATGAGCCGGCCGGACGCGCGGACCCCCGGCACGCTCCAGGTCGTGGAGGGCCTGCACGAGTCGGAACTGGTGAAGCTCAAGGGCACCCGCGCCCGTTGACCTACAGTCGTTCGATGGGACTCAGCCTGACCGTGCTCGGGTGCGCCACGCCGTACCCGACCGCGGACAACCCGTGCTCCGGTTACCTCGTGTCGCACGGCGACACTCGCCTGTGGATGGACGCCGGCACCGGCACCCTCGGTCCGTTGCAGCGCCACACGCGCCTGGCCGACCTGGACGCGATCTGGATCTCGCACCTGCACGCCGACCACAGCGCCGACCTGCTGACCGCCTACTACGCCCTGCTGTACGCGGACATCTCGCGCGCCCCGATCCCGTTGTACGGCCCGCCCGGCATCGCCGACCGCCTCGCCGGTTTCCTCACCAACGGCCCGCGGCGCAGTCCCGTCGAGGACGCGTTCGAGATCACCGAGCTCCACGACGGGTTCGAGGCCTCAGTCGGTTCGCTGCGGCTCACCACGGCCGCGGTCGCGCACGGCATCCCGGCGTTCGCGGTTCGCGTCGAGGCAGGCACTTCTCTCACCTACTCGGGCGACACAGCGCCGTGTGCTCGCCTCGTCGAGCTGGCCCGCGACACCGACGTGCTGCTGTGCGAGGCGGAAAGCGCGGAGAAGACCGCGGACATGGTCCACCACACGCCGGAGGACGCGGGCGAGACGGCGACCGCGGCCGGGGCGGGCCGGTTGGTCGTCACGCACGTGGGCCGCTTCCTCACCCCGCAGGACGCGGTCACCCGTGCCGCGGCCCGGTACCGCGGTCAGGTCACCTGTGCGGCGCCGGGCAGCACGGTCACGGTGTGACCGTCAGGTCGTCGGCCCGAGTGGATCACCGGCATCCTGCGAGCCGTCCCGACGCGGCGGCCGGGGACCGGTCCCGGATCGGGCTCACAGCTGGTTGATGCGCACCAGGTTGCCGGCCGGGTCGCGGAACGAGCAGTCCCGCACGCCCCACGGCTGGTCCTCCGGCTCCTGCAGCACCTCACCCGCGCCGGACTCCTCGACCCACGCCCGCGCGCGGTCGAAGGCGGCCTGGAGGTCCTTGGAGGCGAGCGAGATGGCCGTGTAGACGCCCTTCGCCATGAGGACGGCGATCGTGCGGCGCTCCTCGTCGCTCACGCCGGGGTCGGCGGCGGGCGGGTGCAGCACGATGCCGGTCTCGGGCTGGTCGGGCGGTCCGACGGTGATCCAGCGCATGGTGCCCTGGCCGACGTCCTGGCGGACCTCGAAGCCGAGCCCGTCGCGGAAGAAGCCGAGGGACTTCTCGGGGTCGTCTGCGGGCAGGAACGCCGCGGCGATGATGACTGACATGGCGATCAACCTAATCGGACGGACCGGCCGCCGCTTCTCGATTCCTGATCGGTCGCATCACGGCTTTGGCCAGGCAGTTCGGGATGCCCTGGCCGTCGGCGGCCGCGACCTTGCGGTACTGGCTCGGCGACATGCCGACCAGCTCGGAGAAACGCGTGCTGAACGTGCCGAGCGACGTGCAGCCCACCTCGAAGCAGACCTCGGTGACGGACAGGTCGCCGCGCCGCAGCAGGGTCATCGCCCGCTCGATGCGGCGGGTCATCAGGTAGCTGTAGGGCGACTCGCCGAACGCGGCGCGGAACGCGCGGGAGAGGTGCCCCGCGGACAGGTGCACGCCACGGGCCAGCGCGGCCACGTCGAGCGGCTCGCGGTACTCGCGGTCGATCCGGTCGCGGACCTTGCGGAGCAGGACGAGTTCCTGCAGGCGCGGGTCTTGGGCGGTCACGGACAACAGCCTAAGACCCGCGCCTGACAGATTCCTGACTCGGCCGTTCACTGACATCGGCTGTCAGTGGTACCGCTCTAGCGTCCCGTCCATGAGCGAGCACGACTTCGACTTCTTCCACGGCCGCTGGCACGTGGCCAACCGCAAGATCGCCGACATCCCGGGCCGCGGCACCGAGTGGGTCGAGTTCGAGGCGGAGAGCGACGTCCGGCCGGTCCTGGGCGGCGGGGCGAACGTGGACACCCTCCGCACCGCCGGCTGGGAGGGCCTGACCCTGCGCCAGTACGACCCCGAGCAGGACGTCTGGCGCATCTGGTGGGCGTCCACCCGCGCCCCCGGCCGGCTCGACCCGCCGCTGGAAGGCCGGTTCACCGGCGGGCACGGGGTGTTCTTCGGCGACGACGTGGTCGGCGGCCGCGAGGTGAAGGTCCGCTTCGACTGGACCGCGGGCGACGAGCCCGTGTGGCAGCAGCAGTTCTCCTACGACGGCGGGGACAGCTGGGAGACCAACTGGGTCATGCGCTTCACCCGAGTGCACACCGCCTGACCTGCGGTTCAATGTTCCTGCAAGGTCCACTGTGCACACTGACCCCGGTCAGACCGAACTGGGGAGGTCTTGTGATGGGGAAGAAGACTGCGGGCGCACTGGTGCTCGCGGCGGCCGCGCTCGTGCTCGGTGTGGGCACGGCGGCAGCGGCGGAGGGTGCCGGCACCGACGGCACGCGGGTGACCGGCACGGACGGCACGCGCGTCACCGGGGTGGAGAACCGGGACCTCGGCGTCGACAACCGCGAGATCGGCATTCCGGCCGGCACCGACGGCACGCGGGTGACCGGCAAGGACCAGTGAGCGGTACGCGCTGAGGGCCCGGGACGTCGCGACGTCCCGGGCCCTTCCCGTCGGTCAGTGGTGGTGCTGGTGGACGACCGCGTGCCCCTTGCCGCGCCCGATCATCCAGCGGTTCACCGGCACCGTCACCACGAAGGCGATGACCAGCGAGGCCAGCAGCGACCCCCAGAACAGCAAGGTCCCCAGACCCGCGTCCATGGCGCCGGGCACGGCCAGGACCACCGCGTTGTCGACGATCTCCATCACCGCGATCGACACCGTGTCGGCCGCCAGCGCGACACCGAAGGCGGCCTTGAACTCCAGGCCCGACCGCAGCACCGGGCGGATGGTCAGCGAGTAGCCGAACGCGAACGCGAGCACCACCGACAACACGATCGTGGCGAGGTTGCCCCAGCCCAGCGCCGTGCCGATGACCATGCCGAGCACCTCGCCGATCGCACAGCCGGTGAGGCAGTGCAGCGTCGCGGAGATCGCCTGCCTGGTGAGGCTCGCGGGAGCGTGGTCCATCTCGTCCTCCTTCTCAGGTCGAGCCCGACCATACCCCTAGGGGGTACCGGTATCAACCGACCTGGGTCAGCGCGAGACCGCCCGCCATCAGCAGCGCGCACGCCAGCCCGTGCACCACCGGGTTGCGGACCAGCAGGGCCACGAACTCGCGCAGGAACGCGCTCGGCACGAAGTACCAGGCCGTCGGCGCGCCGATGACCTGCAGCCGCAGCCCCTGCTTGCGCGACAGCACGGCGGTGCGGAACACGTGGTAGTTGTTCGTGACGGCGACGACCCGGCCGGTGTGCCCGCGCCCGGCCAGCAACTCCTTGCTGTAGCGCAGGTTCTCCTCGGTGGTGGTCGCCTGGTCCTCCATCACCACGTCGTCGTCCGGCACGCCGTGCCCGAGCAGGTACTCGCGCATCGCGAACGCCTCGGAGACCTCCTCGTCCGCGCCCTGCCCGCCGGAGACGACGATCACCGGCGTCCGCCCGGCCGCGCGGTCGCGCCGGTACAGCCGCAGCGCGCGGTCCAGCCGCGACGCCAGCAACGGCGGCACCCGCGACCCGACCAGGCCCGCGCCGAGCACCACGATGCCGTCGAACCCGCTGCGGCGCCCGGTGCGGCCGTAGACCACGGAGTACAGCAGCAGGCTCACGAACAGGAACGCGATGTACGCCGACACCAGGAAGAGCCCGATCGCGCTGCCGCGGACCCAGTCGTTGGACTGGCCGATGCCCCACGCGAAATAGATCATCTCGCCGATCAGCGCGAGCCCGGCGAGCAACGACAGCAGGTTGCCCAGTGACCGGCCCTCGCGGCGGACCATGACCAGGCCGTTCGCCAGCAACGCCAGCGGCAGCAGCAACAGGCCGAGCAGCGCGAGCACGAACGCGAGCAGCAACGGCAGGCTGATCACCGGGTTGTCCCGGCCCGCTCGCGCCAGCAGGAGCAGCAGCATGACCAGCGTGATGCCGAGCCAGACCGCGTTGCTCAGCCTGCGGCGGTCGCGCACCATCCCGATGAGGAAGAACGACGCGGGGATGACGAACAGCAGGGCGGCGACCACCGGCCCAGGGTAGTACCGATGATCACTCGGTGTTGTCGGACTCCCGGGCGGGCTCCGGGGCGGGCTTGGGCCGCGGCCTCAGCCGCACGGCCCCGGTGGTGAGGTCGAGCGGACCGGTCTCCTCGAAGTCCTCGCCGGTGCCGGAGTCCGTCGCCTCGCTGCGGAGCTTGCGTCCCGGGAACAACTCACCCAACTGTCCCATGCCGCCGACCCTACCCTCAGAACAGCGCGATGAGCAGCACGATCACCGCGATCGCGACCAGCAGCGGGATGAGGTACCCACCGGGCGGCCTGCGGTAGTGGCTGCGGACCGTGGTGGTGCGGAACCAGCTGTACGGGGCGCTGCGACGGTGCCGTCGAACCCAGGGCATTCTCGACACTCTCCTTTCAGGCGTCGGCTTCGGATACCCCGATCCGCAGCCGCTCACGCACGCCCGCCAGCCCCTCCGCCACCACCTGCGGATCACCGATGTCGTTGCCGTACAGCACTTCGTGCCACGGTCCGAGCCGGTGCCAGAGCAACGCGCGCTCGCGCAGCTCGTCCGTCACGCCGTACGTCTCGGCGAGCGCGGCCGCGAACTCGGGTGACGTGGCGTGCAGCGCCCAGGCCAGGTCGATCGCCCGGTCGCCGACGTGCAGGTCGCCGAAGTCGATCACGCCGGTCAGCACGCCGTCCGCGCCCAGCACGTGCTCGGGGCCGAGGTCGCCGTGGACCAGGGTGTCCGCGGGCAGACCGGCCGCCTTGGCCAGCAGCTCCTCGCCGCCGGGCACGCGCACCTCGGCGCGGAAGCGCTCGACGGGCAACGGTCTCGGGCCGACGCCGCGCGCGACGGCCTCCACGACGTCGACCGCGTGCAGGGCCAGCAGGAACTCGCCCAGCTGCCGGCCCTGGGCCGCGTTGAGCGAGGCCAGTTCGGCACCGGGAACCAGTTCGTGCCGCACCACCAGCGGTTCGTCGGAGACGACGACCGGCACCGGGACGGGCAGCGGCAGCCGGGGCGCGAGCCACGGCATCACCACGGCCTCGCGGCGCAGCTGGGGACCGATCTCGCGACGGCGCGGGCGTCGTTCCACCCATCGGCCCTCGACCAGCTCGGCCCGGCTGTCCCAGCCCTCACCGAGGTACGTCATGCGCGGGAGCTCCTGAGATCAGCCGTTGTGGATCGCAATCTACGCCACGGCGGCGGCCGGGCCGGGGTGAAGCGGGCAGAATTCGCGGATGGCCACCACCGTGTCCGCGAAGCTGCTGTCGCTGCTCGGCACCTTCGACGCCCGGCACCGCAGGCAGACGCTGAGCGGCATCGCCCGCCGCAGCGGCCTGCCGATCAGCACCGTGCACCGGCTCCTGGCCGAGCTGGTCGAGTGGGGCGCGGTGCGCAGGCTGGAGTCCGGCGAGTACGTGATCGGCCGGCGGATCTGGCGGCTCGGCCTGCTCGCGGCGGGCGAGGTGGACCTCAGCCGGGTCGCGGAGCCGTTCCTGCACGACCTCCACGCGGCGACCAGGGCGGTGGTGCACCTGGCCGTGCGCGAGGGGACCGAAGTCCTGTACCTCGATCGGGTGTCCGGCCACGCGTCGGTGCCGATCGTCAGCCAGACGGGCAGCAGGTTGCCGTTGCACGCCACCGGCGTCGGGAAGGTGTTGCTGGCCTTCGCGCCCGCCGAGGTGCAGGAGGACGTGCTGCAGCACCGCCTGACGCGGCTCACGGCGTACACGGTGACCGATCCGCAGCGGATGCGCGCGCAGCTGCACCGGATCCGGCGGGACGGGTACGCGCAGACGTTCGAGGAGATGACGCTCGGAGCGTGCAGCGTGGCGGTGCCGGTCGAAGTGGACGGGCACGTCGTGGCCGCGCTGGGGATCGTGGTGCCGGATCTGCGCAACGTGCGGGCTCGGCTGGTGGCGGCGTTGCAGGTGGCGGCGCGCGGGATCGGGCGGACGTTGGAGCAGGGTTTCCACCCAGCGGAAACCGGGGTTGGTGACGGGCGTCACTGAGGGCTTGAATCCCCTCCGTGGCAAGCAAAACACGTGAGCTGTTCATCGGCGGCGAAAGCGTTCCGGCGGCGGACGGCCGCACTACTGACGACCTGAACCCCTTCACCGGGGAGGTGCACGCGGTCGTCGCCGCCGGAGGCCCGGCGGACGTCGCGCGTGCCGTCGAGGCGGCGCAGGCCGCGTTCGCCGAGTGGTCCGCGACGTCACCGTCCGTGCGGCGCCGGATCCTGCTGCGCGCGGCGGACGGCCTGGAGGCCAGGACACCGGACGCCATCGCGATCATGGCCGGCGAGGTCGGCGGCGTCGCGGGCTGGGCCGGCTTCAACATCATGCTGGCGGCCAACATGCTGCGAGAGGCGGCCGCGGCGGTCACCCAGCCCGTGGGCGAGGTGCTGACCACCGAGACACCGGGCCAGCTGTCGCTCGCGGTGCGGGAACCCCTCGGCGTGGTGGCGGCGTTCGCGCCGTGGAACGCGCCGATCATCCTCAGCACCCGTGCGGTCGCCGCGCCGATCGCCGCGGGCAACACCGTGGTGCTCAAGCCGAGCGAGGAGGCGCCGATCGCGGCCGGCCTGTTCATCGCCGAGGTGCTGCACGAGGCCGGACTGCCCGCGGGCGTGCTCAACGTCGTGACGAACGCCCCGGACGACGCCGCGCCGGTCGCTCAGGCGCTGATCGCGGACCCGCGCGTGCGAGCGGTCAACTTCACCGGCTCGACCGAGGTGGGCCGGGTCGTCGGAACCCTTGCCGCACAACACCTCAAGCCCTGCGTGCTGGAGCTCGGCGGCAAGAACTCGCTGCTGGTGCTCGACGACGCCGACCTCGACTACGCGGTGAACGCGGCCACCTTCGCCGCGTTCTACAACGCGGGCCAGATCTGCATGTCGGCCGACCGCATCCTCGTGCACCAGGCGGTGGCCGAGGAGTTCACCGCGAAGCTGGCCGCCAAGGTCTCCTCCCTGCCGCACGGCGACCCGGCCGACCCCGGCACCGCCATCGGCCCGGTGATCAACCAGCGGGCGGCCGACCGCGTCGCCACCCTGGTCGCCGAGGCGGTGGAGTCCGGCGCTCAGGTCCGGGCGGGCGGCGACGGCACCGCGACCGTGCTGGACGGTGTAACGCCGGCCATGCGGATCTTCCACGAGGAGATCTTCGGCCCGGCCGTGGTCGTGACCACCGTCGCGGACGACGACGAGGCCGTGGCCATCGCCAACGAGACCGAGCACGGCCTCACCGCCGGCGTGATCACCGAGGACCCGCGGCGCGGCCTGAACCTGGCGCGCCGCATCCACACGGGCATCGTGCACGTGGGCAACCAGACCGTGGACGACGAACCGCAGGCACCGTTCGGCGGTGTGAAGGCCAGCGGGTACGGGCGATTCGGCGGCCGGTGGGGCATCGAGGCCTTCTCGGCCACGCGCTGGGTGACGGTGGCGGGCCAGCAGAACCACTTCCCGTTCTGACCGCGCCCGCAGCGCGCCAAGTGCTCGATGAAGGGAACCTTCCTCCACCCCAGGTGGAGGAAGGTTCCCTTCATCGACGTCGGGCGCGCCGGCTCCTAGCTCCCGACCAACCCCGCCTCGTGCGCCACGATCGCCGCCTGCACCCGGTTCTCCGCCCCGAGCCGGCTCAGAATGGCGCTCACGTGCCCCTTCACCGTGCCCTCCACCAGGTCCAGCCGCCGCGCGATCTGCGCGTTCGACAGGCCCTCGCCGAGCAACGCCAGCACGTCCCGCTCCCGCGCGGTCAGCGCCCCGACCCGGGACCGCGCCTGGCTGACCCGGCCACCGCGGAACCGCGTGATCATCCGCGCGGCCACCTTGGGTGCCAGGTAGGCGCCGCCGGACGCCAGCGCGTGCACGCCCGCGATCAGCTCGCGCGGGTCGCCCGACTTCAGCAGGAACCCGCGGGCGCCGCCGTCCAGGGCCTCTTCGAGGTAGCCGTCGTCGTTGAACGTCGTCAGCATCGCCACGCCGAAGCCCAGGCGGGCCAGCTCGCGCGCCGCCGCGAGGCCGTCGAGGCGGGGCATCCGGATGTCCAGCAGCACCACGTCCGGCCGGTGCTTCAACGCGAGATCGACGGCCTCGCGACCGTCACCCGCCTCCGCCACGACCGACAGGGCCGGGTCGGAGCCGAGGATGGCGCGCACCCCAGCGCGCACCATCGCCTCGTCGTCGGCGAGCAGAACGCGGATCACGACTCCCCCGTGTGCGGCAGCGTGGCCACCAGTTCGAACCGGCCGTCGTCGCGGCTGGTGCGCAGCGTACCGCCCGCGAGCCGCACCCGTTCGCGCAGCGCGATCAGGCCCAGGCGGCTGCCCGCGCCGCGGCGCAGGCCCAGGTCGTTGCTCGCCTCCACCACCGTCGTGGCGTCCGCCGTGGTGATCTTCAGCACCACCTGGGACTTCGGCGCGTGCTTGGCGGCGTTCGTCAGCGCCTCCTGGACGATCCGGTGCACGGTTCGCTCCACAGTGGACGGAACACGTCCCTCCACTGTGCACGAGACCGGCAACCCCGACGCCACCGCGCGGTCCACGAGCTCGCGCAGGTCCACCACCGGGACCGGATCGCCGTCGCGCAGCAGGAACACGAGGTCCGCCAACCGTTCCGTGGCATCGGCCGCCGCCCTCCGCAGCGCAGCGGCGGTCGCCTGGTGCTCGGCGGGCAGGGTCATCTCCAGCGCGCCCGCCTGCAACGCGATCAGGCTCAGCTCGTGGCCCAGCGTGTCGTGCACCTCGTGCGCGATCCGCGTGCGTTCCCGCAGGTGCGCGGCTTCGACCCCCGCCGCGGCCAACGCGGCCTGCTGATGCGCGACCCGGCCGAGGAACCACGGCAGCGCCACCGACAGCCCCACCACCACGAGCGGCACGAGCGAGATGAGACCCGCGGCGAGGAAGAAGATCATCGGCCAGCCGGGTGCCATCCGGCGGCCGAGCAGGAACGCGGCCACGAACAGGACGACGCACACCGCGACCGTCCACGGTGGCACGTTGTGCTCCATGTGGAACGACACCGCGAACGCGACGGCGACGCACGCCGCGAGCGCCAGGATCCTGATCACCGCCACCTCGACACCGCCACACCGATGTTGACCGCACTCGACACGCCCAACCACACCACAAGCGGCAGCGAGTAGTACATCAGCTGGTGGAACGTGATGTCCCGCCCACCGCCGTAGAGCATGCCCAGCAACGAGGGCAACGCCAGCAGCACACCGAGCGGCACGAACCTGAGCACCTGCCACGCCTTGTGGTGCTTGCGCGGCCGTCGCAACGCACGCACACCGAGCACCACCGACAACACAGTCAAGGCCGCCAGCACGAGGTCGATCGGCAACCGGTACGACGAAAGCTCGGCGGTCTTGCCGTCGAGGACGTCCGCGATGCCGTTCTCCAGCTCGTAGGTGCCCTCGTGGCCGAGCGTGAACCCGCTGTTGGACATGACCGCGATGCCGTGGCCGGACGGCGTCAGCAGCTGCCCGGCCGTGCTGGTGAACCAGATCCCGTTGTGCCGCAACCGTCCCTGCGCGTCGGCCGCCCAGCCCATCCCGTCCACCGGCGACAGCTTCTTCTGCGCCGCCAGCCACTTCCCCATGTCCGCGGCCGTGGTGATCACCCCGTCGGAACCGCCGACGAACCGCTCCGGCTCGGGCAGCGCGACCGAGAACCCGTACGCGTACCCGTGTCCGCGCCGGTAGTCCGCCGGCAGGTCGCGCGGCGTCACGGAGATCGCGGCCGTCTCGGTCATGCCCAACGGCTCGAAGACGTGCTTCTTCAGGTAGGAGTTGAACTCGTCGCCCGACGCCAGCTCGACCAGCCGCGCGGCCAGGTGGTAGTTCGTGTTGGTGTACCGGTACTGCCCGTCGGGCACGGCCGAGCGCAGGACCTCCCGCGCCCGTTCGACCGCCTCCGCGGGCGAGGAGGGCTGCGGCAGGCTCTTCTCCGGCAGCGTCCGGTCGCTGATGCCCGACTTGTGGGCGAGCAGCTGACGTGGCGTGACGCGCGAGTCGAACACCGGCCGGTCCAGGTCGATGCGCCCGGCGTCGGCGAGCTGCCGGACCGCCAGCGCCGTGAACGACTTGCTGACCGACGCGATCGCCATCTTCGAGTGTTCGGTGATCGGCGCGCCGGCCGAGTCGTGCCCGAACCCCTGGACCGAGATCACCTGGTCGTCCTTCGTGATCGCCACCGCGACCCCGGGAACCGACGCCTGCCCCAGGTAGGTGGACACCAGCAGCGTGAGAGCCGCACCCCAGATTGTCATGCCACGCAACGTATGCAGCGCCGGCTGGAGAAACCCGGCCCGGAAGACAGGGCGGACCCCCGACGAAAGTCAGGGGTCCGTCCCGGGCATCAGTGTCCCGCGGCCATCTCCGCGGCCAGCCGGTCGTCACCGCTCTGCTCCTTGAGCGGCTTCTCCTTGATGAACAGCACGGCGAGCAACGCCAGTGCCGCGAACGGCGCGCCGACGAGGAAGAGCTCGGAGGTGGCGGTCGCGTAGATGTCGGCGATCACGGCCTTGACCTCGGGCGGCAGCACTGAGAGGTCCGGCACCTTCGCCTCACCGGAGCCGCCCATCGGACCGAACTTCTCGGCGGCCAGCGACGAGACCTTGCTCGCCAGCACCGCGCCCAGCGCCGACACACCGATCGCACCGCCCAGCGAGCGGAAGAACGTCAGCGCCGACGTGGTGGCGCCGAGGTCGCGGGCCGGCACGTCGTTCTGCGCCACCAGCACCAGGTTCTGCATCAGCAGACCCACGCCGACACCGAGCACGAACATGTCCGCCGACAGCGCCAACACCGTCGACTGAGCGGTGATCGTGGACAGCAGCAGCATGCCGCCGACCATGACCACGCCGCCGGAGACCAGGTAGGCCTTCCACCTGCCGTACTTCGTGATCAGCTGACCGGCGACGGTCGACGAGATGAGCATGCCGAGGATCACCGGCAGTCCCAGCAGACCGGCCTGCGTCGGCGTCTTGCCGAGCGAGAGCTGGAAGTACTGCGACAGGAACACCGTGCTGCCGAACATCGCGACGCCCACCAGGGCGCTGGCGACGATCGTCAGCGCCACGGTCCGGTTGCGGAAGATCGACAGCGGCACGATCGGGTCGTGCGCGGTGGCTTCGACGCGCACGGCGGCCACGAGCAGCAGGACGCCCAGCGCCACCAGGCCCGCGGTCCAGCCCGACCACCAATCGAACTTGTCACCGGCCAGCGAAGACCAGATCAGCAGCGTCGAGACCCCGGACACGATCAGGAACGCGCCCAGGAAGTCGATCTTCGTGTCCTCCTTGCGCACGACCGGCAGGTGCAACGTGCGCTGCAGCAGCCAGATCGCGGCCAGCGAGAACGGGATCCCGATGAAGAAGCACCAGCGCCAGCCGAGCCACGAGGTGTCGACGAGCACGCCGCCGATCAGCGGGCCGGCCACGGTGCCGACCCCGAACACGGCACCGAACAGGCCGGAGTAGCGGCCGAGCTCGCGCGGCGGGATCATCGCGGCCATCACGATCGTCGCGAGTGCCGTGACGCCACCGGCGCCCAGGCCCTGCACCACGCGGCTGACGATGAGCATCTCGACGTTCTGCGAGAAGCCCGCGATCAGGGAACCGGCGACGAACAGGCCCAGCGACGCCTGGATCAGCAGCTTGCGGCTGTAGAGGTCGGCGAGCTTGCCCCACAACGGCACGGTCGCTGTCATCGCGAGCAGCTCGGTGGTGACGATCCACGCGAAGATCGACTGCGAGCCCTTCAGCTCGGCCACGATGCGCGGCAGCGCGTTCGAGACGACGGTGCCCGCGAGGATCGCGACGAACAGGCCGAGCATGAGACCCGACATCGCCTGCGTGACTTCGCGTTTGCTGTGGACCGGTGTCGGAGCATCGGTTTCGGTGCTCAAGGCGTTCCCCCTTGGTCGTGGTGCGACGGCACGTGAGCCAGTCCGGTGCCGAACAGGTCGAGCGCTTCACCCACGAGGTCGCCCAACGTGACGTTGTCGTCGAGCGCCCATCGCGTCACCGCGCAGCGGAACGCGGCACTGCCCGCGGCGACGAGCAGCCGCGGGTACAGGTGCGACTCGGGCAGCCCGGCCCGTGCCGCCACCGCCCTCGCGAGCAGCTGCTCGGACTCCGCGCTGGTGGCGAACGCGCGGACCAGCAGGTCCGGCCGCTGCATCAGGACCTCTCGGCGCAGCAGCCACAGGTCGCGGGCGCTGTCCAGCTCGTCGGTGATCTCGGCGAGCACCGAGGACCGGTAGGCCTCGAACGGCGTGACCCCGTCGGCCGCGGCCAGGACGCGTTCGGCCATGCGCGGCCCCGCCTCGGGGTCCGCGCCGATCAGCGCCTCGTCCTTGGACGCGAAGTAGTTGAAGAAGGTGCGCACCGAGACGTCGGCCTCGGCGGCGATCTCCTCCACGGTGACCTGGTCGTAGCCCCTCTCGGCGGCGAGGCGCACGGTCGCGCGTTCGAGCGCGGCACGCGTGCGGCGCTTCTTGCGGTCGCGAAGGCTCTCCCCCGGCTGGTTCACAGGGAGAGCGTACACGATCGTTTTGCAGTCTCTGCAAGTTTGCAGAGTGTGAAGTGCAGCGCTACGACCAGGGCGTCTTCGGCCTCTCCTGGAGCTCGCCGTCGACGAACAGGTCGACCCGTTCGCTGTAGAAGCACGCGAGACCCGCGACCTTCTGGCTCTCCGGCAGCGGCGCCCGGTAGATCCACACGATGTCGTCGTGGACCTTCCCGCCGACCTCGACCGACCAGTACGTGGCGGTGCCCTTGTACGGACAGTGCGTCTGCGTGTCCGACGGCCTGAGCAGATCGAACCGGACGTCGCTCAACGGCAGGTAGTAGCGCGGCGGAAGCCCGGTCTCGAACAGGATCCGCGGCTGCGCCGACGCCGCCAGCGTCACCCCGTCCAGCGCCACGCGCACGTGCCGCGAGCTGGCCAGGACGTCAACGCGCTTGTACGGGTCACGCGGGTGCACGTAGATCGGCTCGTCCTCTTCGAGCCACTCGTCCATCGCCGCGAACTCGAACCGCACGAGGTCCCGCAGCTCCTCGATCGGCGAGTCCTGGTAGACCAGCGCCGCGCCCTCGGCGGTGCCGCCGGGCGTGACGACGTCGTGGACCAGGCCCTCACCCCTGCTCGGCGAGTGCCTGGTCTCCCCCGTCGGCTTCAGCTCGGCGCGGACCGAGGAGAGCGGCAGGTAGTAGGCCGGGTAGTACGGGATCTCCCAGACCAGTCGCGGCGTGGTCGTGTCCACGACCAGTTCGCCGCCGAAGTACGCGCGGACCCGCTTCGCCGAGTGCTCGACCCTGACCCGGCCACGCTGCTCGTTGTCCATGTCTCATGGCAACACGGACCGGCCCGCTCCGCTTCCCGGTCAGGCGTTCCCGTCGAACAGGCTCGTGACCGAGCCGTCCTCGAAGACCTCCTGGATCGCCCGCGCCAGCAGCGGGGCGATGCTCAGCACGGTCAGGCCGGGGAACCGCTTCTCGTGCGGGATCGGCAGGGTGTCGGTGAGGACGACCTCGCGGGCCTTGCTGGCGATGAGCCGGTCGTACGCGTCACCGGACAGCACACCGTGCGTGGCCACGAGGACGACGTCCTTCGCGCCCTGCTCCAGCAGCTGCCGCGCCGCGCCCGTGCTCGTCATCGCCGTGTCGATCATGTCGTCGACCACGACGCACGTGCGGCCCTCGACGTCGCCGACGACGCGGTTGGCCATGACCTCGTTGGGGCGCAACGGATCGCGCGTCTTGTGGATGAACGCGATCGGGCACCCGCCGAGCAGGTCCGCCCACTTCTCGGCGAGCCGGGTGCGTCCGGCGTCCGGCGAGACGATCGTCAGGTCCTCGCTCGCGTACCGCGCCCGGACGTGGTCGGTCAGCAGCCACATCGCGTGCAGGTGGTCGACCGGGCCGTCGAAGAAGCCCTGGGCCTGCGCGGTGTGCAGGTCGACGGTGACGATCCGGTCCGCGCCGGCCGTGGAGAACATGTTCGCGACGAGCCGCGCCGAGATCGGTTCACGTCCGGCGTACTTGCGGTCCTGCCGCGCGTACGGGAACGACGGCACGACCGCGGTGATGCGCTTGGCCGAGGCGCGTTTGAGCGCGTCGACCATGAGCAGCTGCTCGATCAGCCAGTCGTTGATCGGCGCGCTGTGGCTCTGCATGACGAACGCGTCCGCGCCGCGCACGGACTCCTCGAACCGCACGAAGATCTCGCCGTTCGCGAAGTCGTAGGCGGCCTGCGGCGTGATCGCCACCCCGAGGTGCTTCGCCACCGACTCCGCGAGCTCCGGGTGCGCCCTTCCGGTGAGCAGGATGAGCTGCCGTTTGGCGATGCCCGGCTTGCCACTGGCCACGTCGCGCTCCACGTTCGTCCGGCGTTGAACCCGATCGTTCAGCATCACGGCGAGATCACGCAAACGCTGAGTCCGTCCGATGAGATTCCACGTTGCCGCGCAAATCCGCGTACCCCGATCGGCACACCCACAGGTGGTCACCGAGTACGCACGAAGTCCCACCCTCGGTATAAATCGGCCGATCCGGATTCACCTCATGGGGTACGGCGAGTGTGATTTCTTGATCAGCGTGCTTGTCCGCTCAACGATCATGCCTACGCTCCAGGCATGCCTGAAGCCCAGGACACTCCCGGACCGACACCACCGGCACCACCACCGAACCCGATCGTGATGAGCACCCCCATCCACGACCAGATCGCCGACCGGCTGGGAGTTCGCCAGAAGCACCGCCGGCCGGACTGACCGCCGTTTTGGCGACTTTCGAAGGTCGACGGCCCGCCCGCGAGCGAGTAGGAAAGGCCCCTCTGCGGACAAGAGGGGAGCTTGTCGATGCGTTTCATCGTGCTCGCGGCGACGATCGCGCTCACGGTCACCACCACACCCGCCTTCGCCGGCACCGGGGTGCCGCGGATCGACTGGCAGGCGTGCGGACCGGACCGCCCCGGCTTCGACTGCGCCTCGGTGAGGGTGCCACTGGACTACGACGACCCGCACGGCGCCACCACGTCGATCGCGCTGGCCCGCAAGCCCGCGACCGACCAGGCGCACCGGATCGGGTCGCTGTTCATCAACCCCGGCGGACCGGGCGGCTCCGGCGTGGACTTCGCGTTCAGCGCGGGCGCCCGGCTGTCCGCCAACCTGCAGGGCCGGTTCGACGTCGTCGGCTTCGACCCGCGCGGCATCGGCCGGTCCGACCCGCTGCACTGCTTCGCCAGCGAGGCGGACCTCGCCAAGTTCTTCGAGGGCGTGCCGGCCTTCCCGTACCAGGCGGCGCAGGAGCGGCCGTTCTACGACAGGTACCGCTCGCTCGGCCCGGAGTGCCTGGACGACCAGCCCATCGCCCGGCACATGAGCACCGCCGACGTGGCACGCGACCTGGACCTGCTGCGCCGCGCGGTGGGTGACCGCAAGATCTCGTACCTGGGCTTCTCCTACGGCACGTTCCTGGGCGCCACCTACGCGAACCTGTTCCCGAACAACATCCGCGCGCTCGTGGTCGACGGCGTGCTGAACCCGGAGCTGTGGTCGAGCGGGCACCAGGTCGAGTCCGACCGGATCGCGACGAAGGAGGAGTTCCGCGAGTTCCTCCGCAACTGCGACGAGGCGAAGTGCGTCTTCGGCCCGCAGTCGGAGAAGCGCTGGAACGCGCTGCTGGCCTCGGTCCGCGCCAAGCCGATCCAGCTCGGCGACCGGCTCTACACCTACGACGCGGTGGTCAACGCCGCGATCAGCGCCATGTACAACCCGAACGGCTGGCCGTCCGCGGCCGCGCTGTTCGACCAGTTGTCGAAGGCGTCGGCCGCAGCCTCAGTTGCTGCGGAACCGGATTACGACAACGAGTTCGACGCCTACAACGGCAACGTGTGCGCGGACATCGAGTTCCCGCGCTCCTTCGAGGCCTACCGCTCAACGGCCCGCTACGCCGCCGCGGGATCGGAGTTCGGTCCGGCGTGGTGGTGGGGCAACGCAGCCTGCGCGAACTGGCCGGTCAACACCGACCGCTACACCGGCCCCTGGCACACCCGCACCAGCGCGCCGGTTCTGGTGGTGGGCAACCACTTCGACGGCGTGACGGACTTCCGCGGCGCCCAGGCGGTGAACCGGCAGCTCGCAGGCAGCCGGTTGCTCGCTTACGCCGGTTGGGGACACACGGCGTACGGGCGGAGCAAGTGCGCGGCCGACCACACCAACGCATACCTGCTCAACGGCACGTTGCCACCGGTCGGGACGGTGTGCCCGGCGAACCCGAACCCGTTCCTGCCCACGGCGGCCGCCGCCCCGGAACCGCTGTACCAGCCCACCCGCCGCTGATCGCACGCCCCACGTGCCCCAGCCGACAACGACACCGCCACTCACGCCCACCCGCCGCCAAGCAGCACGCGGGGACCTTTCGTACTGACACGTGGTACGGGAGCGCCCCGCGTGCCCTCAGCGGCGGAGTTCCTGGGCCAGTTCGACGGCCGCGCGGGCGGGATCGTGGTCGAACCGGCTGCCGAACGCGTCGTGCACGCGCCACCCCGCGTGGCTGAGCGCACGCCAGCGAGCCAGATGCGCCCGCGCCCCGTCCGGGTGCGGGCGCGTCTCCACCGCCACCGCGCTGCCCTTCTCCCCCACCACCAGATCGACCCGCCACTGCCCCACCGGATAGCCGGTCCGCACCGCCACCCCGGCGGCCACGAGCTCCTCCGCCAGCCGGGCGGTCCACGGATCGGACGGCGCGATCCCGGCCGTCTCGGTGGGCGGCACGTCCGCGTGCTTCAGGTACTCGCCGATCAGCCCGGGCGGCTGCGCGGCCGACGTGATCACGTGCACCAGCCGGCGCGCCCGCGTGGTCAGCACCGCGAGCAGGTTGCGGTCGTTCACGAACCGCCACCCGCCCGGCCTGGAGTCGGCGGCGAGGCTGATCACCACCTCGTCGAACTCGCTGCCCTGCACGCCGTGCACGGTGCCGACGCGCACGCCACCCGTGGTGATCTCGTCCAGCGTCAGGTCGTACAGCAGCGCTCCCTCCAGGGCGTCGGCCTGCGCGCGGAACGGCGTCACCACTCCGATGGAGCGCACGCCCGCAGCGACCCGTTTGCGCACGTGGGCGAGCACGGCCTCGATCTCGGCCTGGTTGACGCCCTTGGCGTCCCGCTCGCTGGCGACGCGTTCGGTGTCGATGCAGTCGACGTCCGCGATCGACGGGTGCGTGGTGAGCAGGGCGATCTTGCCGTCGTAGAACTCCCGCGCCGCGAAGCCGATCAGGTGCGGCGCGCAGCGGTGGTGCTCGTCGAGCCAGTGCACGCCCGCGGTCGCGGCGGCCGCGTCGAACAGGCTCACCTTCGGCACGTCCAGCCGGTCGCGCAGGTCCCCGGTGCCCTCGGCGTCGACGGCCGCCTGCACGGCCTGGTCGCTCACGAACGACACGTGCCGCAGCTGCCGGGGATCGCCGCCGATCACCGCGGACCGGCCGCGCAGCAGCGCGGGGGCGGCGAGCGGCTGGTCGACGTGGCTCGCCTCGTCGATGATCACGAGGTCGAACATGCCCGGCACGGCGGGCAGGATGTCCTCCACGTCGGACAACGTGCCGACCCACAACGGCAGCGCCGCCACCAGGTCCGCGCTGTCGATCTCGGCCAGGCCGCGCCGGCGCGCCGCCCGTCCCGACCGCAGCGCCTTGGCCAGTGCCGCCACCGCGCGACGCGCGCCCGCTCCGCGCCGGCTGACCGCGAACTCCCTGAGCCACGCGGCGGTCGCGGCCCGGCTCGCACTGTCCTGTTCGGACAGCAACGGCCGCAGCTCGGCGAACGTCGTGCCACCACCGGCCGCCAGCCGCACCGCCGCGGCCGTCTGCTCGGCGGCCACGACCGCGGCCGAGAGGTCCTCCACCGGCACCTCACCGGCACCGGTCAGCCTGCGCGCCTTCTTCACCGCCCACGCCGTGCGCAGTTCACCGAGGAACCCTGTGCGAGGCCGCAGAAGCCCGTGCAGCGCAACGAAGTCAACGCCCGCGTCGAACGCACGGGGCGCGACCGACCGATGTCCGGCCATCAAGGCCTGATGCCGTCGTGCCTCCGTCGCGAGCTGCTCATCGGTCAACGCGGCGGTGACCGCGCGCTCCACCCGTGCGACCCCCGCGGCCGCGGCCCGCCGGGCCTGGTCGAGCTCCTTGAGCTCGTCCGGTCTCGCCAGCGCGGACAGCCCGTCGGACAGCTCGCGCGCCATCTGCTGCCGCAGCTCGGAGTCACCGAACAGCACCGGAACCGGCCCGGCCGCACGGCGCAGCGCGGCACCGAGCACGTCGGCGGCGTTGCGCGTGCGGCTGGCGAGCAGCACCGACCGTCCCGCCGCCACCGCGTCCAGCGCCAGCGCGGCCAGGGTGTGCGTCTTGCCCGCGCCGGGCGGGCCGCCCACCACGGTGATCCGGGCGCGGCGCGCGTGCTCGACGGCACGTTCCTGGCTGTGGCTCAACGGCAACGCCGAGGTGATCGGCTCGTCCCGGTCGTCAGCGGGCTCACCGGCACCGTAGAGGGCGGCCAGGGCGGTGTCGTCGACACCGGCAGCGGCCGCCCACCGGTACAGCGCCGAACCCTGCTCGGTGGTCACGACGGGCTCACCGGCGTTGAGCCCGCACCCCATCGCGACGACCAGCTCATGGCCGTGGATCCGCGAGTTGGGGTCGCCGGGCACGATCGGCACGTCCCCGAGCCCCGCCTGCCGCACCGTCTCGGCGATCCACGCCTCGGTCCGCGCGAGCGCCGCCTCGCGTTCCGCGACCACCTCCCAGTCGTCGATCAGCGGGAACAGGCCGGCGTCACCGGCGACGTGGAAGGCGTAGGTGAACCCCAGCCCGCGGTGCAGCCGCACCGGCCGGGAGATCAACGGCAGGCACACCCGCCGCCGCTGGCCGCCGATCTCCATCGGCCCGGTCAGGTACGCCCAGCCCACCCGCAGCAGCCGGTCCTCCTGATGCAGCGCGTCGTACGCGGCGAGGCGCTGCACCTGCTCGCGGGCGTGTCTCGGCGCGGTCCAGGTGATGGGCGTCCACTCCTGGTCGTGCTGCGTCGCCGTGATCGCCCGCCACGCCGGCTCGTGCTCGCCGAACCACAGCAGGCCCGCCGCCTTGGACAGGTCGAGCTGGACCTTCTGCGGCTGCTCGGCGGCACTGAGCCGGGCCAGGGTGCGCAGGACGGCGGGGACGTTCACACCGACCATCGTGCCACCGAGATCAGGACCGCCCGCCCCGGACCACCAGGGCGAGCTGCGTGCGGTCCCGCAGGCCGAGCTTGCGCAACGCGCTCGACACGTGGTTCTTCACCGTGCCCTCGGTGATGTACAGCCGCGCGGCGATCTCCCGGTTGCTCGCCCCGGTGCCGACCAGCGCGGCCACGTCCGACTCCCGCGCGGACAACAGCTCCTGGCCGGGAAACGCCGCTCTGGGCCCGACGACCTCGGCGACCAGCCGCGCCGCCACCGGACCGCCGAGGACCGTCTGCCCGGCCGCGACCTTGTGGATCGCCGCGACCAGGTCCTCGGGCGAGGTGTCCTTGAGCAGGTAGCCGCGAGCACCGGCCTTGAGCGCGCCGAAGACGTACTCGTCCTCCTCGAACGTCGTCAGCACGATGCACGCCACGGCCGGATGACCTTCGGTGAGCGCGCCGATCAGCGCCACGCCGTCCATCACGGGCATACGCGCGTCGACGAGAGCGACGTCCGGGCACGAACCGATGCGCGCCAACGCCTCCTCGCCGTGCGCGGCCTCGGCGACGACCTCGATCCCGTCCTCGATGTCGAGCAACGTCCGCAGCCCGCGCCGCATCAGCGCCTGGTCGTCGACCAGCATCACCCTGATCACGCCGGCAGCTCGACTCTCAGCTCGAACCCGCCACCCGCCCGGTTCCCGGCTCTCACCGCGCCTCCCAGCGCCGCCACGCGTTCGCCCAGTGCCACCAGCCCGAAGCCCTCCCGCAACGACTCTGCGCCACCGCCGTCGTCGCTGATCACCAGCACGGTCGTGCGGCCTTCGAAGCTCAGCTCGGCGGTCACGGCGGTGGCCCCGGCGTGGCGTAGCACGTTCGTCAGCCCTTCCTGGAACGCCCGGTACAGCACGATCTCGGCGTCCGGGCCGAGCTCGCGTTCCGGCCCGGTCACCACCAGGTCGACCTTCAGTCCGTCGAACGTGCGGGCGAGCTCGCTCAAGGCCGCGCTCCCCCGCCGCCCCTCCAACGCGAGGGGCCGCAACGCGCGCACGGACCGCCGTGTCTCCGTCAACGCCTCCATCGTCAGCAGTTTGGCCTGCCGCACCTCGTCCCAGGCCTTCTCCTCGGCCCGCTCCCGCAGCCGTTCCGCGTTCTCCAGCCCGATCTTGACGACGGTCAGGTAGTGCCCCAGCGAGTCGTGCATCTCCCGGGCCATGCGCGCGCGTTCCTCGGCAACGGCCAGCCGCCGGATCTCCTCGGCCAGCAGCACGGCCCTGCGCACGGCCGCCGCCACGCTGATGCCGAACGCGCACAGCACACCGACGACCGAGGCCTCACGCAGCGCGTTGACCCAGTCCTGGCCGTAGAGCACCATCCCACCCACGAGGATCAACGCGACTATGGCCGCGAGCGTGCCCATCGCCCACCGCGTGCCGAAGACCTGTGTCACGTTGCCGAGCCCGATCAGCAGCAACGGCGCGACAAGCCCGCTTCCGTCCACAGCGGCCAGCACCACACACACGATCACGAACGCGACGCTCACGGATCTGCGTGTCGCGGTGACATCCCACGGCAACATGAACCACAACGCGACGAGCGCCGCCAACAGGACGATGAGCGGCACGACACCGAGCCACGCCGGGTAGGTGGGCGCGCCGAGCAGGTGCACCGCGAGCACGGCCGGTGCCACGACCCAGAACAGCACGGTGAACAACGGTGGGCGCACGGCCTGACGCTAGCCAGATCCCGGTGGCCGCACATCAGACTCAAGAGGTGCCGCACCCATGACTTCGGTCATGGTGGGCTGCCTGTCCGCGGCTCGATGTCCTCGAAGCACGCGGTTCGCAGAATCTCCAGGCATGCGAATCGTATTGGCACTACTGGGTTTCATCGCCACGATCCTGATCGTCGGCGTAGCGGTTCAGCTCACGACGGCGTCGCTGCCCCTGCCGCTGCCGATGCTCATCGGCGGCGTGGCGGTGTCGGCGAGCGTGTTCGGCCTGGTACACCTGCTGCGCCGGTACGTGGACCGCAAACCGCAGGACCTGGTGCGCGTCGACCGCACCACCCTGCCGTTGTTGCTGCTGGGCATCGTGATCGCGGCCGCGGTGTCCCTGCTGGGAGGCGCGGTGAGCGTGTGGCTGGGCTTCGCGGACTGGGGCGCGGACACCGGCACGCCGGCCTGGCCGGTCGTGGTCGTCTCGGTCGCCGCGAGCACGCTGCTGGTGCAGGGCTTCCCCGAGGAGCTGGTGTTCCGCGGCTACATCTTCGCCAACCTGCGCGACAGGCTGTCGCCACGCGGCACGATCGTGGTGAGCTCGCTGATCTTCGGCTCGATCCACGTCGTGTCCCACAGCGGCGCGACCACTCTCGCCCAACGCCTGGTCTACGCGGTGATGGCGGTCGGGTTCGGGCTGATGCTGGCGTGCTGCCGCGCGGTCAGCGGGTCGTTGTGGCTCGGCGTCGGGTTCCACGCGGGCCACGACGCGTTCGTGCGGCTGTTCGTGACGCTGCGCCCCGACGCGTTCATCGGGGCGCAGCTCGTGACGTTCGGCGCGTTGGTGATCGCCGCGGCGATCACTAGCCGGCGAGCGCGAACAGCTCTCCCGGCCGGCCGGACTGCTTGAGCTGTGCGATCGACTGCTTCTCCAGCTGGCGGATCCGCTCGCGGGTCAGCCCGAGCTCCTCGGCGACCTCCTGCAGCGTGCGCTCACGGCCGTCCTCCAGGCCGTACCGCAGGCGCATGATCCGGCCCTGCCGTTCGGGCAGAACGTCCAGCAGGGACCGGACGCCCTCCTCGAACTGCCGGCGCTCCACCAGTTCCGGCGCGGACACGCCGTCGGTGTCCTGGATCAGGTCGCCCAGCACGGAACCGCCGTCGTCCCCGATCGGCGTCTCCAGCGACACGCAGGTGCGGGACGCGTCGAGCAGGTCCTGCACGCGCGTGGCCGAGGTCTTGGCCTCGGCGGCGATCTCCTCGACCGTGGCGTCGCGGCCCAGCGCCGCGGACAGCTTCTGCCCGACGCGCTTGAGCTTGTTGACCTCCTCGACGACGTGCACCGGCAGGCGGACGGTGCGCGTCTGGTCGGCCAGACCGCGTTCGATGGCCTGGCGGATCCACCACATCGCGTAGGTGGAGAACTTGTACCCCTTGGCGTAGTCGAACTTCTCGACCGCGCGGATCAGGCCGAGGTTGCCCTCCTGGACCACGTCCCCGAACGGCAGCCCGCGGAACGAGTGCTTCTTCGCGACCGACACGACCAGGCGCAGGTTCGCGCGGATCATGTGGTCCTTGGCCCGCTCGCCCTGCGCGACGATGCGACGGAGCAGGCGGGCGTCACGCGTGGTGTCGCCGGACTCCAGCAGGTGCGCGGCGTAGACGCCGGCCTCGATGCGCTTGGCCAGGTCGACCTCTTCGGACGCGGTCAGCAGCGGCGTCCGGCCGACCTCGCGCAGGTACTGGCCGACCGAGTCCCCGTCCTGCTGCCCGGACGCGCGGTTCTTCAGATCTGCAGGCATGACAAATCCCCCGTTTCCGTTGGCAGGAGTGACAGCGAGACGCGAGTTCGCGCCGGATGACCGGCTACCAGGCGAACTCGCCGCCGTCTGCGGAGCAGCGGCCATGAACACCGCTGCACGTGGTGTAACGGTTCAGATGTCCACTTCATTCCGCGGTTCGGCCTGTGACCTCAGCCTCACCCGCGTGATCGCGTGGTGCTCGACGGCCAGGACCTCGATCTTCCAGCCGGACACCTCGACGACGTCACCCGGTTCCTCCGGGATGCGTCCGAGCAGCACCAGCACCAGACCGGCGATCGTGGCGTACGAACCGGGCGGCCCGGTCAGCTCGACGCCGACGTCCGCCAGGTCGTGCACGGGAAACGTGCCGGGCAGTTGCATCGACCCGTCCGCGTCCGGCCGCACGGCCACCACGTCCGAGTCGGTCTCGTCGTAGATCTCACCGACGACCTCCTCGAGCAGGTCTTCCAACGTCACGATGCCGTCGACGGCGCCGTGCTCGTCCACCACCAGCGCCATCTGCTCGTGCTCGGCCCTCATGCGCCGCAACGCGTCCGTCACGCGCACCGAGTCCGGCAGGTGCATCGGCACCCGCGTCACCTCGGTCAGCGGCACGGTGTCGTCGAGCAGGTCGCGCAGGTGCACCATGCCGATCACGTCGTCCAGGTGACCGTCCTTGGTCACCGGCGCCCGTGAATGTCCGGACCTCGCCAGGACTTCCCGCGCTTCGGGGGTCGTCAAACCTGCCTCCAGCACGGTGACGAGCCGCCGCGGCACCAGCACCTCGCGCAGCCGCCGTTCGTGGATCTCCAGCGCGCCGGTCATGATCGTGCGCTGCTCGGGGTTCAGATGCTGTTGCACCTCAACGAGATCACGCAGCTCCTCCGGCGACATCTGCTCCTCGTCGAGGTCCGGGTCGCCGCCGAAGATCCGCACGACCAGGTCGGTCGCCTTGCTGAGCAACCACACCACCGGCCTGGACACCGCCGACAGGAGATCCAGCGGTCCCGCGATGATCTTCGCCCAGCGCAGGGCGTACTGCATCGCCAGCCGCTTGGGCGCCAGTTCCCCGAACACGAGCGTGAAAAACGTGAGGACGATCGTCACGAGCGCGATCGCCACCCCGTTCGCGGCGCCGTCGAGGAACCCCAGCAACGGCACGAGCGGTTGCGCGAGCGACACGGCCGCGGTGGCCGAGGCCAGGAACCCGGACAGCGTGATGCCGATCTGGATGGTCGCGAAGTACCTGTTCGGATCACGTGCGAGCCGGACGAGCGTGTGCCGTCCTTCCCGTTCCAGCGACCGCAGCTGGCCTTCGCGCAACGACACCAACGCCATCTCGCTGCCCGCGAACGCCGCGTTGACCAACACCAGAACCACGACCAGCGCGAGGTTGAAGCCGTACCCGTCCACACGTTTGAGGTAGCACGCAGGGTGGTATTTCGCGACCTGACGGCCATCTTGAGCAGCCAGGAGGGCCTCAGCAGCGAACGAGGTGGGGATCTGGATGGACGCTCCCGAGGTGCTGAGCGCCTCCGCGAGGACCCTGTACACCCTGCCGGAAGATCAGCCCGATCTCGTCGCCATGCGCGCGTGGGTCGGCACTCTGTTGGGAGACCTCTCCGAGGACATCCGGCTCGACGTCATGCTCGTGTGCACCGAACTGGCAAGCAACGCCTACGAACACGCGGAAGGACCGCGGACCGTACGAGTGCAACGGCACCTTGACTACGTACGAGTCGAGGTCGACGACCACACGCCGGCTGAGCTTCCGCACGTGGGTGAGTCACGGCTCGGGGACTCGCGAGGCCGTGGATTGTTGTTGGTGGCCCAGCTCTCACGTTGCTGGGGCACACGCGAGATGGTGGGTGGCAAGACCGTGTGGGCGGAGATCGACGCATAGCTCGCCTGTGCGTTTCGCACGGGAAAGTCGTGACACCGCACGGATGGGTTCTGCGGCGGGTCGCTTCGACTCTTGAGGCATGACCTCGAAGACAGCTGACAACACGACATCGCCGGTGCGCGCCGTGGTCGACCGTTGGCCGATGGCCCTCGCACTGGCGGTGTCGTTCGACTTCTGGGAGACACCGCTCGTGCCTCCCGTGTGGACGCTGCTGCTGTGCCAAGTGGCGTATCTCTTGTGGGGCTGGCGGGCGCCACGCGTACAAATCGCGATGCTCAGCGCCTACACCGCTCTGGCCGCCCTGGTGATCATCGCGACGCCGCACGCGCCACGGGCCGGCGTGCTGCTCATCGCTCTCGGCTGGGGCGCGCACGCCGCCTGGGATCTCGTGCACCACCTGCGCGACGCCGTGGTGCCGCGCTGGTTCTCGGAGTTCTGCGGCGTGTTCGACCTGGTCATCGCCGTCACGATCCTGCTGAAGTGGTTCTAGGCTGATGGCGATGAACGATCTTCCGCACACCGCGCTGCGCTGGACCCTGCACGTGCTGTGGGCGGCCACGCTCGCCGTGCCGCTGGTCTCGGTGCTGCGCGAGCCGTCCGCCTCCCGCTGGCTCGGGGTGCTGGGCGTGCTGATCATGGCCCTGGCGTACGCGGTGGCGGTGCGGGAAGGCAGGCTGCGGGCCCTCGTGGTCGCCACGCTGGTGTCGATCCCGCTGGTGGCGCCGGTCGGCCCGGACGAGCTGTCGACGTGGGCGTGGATCGGTGGCGGTGCCGCCGGGTTCGCCCCGCTGCTGCTGTCCGGCGTGTGGCGGTGGATGGCGGCGCTCGGCGCGGTCGTGCTGTCGGGGCTGGTCGGGTTCTTCGTGAGCCGTGACCACACGACCTACCAGATGATCGCGGCCGCGGTCGGCGCGACGATCATCGCGATGGCGGGCCTGCCGACGTGGTTCGCCGGGCTGCTGGCGCAGGCGCGGGCGGGTCGCGAGGCCCAGGCGGAGCTGGCGGTGAGCGAGGAACGGCTGCGGTTCGCCCGTGACGTCCACGACCTGCTCGGGCACCGGCTGACCGTGATCGCGCTGAAGGCCGAACTGGCCGGGCGGCTGGCGCCGTCGGACCCGGAGCGGTCGGCCGCCGAGGCGTTCGAGGCCCAGCGGCTGGCCTCCTCGGCGCTCGCCGAGGTGCGCGACGCCGTGCACGGTTACCGCGCGGTCGACCTGCCCGAACAGCTGGAGGCCGTGCGGAACGTGCTGCGCGAGGCCGGCATCCGCTGCACCGTCTCGGACATCCCGGTGCACGGCGAAGGCGCCACGCAGCTCGCGCTCGCCTTGCGGGAGGCCTGCACGAACGTGCTGCGGCACAGCCACGCGACGTGGTGCATGATCGACATCGCCGAGCACGACGGGGAGGTGCGGATGACGGTCACGAACGACGGTGTCGCGGTCGAGCCTTCGCGCGAGGGCAACGGGATCCGGGGCCTGGGCGAGCGGCTGGCTGCGGTCGGCGGAAAGGTGTCGGTGGAGCGGTCGTCCACCGAGTTCACCGTGCAGGTCGTGGTGCCCGCGTGATCAGAGTGCTGCTGGCCGACGACGAGGAGCTGATCCGCGACGCGCTCGCGGCCCTGCTCGACCTCGAACCGGACCTGGAGGTCGTGGCCCGCGCAGGTGACGGCCGTGCCGCCGTCGAGGCCGCGCGGGCGCACCGCCCGGACGTGGCCGTGGTGGACCTGCAGATGCCGGACCTGGACGGCCTGGAGGTGACCGAGGAGCTCGCACGGGTGCTGCCGTCGTGCGCGGTCGTGATCCTGACCGGCCGGGGCAGGCCGCCGCACCTGCAGCAGGCCCTGCACGCGGGCGCGAAGGGCTTCCTGCCCAAGGGATCGCCGGGCGGCACGCTGGCCGACGTGATCCGCCGCGTGCACGGCGGCTCGCGCTGGGTCGACCCGGCACTGGCCGCAGACGCGCTCGCCGCGCCCCCGTGCCCGCTCACCCAGCGCGAGCTGGAAGTGCTGCGGCTGACCGAGTTCGGCACGCCGGTCGCGGAGATCGCCTCCCGCACGTCGTTGTCCGCGGGGACGGTGCGCAACCACCTGGCCGCGGCGGTCGCGAAGCTCGGGGTGGCCAACCGGGCGGCGGCCTTCCAGCTGGCGCACGACCACGGCTGGCTGTGACGGTCAGGCGCCGGAGGTCAGCACGTCGAACGCGTGCTTGCGGTGCTCCGCGAACAGCTTCAGCGCACTTCCGGCGTTGCCCAGCCGCAGTGCCGCCACCAGGTCGCGGTGCTCCTGCCGGATCTGCTCCAGGTAGCCGTCGCTGCTCAGGTTGACCCGCGTGATCAGGAACAGGTGCACCTGCGACCGGATGGCCTCCCACGCCTGCGCCAGCCGCGTGTGGTGCGCGGCGGCGTACACGGCGTCGTGGAACGCGATGTCGCACCGCACCATCTCGTGCGGCGTGTCCGCGCGGTCCATCGCGACGGCGGCCTGCTCGATCGCGGCGAGATCCGCGTCCGACGCCCGGTCCACCACCCGGCGCACGGCCAGCACCTCCAGCGCCCCGCGCAGGCTGTCGAGCTCGGCCACGTCCTGCAGCGACAACGCCGTCACCGTGGTGCCCCGATGCCACTCGGCCCGGACGAGGCCCTCGCGTTCGAGCTTCTGCAGCGCCTCGCGCACCGGGCCGCGGCTGACCTCCAGCGCCTCGGACAGCTCCACCTCGCGCAACGCCGCGCCCGGCGGGTAGCGGCCGTCGAAGATCGCCGCACGGATCTCGTCGGCCACCTCGGTGCTCAGGCCACGACGGCGGGCTGGGCCCATCTTCGTCATGTCGCAATGTTAACAAGAGCACAAGCAGACAGGTTGTCCTAATGTTAACATTCCGACATGCCGAACATCCCACGCTTCCACCTCGCCATGCCGGTCGACGACCTCGACGCCGCCCGCCGCTTCTACGGCGAGACGCTCGGCCTGGAGCAGGGCCGCAGCTCGGACACCTGGATCGACTGGAACCTGCACGGCCACCAGTTCGTCACGCACCTCGCGCCCAGGACCGAGCGCGTGCACAACCCCGTCGACGGCCACGACGTGCCGGTCCCCCACTTCGGACTGGTGCTGACCGTGCCGGAGTTCGAAGAGCTGGCCGCGAAGCTCACCGAAGCGGGCACGAGGTTCGTCATCGAGCCGTACGTGCGGTTCAAGGGCGAGCGCGGCGAGCAGTGGACGATGTTCCTGCTGGACCCGGCCGGAAACGCGCTGGAGTTCAAGGCCTTCGCCGACGACTCGCAGGTGTTCGCGGCCTGAAGTCGCGGCAAGAATCTTGCACGACGCGCAAGTTTGAGTAGCGTGGTGGGTGACGCCGAGCCATGACCCGGTCACGCCGGGTCAGCCGAGGAGGGGGACACCATGACCACGGCAGAAAGGCAGCGCAACGCGCAGGAGCTCATCCGGCCGCAGCTGCCCGCCGAGCTCACGCAGCGAGGCAAGTGCCCGTTCGACCCGGCCACCGGGCTGACCGAGTTGAGCGGGCAGGGCCAGATCCACCGGATCGAGCACAACGACGAGGTCGTCTGGCTCGTCACCGGCCACGAACAGGCGCGGGCGGTGCTGTCCGACCCGCGGATGAGCTCCGACCGCATCAACAGCCCGCGGGCGCGCAGGCTCATCTCACCGGAGCTGCACGCGAAGCTCTTCCCGCCGGAGCGGCGCGCCGGGTCGTTCATCTTCATGGACGCGCCCGAGCACACCCGCTACCGCAGGCTGCTGACCGGCCAGTTCACCGTGCGCCGGATGCGGGACCTGACGCCGCGCGTGCACGAGATCGTCACCGCCCAGCTCGACGCCATGATCGAGATGGGCCCGCCGGCCGATCTCGTGCGCGACTTCGCACTGCCGGTGCCGTCACTGGTGATCTGCGAGCTGCTGGGCGTCGACTACGGCGACCGCGAGGAGTTCCAGCACCGCACGGCGAAGCTGCTGAGCCTGAAGACGACGATCGAGGAGCAGATCGAGGTCGGCACCGAGCTGCGCAAGTTCATGTTCGGCCTGGTCCGCGACAAGCAGCGCGACCCTGGCGACGACCTGCTGTCCGGGCTGGTCCGCGACACCGACCTCAACTCCGCAGAACTGGCCGGCATCGCGAACCTGCTGCTCATCGCGGGCCACGAGACGACCGCGAACATGCTCGCGCTGGGCACGTTCGCCCTGCTGGAGCACCCGGACCAGTTCGCACTGCTGCGCGAGCACCCGGAACTGGCCGAGAACGCGGTCGAGGAGCTGCTGCGCTACCTGTCGATCATCAGCATGGGCGTCGCCAGGCACGCCAAGGAGGACGTCACCATCGGCGACGTCACCATCCGCGAGGGCGAGACCGTCGTGGTGTCCGTACCCGCGGTGAACCGCGACGAGACCCAGTACCCGAACCCGCACGAACTGCTCATCGACCGCCCGCGCGGCCACCACGTGGCGTTCGGGCACGGCATCCACCAGTGCCTGGGCCAGCAGCTGGCCCGCGTGGAGATGACGGTCGGCTTCACCGAGCTGGTGCGCAGGCTGCCCACCCTGAAACTGGCCGTGCCCGCCGACGAGGTGCCGCTGCGCACCGACATGTCCATCTACGGCGTGCACTCGCTGCCGGTCACCTGGTGACCGAGGCGCCGAGCCGGCCGCGTCGGTCGGCTCGGCGCCGCCGGACACGTCGGGCCGGTCTGGCGCCGCCTGGTGACATCGGCGTCAAGCCGACCCCACGCGCCGGCGAACCGCCACCGCGCCAAACCGGCACCCAGCCGCCCTGCCCACCACCACACGCAACGCGACGCCGAGCGGGCCAACCGCCACATACGCACGCAACCCGGCACCCCGCAGGCCAACCACCACACCCGCCGCACGCACCCCCGGCACCCAGCGGGCCAACGACCAACCCGCCGCACGCAACCGACGCCCCAACGGCCGACCACCCGCCGTCCGTAACCCGACACCCAGCGGGCCAACCGCCTACCCACCGCGCGCAAGCCAGCACGCAGCCGACCTGCCCACCCACCACACACACCGCACGCAACGCGGTGCCGAGCGGGCCGGCCACCACACGCACGCCGACACCCCGCAGGCCAACCGCCCTGCCCACCACCACACCCGCCGCACGGAACCCAGCGCCCCAGCGGACCGACCTCCGAGGCGCCCCGGCTACCGGGTGAACCCCGCCCCGAGCTGGTCGATCATCCGCGCGACCAGCTCCGCCGCCGTGTACCGCTCGGACGCGGCCGGCGTGTCCAGCCACCACTGCACGACCGCGCGCAACGTCGCCAGGATCGTCGAGGCCGTCACCGCCGGATACGGGTCCACCGCGGCGTCGAGGCCGCACCGGTCCGCGATCGCCGCAGTCAGCTCCTGCTCGCGGGCGGAGTAGGCGGCGAACACGTGCGGCAGCAGGGCCGGGTGGCGGCGCAGTTCGCGGGACTGGCGCAGGCGTTCGAGGTCGATGTGCTGCGGATAGATCGACTGCAGCGCCCCGCGCAGCGCGACCAGCACCGGCTCCTCCGGCGGGCGGGCCGCGAACGCGCGCACGAAGGTCTCGGCGGTCTGCTTGTCGCCCGCCATGACGGCTTCCTCTTTCGAGGAGAAGTAGTTGAAGAACGTCCGCAGGGACACGCCGGCCGCGCGTGCGATCTGCTCGACGGTCACGCCGTCGTAGCCGTGCTCGACGCAGAGGCTCCAAGCGGCGTCACCGAGCGCCGCCCTGGTAGCAGCCTTCTTGCGTTCACGCAGGCCAGTCATGGCGCACAGGGTAGTGCGCCGCCGCCGGACCTACGTGCCGAGACGCGCCTGGACCGGGAATTGGTTTAGACCTTGCTGGATGGTGATCATCTCACTACGGTCCGTGAGAACGCTCTCACAGACTCGCGGAGGATCAGGTGCGCTTACTCGGAGTCGTACTGGCCGGTGCCCTGCTCACCCCGGTCCAGGCCCATGGCTCTCCCCCACCCGCGGCCACGATCACCCTCATCACGGGCGACCAGGTGCTCACGAGCCAGCGCGCCGTCCGGCCGGCACCGGGCCGCGAGCACGTCGTGTTCACGACCTACACCGCGCAGGGCCACGAGTTCGTGGTGCCGGACGACGCCCTGCGGATGATCGCGGACGGACGGCTCGACGAGCGCCTGTTCGACGTCACCGAGCTCGCCACGTACGGCGGTGCACTGCCGGTGATCGCCACCTATCCCGAGGGCACCGTCAGCGCGCAGTCCGGCCTCCGATTGCGGAGCATCAACGGCGTGGCGTTCGACGCCGCCAGGACACCGCTCGCAGGGCTGTCGAGCGCCGGGAAGATCTGGCTCGACGCGAAGCGCAAGGTGAGCCTCGACCGCAGCGTCGGGCAGATCAACGCCCCCACCGCCTACGCCGCGGGCTTCACCGGCAAGGGCACCACGGTCGCCGTCCTCGACACCGGCGTCGACCAGACCCACCCCGACCTGAAGGACCGCGAGATCGGCGAACGCAACTTCAGCGGCTCACCGGACGCGGGCGACCACCACGGGCACGGCACGCACGTGGCGTCGATCATCGCGGGCACCGGCGCGAAGAGCGGCGGCAGGTACCACGGGGTCGCGCCGGACGCGCGCATTCTGGACGTGAAGGTGCTGGGGGACAACGGTTCCGGTCAGGACAGCAGCATCATCGCCGGTATGGAGTGGGCCGTCGAGCAGGGCGCCCAGATCGTCAACCTCAGCCTCGGCGGCTACGACACCCCCGAGATCGACCCCCTCGAACAGGCCGTCGACCGCCTCAGCGCCGAGAAGGGCACGCTGTTCGTGGTCGCCGCCGGCAACAGCGGCCCGGACGCGGGCACCGTCGGCTCGCCGGGCAGCGCGGACGCGGCCCTCACCGTCGGCGCCGTCGACCGCCAGGACCGGCTCGCCGAGTTCTCCAGCCGCGGCCCGGTCAAGGCGGGCACGCTCAAGCCCGACCTCACCGCGCCGGGCGTCGGCATCGTGGCCGCGCTGCACTCCGACGGCAGGATCGGGCCGCCGGTCGCCGACGGCTACACCTCGCTCTCCGGCACCTCCATGGCCACCCCGCACGTCGCGGGCGCGGCGGCGTTGCTGCACCAGCAGCACCCGGAG
Source organism: Lentzea sp. NPDC004789 (assembly GCF_053601075.1). Taxonomy (NCBI): domain Bacteria; kingdom Bacillati; phylum Actinomycetota; class Actinomycetes; order Pseudonocardiales; family Pseudonocardiaceae; genus Lentzea; species Lentzea sp. NPDC004789. The sequence goes on along the minus strand of NZ_JBSGBE010000005.1, from coordinate 232,476 downwards.
CTCAGCGGCGCCCAGCTCAAGGCCCGCCTCACCGGCAGCACCACGCCGGCCGCGAACCTGACGCCGTTCGAACAGGGCTCCGGCCGCGTCGACGTCGCCAAGCTGATCAGGCAGAACGTGACGTCCACGCCGACGAGCATCAGCTTCGGCTCCCACCGGTGGCCGCACACCGGCGAACCCGCGCTGTCCAAGGAGATCACCTACACCAACACAGGCGCCGAGCCGGTCACCCTCGACCTGACCACCGAGACGACCGGCGAGATCTTCAGCGTCTCCCCCGCGAGGCTCACCGTGCCCGCGGGCGGTTCCGCGACCGCCACGGTCACCGCGGACATCGCCAAGCAGCCCGGCGGCGGTGTGATCGGCGGCGCGGTCGTCGCGAACGGCCTGCGCACGGCCGTGGTCGTCGACCTGGAGAAGGAGAGCTACGACGTCAGGATCACCGGCGTCGAACGGTCGGGCGCCACCGCGAGCTCCACCTTCGCGTTCCTGATCAACGTCGACACCGGCGCCCGCGTCTGGCCCGACTCCGCGACCGGTGTCGCGCGCGTGACCAAGGGCCGCTACCTCCTGAGCGGCAGCGTCCTGTCGGCGGGCACCCACGACATCATCAACTACCCGGACCTGACGGTCACCGGCGCCACCACGATCGTCCTCGACGCCCGGCAGGCCAAGCCGGTCCAGGTGACGCTGCCCGTCCCCGCACGATTGTCGTTGCTGCAGACGGGTTTCGAACGCGTGGTCAACGGAACCGCCTACACCATCGGCAACTTCTCCGTCGGCGGCGCGATCGACCAGCTCGGCGTCGCGAGCCTCGGCCCGGACTCGGCCGAGGTGACCGGCAAGACCGCCACCTTCTGGACCGCGGGCACCGACTTCTACGGGCTCGCCTGGTACCAGCGGGGACACGCGCCGAACGGCCTGACGAGAACCGTCCTGAAGCGGGACCTCGCGACCGTCAGGGTCGACATGCCGCCGCTGAAGGAAGGCCAGAGCGCCACCGTCGGCCACACCTCGGCGCCGGAAGGCCGTGCCGACTGGGGCTACGGCTCCCTGGACGACCTCGCCGCGGGCCCGCGCACCGAGTACTACGGCGGCGAGGGCGGCGACTGGTCGCGCCGGCTCAACCTGTTCGGCCCGACCGGCAACACCGGCGCTCTCGTCGCGCCACTGCGCCACTACAAACCGGGCCGGTCCTATGTGGAACGGCTCAACCGCCCGGTGTTCGGCCCGGCCCTGCCCGAGACCCGCGACACCCCGCACACGTTCCGCACCGGAGACCTGATGCGCGTGACGATCCCCCTGTACGGCGACAACGCGGGCAACGAGGGCTACGGCCCGGTCAGCTCCGCACGGACCACGGTGTACCGCAACGACGTGAAGGTGGCGGAGACACCCGAGGCGGGCTGGGCCCTGCTCGACGTCGAGCCGGGCGCCGCGAACTACCGCGTCGAGACCGCCGCCGCCCGCGACACCTCGTTGAGCACCGAGGTGTCCGGCGTCTGGACGTTCCGCAGTGACACCACGGCGAAGCAGACCGCGTTGCCGCTCAGCGTGATCCGCTACACCCCGCAGCTCGACGACGACGGTTTCGCCGCGGCGGGCCGGATGCTGGCGGTGCCGGTGTCGACGCAGTCGCAGACCGGTTCGGTGCGCATCACGTCCGTCGAGGTCTCCTACGACGGCGGCACGACGTGGCGGCCCACGCCGCTCACGCACGACCGACTGCTGCTGGCCCATCCGGCGAACGCCAAGTCGGTCTCGTTGCGCGCGAAGGCGTCCGGCCCTGGGCAGACCGTCGAGCAGACCATCATCAACGCGTACCTGCTTCACTGACGAACTTGCGCAAGCCTTGCGGCAAGGCCTGCAAGCCCGCCGCAAGGCTGCGCAAGCGAACTCATCGAACTCGACTCGATTTCCTGCGTCCGTTCGGGCACGAACCTCCATGACCGGACGCCTGACCACCTGCAAGGCACCTGAGCAGCGATACGTCTTTCCTGTTCAGAGGGCTATGTCGCAAATTTGCGCAATCACGTCGACATATTGCGGTAATCTGCCGGGCACTTCTACGGTGAGGCGCGCCACACCCCCTCGCGTCCCCACCGAGAAGGGCCAAGCACGCCATGTCATCGACGACACGCGCACGCTCCCTGCTAGCCCCGTTGACCGCGATAGCCCTCACGGCGGCAACGCTCGTCGTAGCCCCTGCCGCGCAAGCCGCGCCTGTGAGCCTCGATCTGCACAAGCAGACCCGCATCGACCAGGTCACGCTCACCGCGGCCCGCACGGGCACCGAGACCTTCGCCGTGCAGACGAGCCTCGACGGCAGAGGCTGGTCCACGCTCGTCGCGGAAGCACCACACGCCTTCCACGACGGCAAGGTGACGTTCCGGGTCGACCCGACGCTGGTCCGGCACGTCCGCGCGACCAGGACCACGGCCAAGCTCGAAGTCCACGAAGCCGCCGCCGACGCGCTGCTGCGCGCCACCTACAGCGCGAGCAGCAGCAACCAGAACTACTCGCCGGGCAACGCCGGTGACGGCGATCAGGGCACGTACTGGGAGAGCGCGAACAACGCGTTCCCGCAATGGATCCAGGCCGATCTGGGGGCCGCGGTCAGGACCGACCGGGTGGTGCTCAAGCTGCCGGCCGCGAACTGGGGCACCCGAATCCAGACGCTGACCGTCCAGGGCGGCACGGACGGCCAGAACTTCACGGACCTGGTGGCGAGCAAGGGCTACGAGTTCAACCCGGCCGCGAACAACACCGTCACCATCGACTTCACCGCGGCCACGACCAGGTACGTGCGGCTGCGGATCACCGCGAACACCGGCTGGCCCGCCGGTCAGGTCAGCGAGTTCGAGGTCTACGGGCCCACGAGCGGGGACACGCAGGCCCCGACCGCGCCGGGCAACCTCGCGCTCAGCCAGCCGCAGGCCGGGCAGATCCGGCTGACGTGGAACGCCAGCACGGACAACGTCGGCGTGACCGGTTATGACGTGTACGCCAACGGAACGCTCCGCACGACGGTCACCGGCACGACCTACACCGACAGCCAGCCCGACGGGTTGCGGGTGACCTATTACGTGATCGCGAAGGACGCGGCGGGCAACCAGTCGGCCGCCAGCAGCTCCGTGACGCGGGAGGGCGCGACCGGCCAGAACCTGGCGCAGGGCAAGCCCATCACGGCCAACACCAACGTGCAGAACTTCGTCGCGGCCAACGCCAACGACGGCGACGTCGGAACCTACTGGGAGTCAGGCGGCTTCCCCGGCACGCTGACCGTCCAACTGGGAGCCAACGCCGACGTCGGCTCCGTCGCGGTGAAGCTCAACCCAGACCCGGTCTGGGGCGCGCGCACGCAGAACGTCGAGGTGCTCGGCCGCGAGCAGAGCGCCTCCGGCTTCACCAGCCTCGTCGCCGGCCGCGACCACCGCTGGGACCCGGCGACCGGCAACAGCGTCACGATCGGCCTCACCGCCCGCGTCGCGGACATCCAGCTGCGGTTCACGTCCAACACCGGCGCGCCCGGCGGCCAGGTCGCGGAGATCCAGGTGTTCGGCACCCCTGCCCCGAACCCCGACCTCACCGTCACCGCCACGTCGTTCTCGCCGGCGAGCCCGGTCGAGACCGACCAGATCACGCTCAACGCCACGGTGCGCAACGCGGGCACGGTGGCCGGCGCCGCGACCGACGTGACGTTCTTCCTCGGCACCACCGCCGTCGGCACCGCCCAGGTCGGTGCCTTGCCGGCGGGCGCACAGGCCGATGTGAGCACGACGATCGCGGCCCGGCCGGAAGGCTCGTACCAGTACACGGCGAAGGTCGACGAGACCAAGAAGGTCGCGGAGCAGAACGAGACCAACAACTCCCGGCTGCACCCCGATCCGATCGTCGTGACCCCCGTGCCGAGCTCCGACCTGGTCGCGGTGCCGGCGTGGTCGCCGAGCAACCCCGCCAGCGGCCAGAACACCACGTTCACCGTCGCGATCAAGAACCAGGGCACGATCAACAGTGCCGCGGGCGCGCACGGCATCACGCTCACGATCCTGAGCAACGGCCAGACCGTCCGCACGCTGACCGGTGCCTTCAACGGCACGATCAACGCCGGTGCCACGACCGCGGCGGTGAACCTCGGCACCTGGCAGGCCGCCGACGGCAGATACACGATCCGCACGACCATCGCGAACGACGGCAACGAGATCCCGGCCAAGCAGGGCAACAACACCGGCGAGCAGTCGTTGTTCGTCGGGCGCGGAGCCAGCGTCCCGTGGCAGCACGTCGAGGCCGAGGACGCCGTCACCGCCGGTGGCGCGCAGGTCCTCGGTCCGAACAGGACGATCGGCGACCTGGCGGGCGAGGCCTCCGGGCGTCGTGCCGTCACGCTGAACAACACCGGCGCGTCGGTCGAGTTCACGACCGGTGCCCCGACCAACACGCTCGTCACCCGCTTCTCCATCCCGGACAGCGCCGGTGGCGGCGGCATCACGGCGAACCTGAACGTCTACGTCAACGGCCAGTTCCACAAGGCCATCGACCTGACCTCGAAGTACATGTGGCTCTACGGCAACGAGACCAGCCCCGGCAACTCGCCGGGCGCGGGCGGCCCCCGGCACGTCTACGACGAGGCCAACGTGATGCTCAACTCGACGTTCCCGGCCGGCACGAAGATCAAGCTGCAGAAGGACGCGGCCAACACCACGAACTACGCGATCGACTTCGTGAACTTCGAACAGGTGACCGCGACCGGAAACCCCGACACCGCACGCTATGCCGTGCCCGCCGGGTTCACCCACCAGGACGTGCAGAACGCGCTCGACCGCGTCCGGATGGACACCACCGGCACCCTGATCGGCGTCTACCTGCCCGCCGGCACCTACCAGACGCAGCAGAAGTTCACCGTCTACGGCAAGGCGATCAGGGTGGTCGGCGCCGGACCGTGGTTCACCAGGTTCCAGGCCCCGGCGAACCAGGAGAACACCGACATCGGCTTCGACGCGCAGCCGTCCGCGAACGGCTCGACGTTCAGCGGGTTCGCCGTGTTCGGCAACTACACCTCGCGCAACGACGGGCCGGGCAAGGTGTTCAACTTCGCCGGCGTGCAGAACACGACCATCGAGAACATCTGGGTCGAGCACATGATGTGCCTGTTCTGGGGCAACAACGTCGACAACAACACGATCCGGGACAGCCGCATCCGCGACATGTACGCCGACGGCGTCAACATGACCAACGGGTCGGCGGGCAACCGGGTCGCGAACGTCGACGCGCGGTCGACCGGTGACGACGCGTTCGCGTTGTTCGCCGCCACCGACTCCGGTGGCACCGGTCAGCAGAACAACGTGTTCGAGAACCTCTCGGTGCAGACCCCTTGGCGTGCGGCCGGTCTCGCGGTGTACGGCGGCAAGAACAACACGTTCCGCAACATCTACGTGGCCGACACGCTGACCTACTCCGCGGTGACGATCAGCTCGCTCGACTTCGGTTACCCGATGGAGGACTTCGGGCCGGAGCCGACGACGTTCAGCGGGCTCACGCTCGTGCGGTCCGGTGGCCATTTCTGGGGCGCGCAGACGTTCGGCGCGATCTGGATGTTCTCGGCCTCCAAGAAGTACACCGGGATCCGCGTGAACGACGTCGAGATCATCGACCCGACGTACAGCGGGATCATGTTCCAGACCAAGTACAACGGCGCGGCCGAGAACGTCTTCCAGGACACCGTGCTGTCCAACGTCAGCATCTCGGGGGCGCGCAGGAGCGGCGACCAGTTCGACGCCAAGTCCGGTTTCGGCCTGTGGGCCAACGAGATGCCCGAACCCGGTCAGGGCCCCGCGGTCGGTGCCGTGACGATCAACGGCATCCGGTTCAGCGACAACTTCCAGGACATCAGGAACACCACGACCACTTTCACGATCACCATCAACTGATCTCCCTGCCGTGAAGGACAATTCCATGAAATCCACGCTGTTGAAGCGTGCGGTGAGTGCTGCCGTCGTCAGCGCTCTCGCACTGTTCGGACTGACACCTACGGCAGGAGCAGCAGTCGTCCGGCTGTCCGCGAACCTGACCGCGTCGAGCAACAACGGCCCGTACACCGCGGGAAACGCCGGTGACGGCAACCAGGGCAGCTATTGGGAGAGCACGAACAACGTGTTCCCGCAGTGGATCCAGGCCGACCTCGGCGCCGTGCGGGACGTCAGCGAGGTCGTGCTGCGGCTGCCTGCGAACTGGGAGCAGCGCACGCAGACCCTCGCCGTGCAGGGCAGCCAGAACGGCTCGCAGTTCAACGACCTCGTGGGTTCGCGCGGCCAGACGTTCTCACCGGCCTCCGACAACACGGTCACGCTGGACTTCGCGGCGACCAGCACCAGATACGTCCGCGTCACGATCACCGCGAACACCGGCTGGCCCGCGGGTCAGCTCAGCGAGTTCGAGGTGCACGGCGAATCGGGCCCGGTCGACCCGCCGCCGACCGGTGACAACCTGGCCGCGGGCAAGCCCGTCGAGGAGTCCGGGCACGTGCAGGACTTCGTGGCCGCCAACGCCGTCGACGGCAACGTGGGCACCTACTGGGAGTCCAACGGCTTCCCCGGCCACCTGACCGTGAAGCTGGGCTCGAACGCGGACGTCACGTCGGTCGTCGTGAAGCTCAACCCGGACCCGATCTGGGGTCCGCGCACGCAGAACTTCGAGGTGCTGGGCCGCGAGTCGAGCGCCACGGCGTTCGCGACGCTGAAGGCCCGCGCCGACCACCGGTTCGACCCGGCCACCGGCAACACCGTCACCATCCCGGTGAGCGGCCGGGCAGCGGACGTCAGGCTGCACTTCTACTCGAACACCGGCGCGCCCGGCGGCCAGGTCGCCGAGCTCCAGGTCTTCGGCTCGGCCGCACCGGCGCCCGACCTGACCGTCACGAACCTGACGTGGACGCCCGCGAGCCCGACCGAGGCGGACGCGATCAGGCTCACCGCCACCGTGCGCAACGGCGGCACCACGGCGTCCGCCGCGACGACCGTGAACTTCATGCTCGGCGGCAGCGTCGCAGGCACCGCCCAGGTCGGCGCGCTCGCTCCCGGAGCCACCACCGGCGTCAGCGTGGACGCCGGGCGGCGGGGTGCCGGGTCCTACGCGGCCGCGGCCGTGGTGGACCCGGCCAACCAGGTACCGGAGACCAACGAGGGCAACAACACCTTCACCTCCGGCTCTCCCCTGCTCGTCGGCCAGGCACCCGGACCCGACCTGCGGATCACCGGCATCACACCGAACCCGTCGTCCCCGGCGGCCGGTCAGCAGGTGACGTTCGCGGTGCAGGTCAACAACCGAGGCACGTCGGCAGCGGGCGCTTCCGTGACACGTGTCGTGGTCGGCGGAAGCACGTTGACCGCCAACACTGCCGCCATCAACGCCGGTCAGACCGTGACGGTCAACGTCGGCACGTGGACCGCCACCAACGGCGGTGCCACGGCCACGGCGACAGCCGACGCGAACGGTCAGGTCGCGGAGACCAACGAGAACAACAACACCGCTACTCAGTCCATTGTGGTCGGACGCGGTGCGTCGGCCCCGTTCACCACCTACGAAGCGGAGAACGGCCGCTACCAGGGCCAGCTGCTGGAGGCGGACGCGAAGCGCACGTTCGGGCACACCAGCTTCGCCAGCGAGTCGAGCGGCCGCAGGTCGGTGCGGCTCGACGCGCAGGGCCAGTTCGTGGAGATCACCTCGACGGTCGGCACGAACTCGATCGTGGTCCGCAACTCGATCCCGGACGCGCCCGCCGGTGGTGGCCAGGAGGCGACGATCAGCCTGTACGCCAACGACCAGTTCGTGCAGAAGCTGACCCTGTCGTCACGGCACAGCTGGCTGTACGGGACGTGCGACGACCCGGAGTGCCTCACCAACCGGCCGGGCGGCGACGCCCGCAGGCTGTTCGACGAGTCCTCGACGTTGCTGGCGAACAGCTACCCGACCGGCACGAGGTTCAAGCTCCAGCGCGACTCCGGTGACACCGCACAGTTCTACGTCATCGACCTGATCGACCTGGAGCAGGTCGCGCCGCCCGCGCAGAAGCCCGCCGAGTGCGTCTCGATCACGCAGTACGGCGCCACGGCGAACGACCAGACCGACGACGCAGACGCCATCCAGCGCGCGGTCACCGCCGACCAGAACGGCGAGATCGGGTGCGTCTGGATCCCGGAGGGCAGGTTCCGGCAGGAGAAGAAGATCCTGACGGTCTTCAACTCCGGCGGCTACAACCAGGTCGGCATCCGCGACGTCACGATCCGCGGCGCCGGCATGTGGCACTCGCAGCTGTTCTCGCTGATCCAGCCGCAGGACGCGGGCACGATCAACCACCCGCACGAGGGCAACTTCGGGTTCGACATCGACGACAACACCCAGATCTCCGACATCGCGATCTTCGGTTCCGGCCGGATCCGCGGCGGTGACGGCAACGCCGAGGGCGGCGTCGGCCTCAACGGCCGCTTCGGCAAGAACACGAAGATCAGCAACGTGTGGATCGAGCACGCCAACGTCGGTGTCTGGGTCGGCCGCGACTACACGAACCTGCCCGACCGCTGGAACCCCGGCGACGGCCTGCAGTTCAGCGGCATGCGCATCCGCGACACCTACGCCGACGGCATCAACTTCACCAACGGCACGCGCAACTCCACCGTGTTCAACTCGTCGTTCCGCACCACGGGCGACGACGCGCTGGCGGTGTGGGCGTCGAAGTACGTGAAGGACCAGAACGCCGACATCGGGCACGACAACGCGTTCCTCAACAACACGATCGCGTTGCCGTGGCGTGCCAACGGAATCGCCATCTACGGCGGCTACGGCAACCGCGCCGAGAACAACATCGTCTCCGACACCGCGAACTACCCCGGCATCATGCTGGCGACCGACCACGACCCGCTGCCGTTCTCGGGCACGACGCTGCTCGCGAACAACGCCCTGTACCGCACGGGTGGCGCGTTCTGGGGTGAGGCGCAGGAGTTCGGCGCCATCACGCTGTTCTCGCAGAACCTGCCGATCCCCGGTGTCGTCATCCGCGACACCGAGATCAACGACTCCACCTACGACGGGATCCAGTTCAAGGGCGGCGGCAGCGGAATGCCGGACGTGGCCATCACCAACGTGCGCATCGACAGGTCGAACAACGGGTCCGGCATCCTCGCGATGGCGCAGGCCCGCGGTTCGGCGCACCTGACGAACGTGACGATCACGAACTCGCGCGACGGCGACATCTTCGTCGAACCCGGCTCGCAGTTCATCATCAACTAGATCGGGCCAGGCCACTTTTGGAACCACCCCCGGCCGGGTATGCCCTGGCCGGAGGTGGTTTCTCATGTCCACGGTCGTGGTCGGCTTCGACGGTTCCGGCCTCTCGCGGCGAGCCGCCCTGTGGGGCGCCGAGGAGGCTTCCCGGTGCGGTGCGGCCCTGCGGGTCGTGCAGGCCGTTCACGCACCCCTGCCCGAGCCCGTCTTCACCCCGATGTCCACGCCGGTGCCGGAGTTCGTCACCGAGGAGACCATGCGCCACGCCGCCGAGGACCACCTCGCCGAGCTGGCCCTGGAGCTGCGGCGGGGCTGGCCTGAGCTCCAGCTCGACACCCGCGTCGGCCTGGGCCGCCCGGTCGACGTGCTCGCCGCCGAGGAGGGCGAGCTGCTGGTGCTCGGTTCGTCCGGCCGCACCGGTATCGCGGAGATGTTCCTGGGTTCCACCGCCGCCGAACTGGTGTCGATCGGCGGCCGTCCCGTCGTCGTGACCCGTTCCGGTCCGGTGGACGGGCGTGTCGTCGTGGGTGTCGACGGTTCGGAGACCTCCACGGACGCCATCGAGTTCGCCTTCGCGTTCGCGTCCCGGCACGGCCGTGAACTGCTCGCCGTGCACGCGTGGAGCGACGTCGGCTGGGCCGAGCTGCCCGAGCAGGACTTCGACCACATCCGCGTCGACCTCGCCAAGCTGCTGGACGAACAGCTCGCACCGCACCGGGCCCGGCACCCGGAGGTCCACGTGGCGCAGGAGGTCGCGTTCGACGCACCCGCCCGCGCACTGCTCCAGGCGGCTGACGGGGCGGCGCTGATCGCGGTGGGCAGCCACGGCCGTGGGACGGTGAAGCGTGCAATTCTGGGCTCGGTCAGCCACGCTGTGCTCCACCACGCGCCGTGCCCGGTCGCGGTGGTCCACCGGAGGTGACGTTCGATGCGCGGGTTCGCTGCCGTGCTGGTGTGCCTGATGCTGGCTTCCTGTGCGGGACGGCAGGCACCGCCCGAAGCTCCTCCGGCCGGCTCCACGGCGGTCCACTCGTCCACGGCGAGCGTCCCGTCTCCGCAGCCTCCCTCGTACCCGACGCCCTCCCCCACGCTGTCACGGGCGTCCACGGGTGACATGACGGTGCGGGGCACGGTGGCGGGCGGCGTCGAGTCGGGCTGCGTCGTCCTCGACACCGGCACCACCCAGTACCTGCTGCTGGGCGCCGACCCCGCGATCGCGGTGGCCGGCGCCCAGATCGAGGTGACCGGGCGGGCCGAGCCGGGCGGGATGACCACCTGTCAGCAGGGCACGCCGTTCCACGTCGAGAGCACCAGGCGGATCAGTCCCTGAGCGCCTTGCGCAGGAACGCGCTCGCCTGGCCGATCGCGGCCTCGGCGGCGTGCGTGCCGCGCAACGCGTTCAGCATCACGAAGTCGTGGATCGCACCGGCGTACCGGACCGCGGTGACCGGCACCCCGGCCTCGCGCAGCTTGTCCGCGTAGGCCTCGCCCTCATCGCGCAGCACGTCGGCCTCGGCGGTGATCACCAGCGCCTGCGGCAGACCGGCGAGCTGCTCGGTCGTGGCGCGCAGCGGGGACGCGGTGATCTCGGCGCGCTCGGACGGGTTCGTCGTGTACTGGTCCCAGAACCACTGCATGCCGTCGCGGCGCAGGAAGTAGCCCTCGGCGAACTGCAGGTACGAGTCGGTGTCGAAGGACGCGTCGGTCACCGGGTAGAAGAGCACCTGCGCCTTGAGCGCGACGTCGCCGCGATCCTTGGCCTGCAACGTGAGCGCGGCCGCCATGTTGCCGCCGACCGAGTCGCCGGCCACCGCGAGGCGGGTCGCGTCGAGGCCGAAGTCGGCGCCGTGGCTGAGGATCCACCGCGCGGTGGCGTAGTTCTGGTCGATCGCGACCGGGTAGCGGGCCTCCGGTGAGAGCGAGTACTCCGGGAAGACCACGGCCGCGCCCGCGCCGGCGGCGAGCTCGCGGACCAGGCGGTCGTGGGTGTGGGCGTTGCCGAAGACCCAGCCCGCGCCGTGGATGTAGAGCACGACGGGCAACGGGCCGTCGGCACCGGCCGGCTTCACCACGCGGACGCGGAAGCCGTCGAGCTCGACCCAGTGCTCGTCGATCGCGGGCTTGGCGACCTCACCCGACTGCACCTCGTCGACGGCCTTGCGGCCCTCCTCCGGTGCGAGCTCGAACAGGAACGGCGGCTGGGCGGTGGCGGCGGCGAACTCGGCGGCGGCGGGCTCGAGCACTGGGCGCTTCATGACTTCCTCCTGGCGTTCCGGGGTGAACACCACAAAAGCTAGTGCGCGATTAAATCGTGCACAACGTAATGACCCCCTCACCGCTCGGGGGAATAAAGCACCTCCCGGATCGACGCGACGACCGCGTCCAGGCACGACGCGAAGTCCTCGCCCGTGTCGATCCACCGCTCGAACGCCTCGTGCAACGCGACCGCGACCAGCCGGGCCACCAGCCGGGCCTCCCCGGCCGCCACTCCGCGCCGCACCAGACCGTCCGCGAGCGCCGCGGTGATCGCCGCGGCCTTGCTGCGCTCGCGTTCCCGCAGTTCAGGACTCGACTCGATCACCGCGCGCCGTTCGGCCGTCTGCTCGGCGCGTGCCACGAGCAGGCCACCGACGTGCCGGGCCGCGTCGAGTGCGACGGCCAGCGCGGCCTCCTCCCCCGAGGCGAGCACCGCGTCGACGATCACGGGCGGCAACTGGTCCGCCCCGGCGAACAGGACCTCGCGCTTGTCCGGGAAGTAGCGGAAGTACGAGCGGCGCGTGATGCCGGCGCGTTCGGCGATCTGCGTGATCGTCACGTTGTCGTACCCGTGCTCCGCGTACAGCTCCAACGCCGCCCGCCGGAGACGGTCCTCGGTTCCGGGATCCCACCTGGCCACGACCAAGCCTAACAGTGATGTCTCAGTGTGTCGTCACCGTGCTAGCGTTGGTGACGACACACTGAGACATCACTCTGAGGGGCAACACATGAGCATCTGGGTTCTGGGCGCCACGGGCCGCGTCGGCCGCGCCGTCACCGCTCGCCTGCTCGACCGAGGCGACACCGTGGTGCTGGTGGGCCGGGAGGGCGACCGCCTGCGCGAGATGGCCGAGAACACCGGGCTGCGGGTCGTCATCGCGGACACCGCGGACGGCATCGCGGCGGCGGTCGAACGGGAGCGGCCGGCCGTCGTCATCAACACCATCGGCGGCTACGCCGAGTCCGCGACGACCATCGCTCGCGCGTGCCTGCGCGGCGGCGGCCACTACCTCGACCAGGCCGCGGACCTGACCGCCGTCACCCGGCTGCTCGGCCTGCACGACGAGGCCACGGCGGCGGGCAGCACCCTGGTCACCGGCGCCGGTTTCGGGGTGCTGGCAACGGAAGCCGTCGTGGCGGCGCTGTGCGAGGGCCGTCCGGCTCCTGCCGAGGTGCGGGTCGACGCGCTGGCCTCGGTGGCCGTGGAGGACGGTCTGCTGGGCACCGCGCTGGCCGCGTCGATCATCGACGTCCTGGTGACCGGCGGGCGCCGTTACCGCGACGGCAGGCTGGTCAGGTCACGCCTCGGCGCGGGCTCGCAGCGCCTGCTCCTGCCCGACGGCGACCAGGTCACCTCCTCCGAAGCGCCGTCCGCGGAGCTGCTGGCCGCCCAGCGTGCCAGCGGTGCGCCGGACGTCGTCATCACCACCGCGATGATGCCGGCGTCACCCGTGGTGCGTGCCGTGCTCCCGTTCGCCGGACGACTGCTGGCGCTGGAACCGTTGCGCCGCTCGATGATCCGCCGCATGGCCGGCACCAGGGTCAAGGCCGCGCCCGGCCCCAGGAAGCACTCCTGGGGCCACGCGGTGGTCACCTGGCCCGACGGCACGAGCCGCGAGGGCTGGCTGCGGATCGGCGACGCCATGGGCTTCACCGCCGCCGTGTCCGCGGAGATCGCGGCCCGGCTCGTCCGGGGCGAAGGCAAGCCCGGGGCGTACACGCCCGCGGCCGCCTTCGGCCCCGATCTCGCCACCGCCGCGGGCGGCGAGCTGCTCAGCTGACGGTGAAGGCCGCGGTGGCGCCGGTGAAGCCGGTGATCTTGCCGGTCCAGCCGCTCTTCTCGTCACCGTGGTGCACGATCCGGTAGGTGCCCGCGGGCGTGTCCGGCGGGATCTGCCAGGTGATCGTGGCGTTCGAGAACGCGACGCCGATCCGTTCCCACCGGTAGCGCGTGGACCAGTCACCGTCGTCGGCGACGCGCACCCACTGCCCGTTGACCTGTTGCTGCACTTCGAGGAACGTGCCGTTGCGGTGCAGGTTGTTCTTCGGGTGCCCGGTGACGAACACGGCGGTGACGGTCTCGCCGCGCGTGTAGGACGACTTCGGCGCGGTCAGCACGTCGCCGTACTTCTTGTCGGCGGGCTTGTCGTCGAGCACCACGCCGGTCTGCAGGTTGATCTCGGTGAACGGCGGCTTGCCCGGCACTGGGCCGGCGGGCAGCGCGGTGCCCGCCCTCATCGACGCGGCGAGCTTGCCGAACTCCTGCTGGTAGGCGGGCGTCGTGTTGCGGCCGAAGATGGTCGAGCCGCCCTCGTACTGCTGCGAGTCGTACTCCTCCGGCGTGGTGACGTACTGGCTGTAGTCGTTGGCGTAGCCCTGGATCAGCACGTTCTGCAGCGGTACGCCGAGCTCGCCCGCGACGGCCTTGCGGATGCGCAGGCCCGCGGTGATGGTGACCTCACCCGGCACCGCCACGAGGTGCAACTGTCCGATGCGGACGATCTGCAGCGGCACGACGTCCGGCGTGGCACCGATCAGACCGGTCGGCACCACGGACGCCTTCGGGAACTGGCAGTCCCGCAGCCACTGCGGAACCTCCATCTGCAACGGGTCGAACAGCTTCTTCCACGGTGACTGCATGCCCTCTTCGAAGCCGGGGATCGCCGGGCCGTCCTCGACGCTGCCGGCGAACGTCGACGCGCCGACGACTCCCGAGCACGTGGTGCCGGGTTGCCCGTTCGGCGTGAACCGGCCGTCGACCTGCACGGCCGACATGTCCACGAACCGCATGCGGTAGTCGACGCCGCCGTTCACGGCCTGCTGCGGTCCGCGGTAGATCTCCTGCGCCTTGCGGTTCTGCCGCTCACCGATGATGCGGGTGTTCTCCCACTCGTTCTCGGTGGGCCCGGAACCCGGCTTCAGGTTGAGGTTCGGCGACATGTCGCCCGCGTTGGTGTTCGGGAACGCCGCCACGAACCCCGCGGCGTTGTCCAGGTACCGCACGCCCTTGTCGTCGTGCTCCCACTGGTAGGCGGCGTATCCCTTGTTGTCCGGGCTGATCAGCGTGTTGGCGTTGGTGATCGACGTGTTGTGCGTGGCGAACCAGCTGATCGCGCCGACCTCGCTGCCCGACTGCCTGAACTTCAGCACGGTCATCTGCGGGTCGATGCCCTGCGGGAACGCGGCCTTGTCGGGGTTGAGCTCGAACGCGACGCGCGACCGGTTGACCGACGCGTTCGTCAGCTCGCCGATGCCGAGGCTGATCGAACCGAGCTTGAGGTCCTCGTGCGCCTGCACGATCGACTCGGTGATGCCGTCGACCACGGCGGCGAGCGCCTGCGGCTGCATGCCGAGGATCGAGAGGTTGTAGGCGAGGTTGTGCGAGTAGCCGCCGGGGCCGCTGTGCGTGTGCGTGGCGGACAGCAGCAGGTTCTCGCGCGTGTAGGTGTTGCCGTACTTGGCCTGCAGCTTGGCGAGCACGCCCTCCTGGACCGCGCGGAACATCATCGCGAGGTCGGCGTTGACGTACGCGACGCGCTTGTTCGTGGCGCGGTCGACCACGACGTAGGCCCGCGACCGCAGCCGCTGGGCGATGCCGGTGGTGTTCTGGCCGAACTTCGAGTAGCCCATCATGCCGTTCTCGGCGGCCGGGCCGGTGACGTCGGAGATGCCGCGGCCGACGAGGTACGGCTCGGGCTCCGCCCACGCGAACGGCCCGCCGACCAGGGCCGCTCCGACGAGTGCGGCGACGACCGTCATGACTGCAGTCCGCATGCACACCCCACTAAGTGAAGGGGATTCACGTTTCGGACTGCACGCTAGGTGATCCAGGCCACTTCGAGCAAGTGACGGCGAGTGCATTGGCGGTGACCACCAGCAAGATTCCGGCCCAATGGTGGAACGCGAGTGCCTCCCCCAGCAGGATCAGCCCCGCGAGCGCGGCGAGCACCGGGTGCACGCTGCAGGCCAGTCCGAAGAACCGCGGCGGCACCTTCCGCAGTGCGATCACGTCGGCCGCGTAGGGCACCACGCTGCAGAACACCCCGGCCCCGATCGCGTACAGCACCGCCGCGCCGGTGAACTGTCCGCGCGCGATCAGGAAGGCCGCCACCGGCACGTAGAGCAGCGCGGACACGCTGGTCGCCGCGGCCGGCGCCTGCAGCCCCGGCAGCCGCTGCCCGACCAGGCGGTTGAGCAGGATGTACGCGGCCCAGCAGGCCGCCGCGAGCAGGCCCGCGCCGATGCCGAGGTAGTCGCTGCTCGGGCCGGGCAGCACCAGCACGTAGACGCCGGCGGCCGCGATCAGCACGAACAGGAAGTCGCGCCGGGTGCGGGACCCGGCCAGCGCGACCGCGAGCGGTCCCAGCACCTCCAGCGTGACCGCGAGGCCCAGACCGATCCGGTCGACCGCCGTGTAGAGCGTGAGGTTCATGGTCGCGAACACCAGTCCGAGCGCGACCGTCGGCCACCACTGCGCCCACGTGAACCTGCGCGGATCGGGCCGGGCGACCGGCAGCAGCACCGCCGCCGCCACGAACTGGCGCACCGCCACCACACCGGCCGGGCCGATCGTGGCGAACGCGTGCGCGCCCACGGCCGCACCGAGCTGGCTGCTGGCCGCGCTGGCGGTCATCGTGGCGAATCCACCGAGGCTCTTCACACCGCCCAGCCTGCGGTTCCGGTCGTTGATGCGGGAAATGCATGAGCCGTTGCGGTTATACGCTGAACGCATGGATCTGCGGCAGTTGCGGGCGTTCGTCGCGGTCGTGGACGCGGGCACGTTCACCGACGCGGCGCGGGAGCTCGACCTCACCCAGGCGTCGGTGTCGCGGGCCGTCGCCGCACTGGAGTCCTCGCTGGGCGTCCGGCTGCTGCAGCGGTCGACCCGGCACGTCGCCCTGACCGCCGCGGGCACCCAGGTGCTCGCCGGCGCTCGGCGAGTGCTGGACGAGGTCGCGCACCTGCGCCGGATCGCCGCGCAGTCGTTGACCGAACTGCGGATCGGCTACGCCTGGTCGGCGCTGGGCAGGCACACCCGGCGCGTGCAGAAGGCCTGGGCCGCAACGCATCCCGGCCTGCCGCTGGTGTTCGTCCAGTCGAACTCGCTGACCGCGGGCCTGGCCGAGGGCACCGCGGACGTCGCGGTCGTCCGCAGGGCCCTGGACGATCCCCGCTTCGAGACCGCGCTGCTCGGCACCGAACGTCGCTACGGCGTGGTCGCCACGGACAACCCGTTGGCGCGCAAGCGTTCCCTGTCGCTCGCGGACTTCTCGCGGTACGGGATCGCCGTCGACGACCGGACCGGAACGACCACTCTGGACCTCTGGCAGCCCGGCACCGCGCCCGCCGTCGTCCGCAACACGCACGGCGTCGACGAGTGGCTGACGCTGATCGCGGCCGGGCAGGCCGTCGGCATGACGTCGGAGGCCACCGCGAACCTGAACCCGCGCCCCGGCGTGGCCTACCGGGCCGTGAAGGACGCGCCGCCGATCGCGGTGTGGCTCGCGTGGTGGAAGGACCAGCCGCCGCAGCACCTCGGCGACCTGGTCACGCTGGCGTGCGAGGCGTATCGCGGTTGAAGACCTCGTGCACGACCGCGATCAACGCCCTGGCCGCGGCGGTGGGCGCGCGGCCGGAGGGCCTGGCCAGTCCGAGCGGCCACCTCAGGTCCGCGCCGGTGACCTTCAGGGTGCTGACGCCCCGCGCGTTCCCGAGGATGTAGCTCGGCAGCAGCGCGACGCCGAGACCGTGCCGCACGTAGTCGACGCCGGTGAAGATGTCCGACATCTCCAGGGTGACCCGCCGCGGCACCACCGCCGCCGCGAACGCCCGGTCCGCCACGGCCCGGTTGCCGTAGCCCACCGGTGAGTCGATGAAGTCCAGCCCGGCGAGGTCGCCGATCGGCACCTCGGACCGGACGGCCAGCGGATGGTCGTCGGGCACCACCAGGTCCATCACCGAGCAGGCCAGCTCGTCGAGGGTGATCCCGGCCGGCACCTCGCCCGGCAGCGAGACGAACGCGAGGTCGAGCTCGCGGTCCAGCAGCCGCTCGACGAGCCCCTGCGACCCCGAGGTCGCCGCACTCGTGCGCACCAGCACGCCGGGGTGACGGCGGTGGAACTCGCCGAGCAGCGCGGGCAGGTCGATCAGGGTCATCGCGGTGAGCGTGCCGAGCCGGACCGTGCCGGTGATCGCGCCCTTGACCGCGGCGACGGCGGTCCTGGCCTCGGTGGCGGCGTCGAGGACCGCTCGGGCCTTCGGCAGCAGCGCCTCGCCGGCGTCGGTCAGCAGGACCCGCTTGGAGTTGCGGTCCAGCAGGGTGGTGCCGAACTCGCGTTCGAGGGTCTTGATCGCGGCCGAGACCGCGGACTGCACGACGTGCACGCGGGCGGCGGCGCGGGTGAAGCCGCCCTCCTCGGCGACCGCGACGAAGTACTCCAGCTGACGGAGGTCCACACCTGCGAGTATCTCAGAAAGTGATGATCACGAGCTGCAACTTTCGTTGGACGTGATGCTTCGTGGCGCGCACGGTGGTGGCATGTCCTTGCTCCTCGAATCACGAGCCGCCCGGCGACCGGTGTCCGGCCGGCGGCACGGCATCGGCTTCTGGGTGGTCGCGGTGGCGTTCATGACCGCGATGGCCTACTCGACCGTCCCGGCGCCGCTCTTCCCGCTCTACGTCGCCCGCGAGGGCTTCTCGACGTTCGCCATCACGGTCGTGTTCGCCGCCTTCGCGGCCGGCGTCGTGATCAGCCTCCTGCTCGCCGGCCACGTGTCGGACTGGGTGGGCCGCAAGACGGTCCTCGTCCCCGCGCTGGGCCTCGAGGTCGTGTCCGCACTGCTGTTCCTCAGCGGTACCGGGCTGCCCGTGCTGATCCTCGCCCGCGTCGTCAACGGCCTGGGCGTCGGCATGATCGCCGCCACCGCGACGGCGTACCTGGCCGACCTGCACGCCCGCCACCGCCCGGACGCCCCGGCGCACCGCTTCGAGATCGTCTCCACCGCCGCGAACATCGGTGGCCTCGGCGTCGGCGCGCTGGTGGCCGGCTTGCTCGCGCAGTACGCGGACTCGCCGCTGAGCACCCCGTACGTCGTGCTGGCCGTCCTGCTGGTCGCCAGCATGATCGCGGTGGCGCTCATCCCGGAGACCGTTGCGCGCCGCCAGGTCCGCTACCGTCCACAACGGATCAGCGCGCGCCACGGCGCGGCCGGGCTGGGCGCGTTCTCGGCGTTCGCCGTGTTCGGGGTGTTCACGTCCGTCTCGCCCGGCTTCGTGGCCGGCGAGCTGCACCACCCGTCGCGGACGCTCGCCGGGCTGGTCGTGTTCACCGTGTTCGGTGGCGCGGCGCTCGCCCAGACCCTCACCGGCGGTCTGTCCCTCGCGGCCCGGCGCACGCTCGGCCTGAGCGCCCAGGCGAGCGGGGTGCTGCTGGTGGTGACCGGCATGTACGCGACCAGCTTCGCGCTGTTCCTCGTCGGCGGCGCGATCGCGGGGATCGGCGCGGGCGTGCAGTTCAAGGCGGCGATCGGGGTGGTCGCCGCGGCGACCGCGCCCGCGCAGCGCGGAGAGGCGCTGGCGGGGCTGTTCTTCGTCGCCTACCTGGGGATGAGCGTGCCGTCGCTGTCGATCGGCCTCGCGACGCGCTTCCTGAGCGCCACCACCGTGATGACTTGGTTCGCCGCGATCCTGCTCATGATTCTGGCGGGCGTGGCCGCGCTGGCCGCTCCACGGCGGTCCTGACCCGTTGCTCGACGTGGCGGCGCACACCGGACCACGTGGCGCCGCCGTGCCGCGAACTCAGTCGATGTGCATCCGGAACGGGTGCCGCACGTCCTCGCGGCACGTGAGGATGTTCAGGTTCCCGTCACGCCCGAACGACCACTCGACGTCCTCACCGGAGGGCTCGCTGGTCGCGAGCGCGAGCATCTGCTGCTGGGGCGAACCGCACTCCGGGCACGTGAACTCGATCGGCCCGCTCTGCCACCAACAGGTCCACCCGCCGATCTTGGAGCCGCTCGACGTCTCCGGCCAGTCCGCGTCCCGCAGCTCCGCCGGACGGTCGAACGAGTGGGCGTACTCGGTGAACCGGATCGGTTCCAGCACGTTCACCGTCGGGACGTAGATCTCCTCCTGAACCGGCGGCTCCGGCTCCTCCTCGATCAGTTCGACGACCGTCGTGGAGTCGCGCCACACCAGCCGCACGTCCGGGCCGTAGCAGTCGTCGAGGTTGTGCTCCAGCGTGCAGAGGAACACCTGGAGCAGATCCGTCCCGTCGGGGAACGGCAGCTCCGGGAAGTCCCGCCGGTAGAGCTGCACCGCGCCGACGAACGGCATGCCCACGCCCGCGATCAGGTCGCCGGGGACCCCCGGCGACTGCGGGTCGTGCAGGGCGCCGTCGCACCACGGCCACGGCTCGTCGATCGGCCACAGCATCGGACCGCCGATGTGGCTGTCGGCGTCCGTCGGATCGCCTTCCAGCGGGTTCAGCAGGACCGCGGGCCTCGCCCAGTTCTCCTTGCCCATCATGGGGTAAGAGCTAGCAGAAGGCGGCGGGCCGAGGCTCCCGGCCCCTCGGCAGAGAGGCCGGGAGCGACCCGGATCAGTCCGTTCCCGACTCCATGGCGGCCGAGTCGAGCAGCTCGTCGGCGGCGGAGACGGTGCCGCGCGAGGCGATGGCCTCGGCGCCGCCGTCGGGCACCTCGCCGATCAGCTTCGTCGGTTCCGGCTGGGCCGAGATGAGCGCCGACTGCCGGGTGCCGACCATGCCGAGGCCCGCGAAGAGCTCCAGCTTGGCGCGCGAGTCCGCGATGTCGAGGTTGCGCATGGTCAGCTGGCCGATGCGGTCGACCGGGCCGAACGCCGAGTCCTCGGTGCGCTCCATCGACAGCTTGTCCGGGTGGTAGCTGAACGCCGGGCCGGACGTGTCGAGGATCGAGTAGTCGTCACCGCGGCGCAGCCGCAGCGTGACCTCACCGGTGACCGCGGCGCCGACCCAGCGCTGCAGCGACTCGCGCAGCATCAGCGACTGCGGGTCGAGCCAGCGGCCCTCGTACAGCAGCCGGCCGAGCTTGCGGCCCTCGTTGTGGTACGCCGCGACGGTGTCCTCGTTGTGGATCGCGTTCACGAGCCGGTCGTAGGCGATGTAGAGCAACGCCATGCCGGGCGCCTCGTAGATGCCGCGGCTCTTGGCCTCGATGATGCGGTTCTCGATCTGGTCGGACATGCCCAGACCGTGGCGGCCGCCGATGGCGTTGGCCTCCAGCACGAGGTCGACGGCGCTGCCGAACTCCTTGCCGTTGATCGTGACGGGACGGCCCTGGTCGAAGCCGACCGTCACGTCCTCGGTGGCGATCTCCACCGACGGGTCCCAGAACTTGACGCCCATGATCGGCTCGACGATCTCGATGCCCTCGTTGAGCAGTTCGAGCGACTTCGCCTCGTGCGTCGCGCCCCAGATGTTCGCGTCGGTCGAGTAGGCCTTCTCGGTGGACGCGCGGTAGGGCAGGCCGCGCTCCAGCAGCCACTCGGACATCTCCTTGCGGCCACCGAGCTCGGTCACGAACGCCGCGTCGAGCCACGGCTTGTAGATGCGCAGCGACGGGTTCGCGAGCAGGCCGTAGCGGTAGAACCGCTCGATGTCGTTGCCCTTGTAGGTGGAGCCGTCGCCCCAGATCTGGACGTCGTCGTCGAGCATGGCGCGCACGAGCATCGTGCCCGTGACGGCACGCCCGAGCGGGGTGGTGTTGAAGTACGCGCGGCCACCGGAGCGGATGTGGAACGCGCCGCACGCCAGCGCCGCGAGCCCCTCCTCGACGAGCGCCGACCGGCAGTCCACCAGGCGCGCGATCTCGGCACCGTACGTGCCGGCGCGGCCGGGGACCGTGTCGATCTCAGGCTCGTCGTACTGACCGATGTCCGCGGTGTACGTGCACGGCACCGCGCCCTTCTCACGCATCCACGCGACCGCGACGGAGGTGTCGAGACCACCGGAGAAGGCGATGCCGACGCGTTCGCCGGCGGGAAGTGAAGTGAGCACCTTGGACACGTTGAGAATTATGCACGACGATGTATGAGCATGCACATCGGGGGTCTTGTTAGTTGCGCCTCAGCTCATGGAGGCCGCGTTCGGCCAGGTGAACGTTCGCAGACAGCACGCAACCTCACCACCGCAGAACTTCCCGGTTCGGCGAAGATTTGGCCAACTGGCTGGACGTGAACGCCGTTCATGTACCACCTTCTGCCTCGCAAGCCTCTCCGCACCCCTGCTCAATCGGAAACGAGGCCACTGTTGAGGAAGAAGCTCCTACCCGCGCTGGCCGGCGCGCTCCTGATCACCGCACTGTTCCCCGGCATCGCGCTCGCCGACCCACCGCAGGCCATCCCCGCCAACTTCACGGCGGACGACGGCAAGTGGCAACCGGCGTTCGACTACGACGGTGACGGCTGCTACCCCACCCCGGCGATCTCGCCGACCGGTCAGGTGGCGACGGGACTGAAGAACTCGGGCGCGTTGAACGGCAACTGCCACGACCGGTCCGACCTGGACAACACCAACTCCTACAGCCGGTCGAAGTGCAACAACGGCTGGTGCGCCTACCTGTACGACCTGTACTTCGAGAAGGACCAGGCCGTGCCGCTGATCGACTGCTGCGGCCACCGGCACGACATCGAGCACGTGGTCATCTGGGTGCAGAACGACGTGGCCCAGTACGTGTCGACGTCAGCGCACGGCAAGTTCCACACCTACTCGCGCGACAAGGCCGACTGGGAAGGCACCCACGCGAAGATCATCTACCACAAGGACGGGGCCAGCACGCACTGCTTCCGCCTCGCGGGCTTCAACGAGCCGGCCGAGAACCACTACGGCGTCTATCAGTACCCCGCCCTGGTGAGCTGGGACCGGTTCCCGGCCGGGGTGCGCGACATCCTGGTCAACGCCGACTTCGGCCACGCGTCGCTGGCGATCAAGGACAGCGCGTTCAGCTACAACCTGGCCAACGCCAAGCCGGCCGGGATCCCGTTCGACCCGAACGCCTGATCACTTGGCCACTCGGTCGAGCCACTCGGCCAGGAGGGCCCGTTCCGCTGGAGACAGCATCAGGGGCGGGTCCTCCTCCAGTGCCACCCGCAGGGCGATCGCCCGGCTGGGGATGTCGGTCGGCTCGTCCGGTGAGGCGTCGGTCGTGATCGACCTGATCACCTGCTCGCGCGAGAACGTGATCAGCTCCAGGTCGCGTTCGGCCTCCGGCGTCGCGATCAGCGACAGCACGACGCCCACGCCCGCCGCGTGGACGAACTCCGCGGCCTGCCCGACCGGGACCGTCAACCGGCCCACCGCCGCGATGCGGCTGATGATCTCGCGCAGCATCGCGTCCGCCTCCACCCGCGCCGCCCGCTTGCGCGGTTCGCCGTACATCAGCAGGTAGAACGCGGGCCGCGCCAGGCCGAACCCGATGTGCAGCTCCCACCCGCGGCGCAGGTCGTCGACGGGGTTGTCGCTCGCGCCCATCGCGTGCTTGGTCGCGAGGTAGTCGGCGAAGCCGTAGGCGGCGACGGCGTCGAGCAGGCCGTCCTTGTCCCCGAACAGCCGGTACAGCGTCGGCGCCTGCACACCGGCCGCCGCCGCCACCGCGCGCGTGGAGACGGCTTCCTTGCCGCCCTCGATCAGCAGCTCGGCCGCGGCCTTCACCAACCGCTCCCTCGTGTCCATGTAACGACGATAACACATCCTGGGTAGCGTTGATTCGATATCGGTGCTACGTTGATTGCGTTATCACCGGAAACGCCAGTTGGGAGCACCGACATGACTCGCGTTGCGATCGTCACCGGCGGATCGAGGGGCATCGGGCGGGCAGCCGCCGAGCGCCTCGCCGCGGACGGAATGGCCGTCGTCATCGTCTACGCCGGCAACCAGACCGAAGCCGGCAAGGCGGTCGACGAGATCAGGGCGGCGGGTGGCCAGGCCATCGCCGCGCAGGCGGACGTGGCCGACGAGACCGCCGTCGCCGCCGCCTTCGACCTGGCCGCGGAGACCTTCGGCGGCGTGGACGTCGTCGTGAACTCCGCGGGCATCATGCCGTTGGGCACGGTCGCGGACATGGACCTCGAAGTCTTCGACCGCGTGCAGCGCACCAACGCCCGCGGCACCTTCGTGGTGGCCCAGCAGGCCGCACGGAGGCTGCGCAACGGCGGCGCCATCATCAACGTCTCGTCGTCGGTCGTGGGCCTGCGCTTCCCTCAGTACGGCGCCTACGCGATGACCAAGGGCGGTGTCGAGGCGCTGACCCTGGTCCTGGCCCGCGAGCTGCGCGGCCGTGACATCACCGTGAACGCCGTCGCCCCCGGCCCCACCGCCACGGCCCTGTTCCTGCAGGGCAAGGACGAGGCGACGATCGACGCCCTGGCGAAGCAGGCGCCGCTGGAGCGCATCGGCTCGCCGGAGGACATCGCCGAGGTCATCTCGTTCCTGGCGGGCCCGGCCCGCTGGATCAACGGTCAGGTCGTTCGTGCGAACGGAGGCATCATCTGATGAGCAAGGTCGTCGTCGTCACGGGGGCGTCCAGCGGGTTCGGCGCACTGGCCGTGCGCAGCCTCGCCCTGGCCGGGCACGCGGTCTACGCGGGCATGCGGGAAACCACGGGCCGCAACGCTTCCGCGGTCGCCGAGCTCGGTGCGTTCGGTGCCTCGAACGACGTCGCGGTCCACGCCGTCGAGCTCGACGTGCAGTCGCAGGAGTCGGCGGACGCGGCGATCGCGCGGATCATCGCCGAGCAGGGTCGGCTGGACGTGGTGGTGCACAACGCGGGCCACATGGTCACCGGCCCCGCCGAGGCCTTCACGCCGGAGCAGTACGCGGCCCTCTACGACGTCAACGTCCTTGGCACGCAACGGGTCAACCGTGCCGTACTGCCGCACCTTCGCCATCAGCGTTCCGGTCACGTCGTGTGGGTGGGTTCCAGCTCGACCCGCGGCGGCACTCCCCCGTACCTCGCGCCGTACTTCGCGGCCAAGGCGGCGATGGACGCCGTCGCGGTCTCCTACCGCGCCGAGCTGCTGCGGTTCGGCATCGAGACCACGATCGTCGTGCCGGGCGCGTTCACCCGCGGCACCAACCACTTCGCGCACAGCGGCACGCCGGCCGACGGTGCCGTCGCCGCCGCCTACGAGGAGCTCTACCCCGGTCTGATGGACCAGGTCGGCGCCCGGCTCGCCGAGCTGGAGCCGTCGTGGGCGGACGCCGGTGCCGTCGCGGACGCGATCGTGTCCGTTGTGGACGCTGCGAAGCCGCCGTTCCGGGTGCACGTCGACCCGTCGTCCGACGGCGCCGAGGTCGTGAACGCGGTGGCGGACCGGGTGCGTGGCGAGTTCCTGCGCCGGGTTCAGCTGGCCGACCTGATCTGACTCAGGCACCGGCCAGGAGCGCCGACACGGTGACGAACCGGTAGCCGCGCTCCTTCAGCCCGCCGATGACCGGCCTGAGCGCCTGCCGGGTCTGCTCCCGGCTCGCGTACATCGGGTGCAGCAGGATGATCGAGCCGGGCCTGGCGCGGTCGAGGACGTCCTGCTCGATCTGCTGCGCGGTGGGCGTGCCCGCGGAGTCCGGCTCCACGTCCCACATGATCGTCTTGCGGTGGTGCTCGCTCAGGTAGTGCGGCAACGCGAAGAGCTTCTTGCCGTTGGGCGGCCGGAAGTGGATCTCGCCGCGGTAACCGGTCTCGCGGATCCGCGCGTCGGTGTCCTCGATCTCCCTGGCCACCGTGCTCGGCAGCACGCCGACCATTCGCTTGTGGTCGTAGGTGTGGTTGCCGATCTCGTGACCGGCGTCCGCGATCTTCCTGCCGAGCTCGGGGTGCTTCTCCAGATCGCGGCCCATGAGGAAGAACGTGGCCTTGACCTGTTCCTGGCCGAGCACGTCGAGCACCTGCTGCGCGCGGGCGGGGTCGGGCCCGTCGTCGAACGTCAGCGCCACGACCTTCTCCGTGGTCTCGACGCGGTCGACCAGCTCACCGAAGAACTGGAAGGTGCGCGAACTGCTGACGTTCCACAGGGCCGCGACCGCCGCGAGCACGACGACGAGACCGACGGCGGTGATGATCGTCGGCTTGCGGCGCAACCACTTCATGCGCTCATGATCGCCAATGCCGCTGCCCCGACGCGCAGCACCCCGTCGTCGAGCGGCACGCACCGGATGCCGCCCTTGCCGCGCAGGCCCTTGAACGCACCCGGCGCGATCACCGCGTCCATCCAGGCGCACGGGTTCGCGGGCCGGTGCACCTCGAACCGCACGTCGCCGAGGCTGAACACGGTGCCGCGCGGGAGTGAGTCCACGTCGAACCCCCTGACCACGACGTTGCGCCGGGCGAGCAGCGGATCCACCGGCCACGGTGCCAGCGACTCGGCCGCGATCAGCGTGACCGCGGCGTTGCGGTGCGCGGGGTGGTTGAAGTAGCGGTCGCCGACGATCCCGAGCCCGGCGCGGACCTCCACGTGGTCGCGGGAAACGGGCTCGGGATCGGCGCGAGGGCCGTCCGACGGACGGCCCTCGTAGGCGTGCACGGGTGAGACGTGCAGCGCGACGATCTCTACCTCTCGCCGAGCTGCCATTCCGGCCTCACGTAGTGGCACGTGTACCCGTTCGGGTAGCGCTCCAGGTAGTCCTGGTGCTCCGGCTCGGCCTCCCAGAACTCGGTCGCCTGGGTGACCTCGGTGACGACCTTGCCCGGCCACTTGCCGGACGCGTCGACGTCGGCGATGGTCGCCTCCGCCACCTGCTTCTGCGCGTCATCGGTGTAGAAGATCGCCGACCGGTAGCTGGCGCCGATGTCGTTGCCCTGGCGGTTGCGGGTCGACGGGTCGTGGATCTGGAAGAAGAACTCCAGGATCTGCCGGTAGCTCAGCTGCTCGGGGTCGAACACGATCTCGATGGCCTCGGCGTGGTTGCCGTGGCGGCGGTAGGTGGCGTTCGGCGTGCTCGGGTCGCCGGTGTAGCCGACGCGGGTGGAGACGACGCCGGGGTGGCGGCGGAACAGGTCCTGCATGCCCCAGAAGCAGCCGCCCGCGAGAACAGCCTTCTCCGTCACAGTGGTTCTCCTCTGCTCGGTGTGTCACTCAGGAGAACGTTCGGTCTCCACCGGTTCATCCCCGTCGACTTGTGACGTAACCATTACAGACCGCGCCTCGATGACCTCGCCCAGGTAGCGCAGGACGACGGCCACGGCGGCGGCGACCGGCACGGAGAAGAACGCGCCCGCGATGCCGTACAGCGACGTGCCCGCCGTCACGACCAGCAGCACGACCGCCGCGTGCAGGCGCAGGCTGCGCGACTGCAGGATGGGCTGCAGCACGTTGCCCTCGACCTGCTGCACCACGATCACGATGACCAGCATGATGACCGCCGTGGTCAGCCCGTTGCTCACCAGCGCCACCAGCACGGCCAGCGCACCGGCCACGAACGCGCCGATGATCGGGATGAACCCGCCGAGGAACGTCAGCGCGGCCAGCGGGACCGCGAGCGGCACCCCGAGGATCACCAGGCCGAGCCCGATGAACACCGCGTCGATCAGCGACACGATCGCCTGGCTGCGGATGAACGAGCCGAGCGTCACCCAGATCCGCTCCAGCACCGTCGTGACGTGCCCGCCCGCGCGCTCCCCGATCATCCCGCGCAGCCACGGCGTGAACCGCATGCCGTCCTTGACGAAGAAGAAGGCCAGCAGCAACGCCACCAGCCCGGTCACCACACCGGACGTCACCGCGCCCGCGCCGGTCAGCAGCCCGCTCGCGATCGACCCGATGCTCGACCTGACCTGCTCCACCCCCTGGGCGATGAGCCGGTCGAGGTCGGTGTCGCGCAGGTTCAGCGGCGGCCCCGCGGCCCAGCCCTGCAGCTGCGTCAGGGCGTCCTGCGCGCTCTGCGCGATCTCCGGGACACCGGACGCGATCGACGACGAGATCGCCGCGATCACCCCGACCAGCACCGCCAGCCCGACGACGAGCACGATCGACGCCGCCAGCGCCGAGTTCAGCCCCTTCGACATCAGCCACCGGGCCGGCGGCCACAGCACCGTGGTGATCAGCAACCCCAGCAGCACGGGCATCACGACCACCCACAGCTGCCCGACCAGCCACAGGACCATCCAGAAGCCGAGCGCGGCCAGCGCCACCCGCAGACTCCACCGCGCGAGCCAGCTCACGCCGTGCCCGATCGCCTCACCCTTGTCCACCCACCTGCGATCCCGTTCCACGCCGCACAGTCTGTCGTGATCGCGTCGGCACGGGTGACCCGACATGCCGCTAACCCTCGGCCAGCCCGCAGCAGCGCCGGACCAGCGCGGCGGTCAGCGGCCCGCCCTCCTCGTGCAGGACGACTCGGCGCAGGTCCTTGCTCTTCGCCACCGCGTGGAGGTCCTCCGGGAAGTGGTCTGCGCACCAGAGGTCGTCCTTGATCCCCTCGACGGCGTCCGGGTCGCGTGCCAGGACCTCCGCGATGCTCGGCCACCGCACCCTGATCAACGCCCACAACGCCAGCGTGTCCGGAGACAGTGTGCTGCCTTCCAGCGTCCGCACGGACCGCAGCATGCTGTAGGTGTTGAGGAACAGCTTGATGCTTCTCGGATTGCCGTGCAGCAGCGGCGAGAACTTCCTGAGCGTGTGCTCCGTGTGCCTGCGCGTCTCGGTGGACGCCAGCGCCAGCGCCGCCTCGCCCGCGACCGCCTGCCGTTCGTCCGGGCTCAGGTTCTCCAGCGCGCCGATGATCGCCGCCTCGTCCGCGGCGTCCTTGATGGCGGCGCTGGCCTCGGCCACCTGCGGGCTCGGATCGGCCGCGAGCCCGAGCAGGCTGCCGATGAACTCCTTCTGCGTGCTGCCCCCAAGTGCCGGCATGGGCACGTTCAACTGGAACAGCTTGTCCAGGAACAGATGACCGAGCGAGCCTCCATCGCCCCCGAACGTCCGGTAGGCGTGCTCGTAGCTCTGCCGGATCCAGGCGCCGTCAGCCGCCACGACGAAGTACGCCGCCGCCGTGGCCTCCTCGTAGTGGCTTCTCGGTGCGTCACGCACGAGGGTGTGCACGGAGTCCAGGAACTCGACGACGTAGTCCTCACGGCAACGGTCGAGGTCGTCGACGAAGAAGACCACTGGTTTCGCCGAGTGGTTCAGCAGCCAGTCGAAGTGCAGCGCGATCCGCGTCATCGGGTTGGAGTTCGACTGCTCGAACAGTCTCGCGCCGCCAGCCGACGCCCAGAGCAGTGCCCGTGCGGCAACGCGGCTTCCCGCCCAGAGCAAGGACAACCCGGCGACCGCCGGGGTGAACAGCTTGACCAGATCGCTGACCGTGAGACTGTTCGCGAGCCACCAGGTCGCGTAACCGAGCCCTGCCGACAGGACCACGAGCAGCACCAGAGCCACCGCGTACGGCGCGCCGGACACCCGGATTCGCGCCCCCATCTCGCGCAGGCGCAACCAGGCGCGGCTGAACGGGTTCTGGTCGGCGAGGACGTGCTCCCGCAGTGTGGTCAGCAGCGCCCACCACGGCGGGGACACGCGGGACTGCTGCCAGGCGTCGAACCAGACGACCAGGAAAGGCGGTTCCTTGCGCAACTGCTTCGCGAGCAGAAGCAGGACGCTGCTCTTGCCGGATCCCCAGCTGCCGTCCAGGTGAACCAGCAGCGAGGTGTGCGGGTGCTCCTGCTTGGCCTCGCGCAGCCGCGCGTCGAGCACGCGGGCCAGTGCGTTGCGCCGCAGGAGGTCGTGGGAGGTAGCGGCGTCTGTCGACCAGGCGACCTCGACGCCCTCCGGCTCGGCGGGCGGGTCGTCCGCCACAGGTTCGGTTGTCGCCGCGTACTCCTGCAACACCGTTTCGTCGCCGGACCAGATCGCGGCGCTCGGACCGGCGTCGTACACACTCAGCTGGCCGCGTGCCTCCAACGCCCTGTCGAGATCCCTCACCAGCTGGTGGGTGGGGTAAACCTGATCATTCTCGACCTTGCTTATGTAGCTTCTGCTGTAGGGGATCATCCGGGCCAGGTCCGCTTGGGTCAGTCCGCGCTCCGTGCGCAGCCGACGCACCTCTTCGCCGAACGTGGGCTGCGGTGGCGCGGACATGCCTAGGTGTCGCGCCACATGCACACTCCGTTACCTCACCTTGCGCCCCGGCCCTGCGACGCCCGTCAGCGCAGGCTCGCGGCGCACTCCAGCACCGTGGTCCGCGCGGGCCGGGGCTGCCAGCCGAGCACGCGCGAGGCCTTGTCGTGCGAGTGGGTGTAGGAGCGGCCGAGCATCGGCACGAGTGGCCGGAGCTCCTCGCTCACCCACGACATCGCGCGCAGCAGGAAGTCCGGCAGCTGACGGGCCGGCAGGTCCAGCGTCCGCGCCACGTCGGCCATCCACATGAACTCGCTGACCGCGATGAACCGCTCCCCCGCCGCGTCCGGCGCGGTCATCGCCCGCAGGTGCAGGTCGGCCACGTCGCGGACGTCGACGACGTTGAGGCCCACGCGCGGCACGGCCGGCATGCCGTCGAGCAGCCGGCCGACCACCCGCACCGAGCCCAGGTTGTCCTTCGAGTGCACCGGACCCAGCACCGCGCCCGGCAGCACCGTCGTGAACGAGGTCTCCTTGTCGCGCATGAACTCCCACGCGGCGCGTTCGGCCAGCACCTTGGACCGCCGGTACTCGTCGAGCCTCAGGCCGCCGAGGTCCGTCCACACCGTCTCGTCGAACGAACCGGTCGAGCCCGGCGGCGGGGTCGCGGCGGCGCACGAGGACGTCATGACCACCCGCTGCACGCCCGCGTCCACCGCGTGCCGCAGCACCCGCAGCGTGCCGTCACGCGCCGGGCCGATCAGGTCGCCGTCGCCGCTCAGCGGTGACGCGACGTGCAGCACGTACCGCACGTCCTCCATCGCCTCGGCCCAGCCGTCGTCCGAGGTCAGGTCCGCGCGCACCACCTCGTAGTCACCGGGCACTGCCGGGCGGCGCGTGCGCACCGTCGTGCGCACGTCGTAGCCCTGGCGCAACAGCTGTTCGATCGTCCAGCCGGCCACGAACCCCGTGCCGCCGGTCACCAGAACAGTCACGACACACCTCCGATTGCAGCATCGCCGCGATTCTCACCACAGCACGCAGGCTGGTCGCGACCGCCGGTACGACGCGACGTAACTGCAGACGATCGCGGACGAGATGGACGCGGCGAGCGGATCAACGGCGAGCTCGTCCGGCTCGCCACCACCGCGACGCGGCCGCTACGGGTGCATCCTGCGGCTGCTGCGCCCGCCGCTCCACAGCCAGATCCCGGCGACGACCGCCGTCAGGACGGCCAGGCCGATCAACCCGTCCGGGATGCCGCCGTCGTCCTTCTGCTGCTGCCCCGTGTTCTGCGTGACGATCTGAGGCGCGCGGGGAGGGGTGGGAGCGGCGGACGAGGAAGGTTGCGCGACCAGCGCCAGCGGGATCGCGTCGGTGTCGCCGAAGTCGACCAGCCCGGTGGCCTCCAGCACCGTCATGTGGTCGAGCACGGTGTCCATGCAGACCTTGGCGTAGTCGCGGATCGCGGTGTTGCGCGTGCCGGTCCGCACGGTGGCGAGGAACTTGTAGACCACGCCGTGCGCCGCGCGCAGCCGGTTCGCGAAGACCTTGTCGAACTCGGTGCTGCGCGCGGGCGCGGCCTGCATCTCGTTCAGCCAGCCCTGCTGCGACTCGTTGGGCTGCGTGGGCAACGTGACGTTCAACGTCCGTGCGAGGTCGACGGTGCGGCGGTCCAGGTCGGCGTGCCCCTCGATCAGGTGGCGGCCGGCCTCCTGCACCTTCGGGTCGGCCGACTTCTCCAGCGCCATCCGGCCGGCCGGACCCTCCCACAGCCCGGCGAGGGTCACCTTCTGCAGCAGGTCGCGCCCGGCCGGCCCCATCGGGCCGAACGGGGTCTGGACGTAGTCGGGCCCGAGGTTCGGTTGCGCGGACGCGGGCGGCGCACCGACCAGCAACACCAGCAGGGAGATCAGGAGTATCCGCATGCCGGGAGGTACGGACGGACCGAGGGCCGCCGACCGTTGCACAGTGCAATGGTTATCAGTTCGTTACCGAACTCGGCCCTGTCAGACTGGGGCACGTGAGCGATGCCGACGACCTGACCGACGCGGTCCTCACCGCGTCCCGCCTGCTGATCGCCGTGTCCGCACGGTCGCTGGCGGCCGTCGAGGAAACGCTCACGCTGCCGCAGCTGCGCATGCTGGTGCTGCTGGACGGCCGCGGCCCGATGAAGCTCACCGCGCTCGCCGACCTGCTGGAGGTCAACCCGTCGACGGCCAAGCGCATGATCGACCGGTTGATCACCTCCGGCATGGCCGACCGCGAGCCGAACCCCGTGACGAAACGCGAGGTCGTGGTGATCGCGAGCGAGGAGGGCCGCCGGGTCGTGGGCGAGGTGATGGCGCGCCGGCGCGCCGAGATCAGCACGATCGTGGCGCGCATGCCGGAGCACCTGCGGCACGGCCTGGTCGAGGCGCTGACCGCGTTCACCGAGGCCGGTGGCGAACCGCGCTGGTCCGCCCGCGACCGCGTGGACGCCGGCTGACTCAGCCCTCCACGCGCTTCTTGAACGCCTCGAACACCTGCGGCCAGCCACCCGAGTTGTCCTCGTGCGCCTTGGCCCGCAGCTCCTCCGAGCCGGCCAGCGACGCGAACCCGCTCTCCACGACCCGCAGCCGGGTGCCGGCCCCCTCCGGCGTGAGGGTGAACTCGACCAGCGTGGTGTTGTCCCCGGTCAGTTCCTGGCCGCCGAACGCGCTGGCCCAGCGGTACGCCACGTAGCTCTGCGGCGTCACGGTCTCGACCCGCACCGGGAAGTCGCCGTACGTGTCGTTCTTGCACCACGTCGTCTCGCCCTCGACCGCCGTGCCCGACGGCGACGAGGCCACCCACCACCCTGGCTCGGTCACCAGCTGCCAGACCCGCTCAGGGGTCGCCTCGATCAGGGTCTCGCGTTCGATCCGGTCCACGGTCACGACAAACTCCCCACATCCGTCAACAAGTGCAACCCCAGAGTTGCACATCCCCCGAAGATGTGCAACTCCAGGGTTGCATGTTTCAGGGGCGGGCGCCGAGCGCGCCGACGATCGCCGTGGTCACCGAGGACGACTGCCGGACCGTGCCCTTCTTCAGACTGCCCTTGTCCCCGGTCTGGTCCTCGGCGATGACCTCCCTGGTGCCGATGAAGTCACCGTTGGCCGGGTCGATGATGATCTCGGTGAAGTCGTCGTAGTACTTCTTGCCGAGCGCGACCCCCTCCTTGCCGTCGAGGTTGGCCCGCTTGTCGGTGACGACCAGCCCGGGCAGCAGGGCGAGCGCCCGGAAGATCGTCGCGCGCACCTCGGCGGGGTACTGGCCCGACCGCAGCGCCTCCAGGGCCTGCATGAACGCGCCCGCGTCGCCGGCCTGCCCCTCCTCCCTGAGCTTGGCGAGCATGCCGTTCGGGTCCTTCGGCAGCGCGGCGACGAACTCGGGCGTCGGGTTGTGGAAGGAGCCGACGGTGCAGCGGTCGGGATAGCCCTCGGCGTAGTAGGAGTACATGCCGCACTTGGCGCGGAACTCCTGACCGTCCTTGAACGGGCCGCCGTCGGGCTCGCCCTGACCCTCGTGGCCGGGCACCCACTTCACCGAGTAGACGCGGAACTTCAGCTCCCACTCGTCGCGGCGGTCGGCCGGGATCCACTCCTCGTTCGCCGTGTCGGTGCGCCACGCCTTGTCGGAGCCCCACTCCCCGGTGATGCCCTCGTAGCGGGTCCGCACGTACCGGTACTGACCAGGGGCGAGAGGGCGTTCGACGACGCGCGCGGCAAGGTCGGCCGCCTTCGTGAGCTCCTCGGCCGCGGTCGCCGAGGTGCCGCTGTCGCCGACGGTCAGCGCGCTCAGGCCACCGGCGGTCAGCACGCCCACGGCGGCCGCGGCGGCGAGCCAGCGGGCCCGGCGGCGTGGCCGGTGGCCGGTGGTGTCGTCAGCAGGGTGGCCGGCAGGCTGCGTCGCACGTTCCCGCGGGGCGGCCGCCAGTGCGTTCCTGCCGGAGGTCTCGTCAGCGGGCCGCGTCGAACGGTCCCGCAGGTCGGCCGCCAGCACGTTCCTACCGGAGGTCTCGTCGGCGGGCCCCGTCGCACGGTCCCGCAGAGCCGCGGCCAGCGCGTTCTTCCCCGCGGCGACGTCGAACTGGACGGGCTCGTCGGCGGCGCGGGCCAGCGCGGCGTCGAGCGCTCGGTCGAGGGTCTCTGGCGTGGTCGGCTCAGACATGGCTGTCCTCGGAGAAGTCGTGGTCGGTCGCGGCGAGACGGGTGCGCAGCCGGGCGCGGGCGCGGTGCAGCCTGGTGCGCACGGTGACCACCGGGACGTCGAGCGCCACCGCGATCTCGGCCGGTG
This sequence comes from Lentzea sp. NPDC004789, assembly GCF_053601075.1. Taxonomy (NCBI): domain Bacteria; kingdom Bacillati; phylum Actinomycetota; class Actinomycetes; order Pseudonocardiales; family Pseudonocardiaceae; genus Lentzea; species Lentzea sp. NPDC004789. The sequence goes on along the minus strand of NZ_JBSGBE010000005.1, from coordinate 198,542 downwards.
TGAAGTCGGCCCACGCGTTGAGCAGCAGCACCTCGCGTTCCTCGACGCGCAGTTCGGCGAGCCAGCCGGTGAGCGGCCCGGCGAGCACGTCCGCGTCGGCCGCGGCGCTCACCCGGTCGCCGATGTCGGCCTCGTCGGTACGGGCCGCGTACGCCTTGCTCCAGGCACGCAGCTTGCGTTCCTCGGCGCGCACATGGCCGCGCAACAGGTTCGTCGCCACGCCGTAGAGCCACGCGCGCACGGCGTCGGGCTCGTAGGTCTGCCCGGCACGCTGGTCCCACAGCACGAGGAAGGCCTCGGACACCACGTCCTGCGCGGTGTCGGCACCGACCCGCCTGGCCACGTAGCGGTGCAACCGCTCGGCCGTCGACTCGTACAACGTCAGCAGCGCGGCCTCGTCCAGCACGGCGGGCGCCTCTCGGGGTGTCAGCGCCACGGGCGCCACGTCGCTTCGCACACCCCTACCTGACCGCAGGCCCCAGGAGCGTTCCCGCCGTGTGCTCACCGCCACATCGTGCGGCCGGAGATCAGATCTCGCTGGGGAATGGGTGCCGGGCCGCGAACTCGGGCGCGGTCATCCCGAACACCACCACGTCGTGATGGCGCCCCGCGAAGAACTCGTGGTCGCGCAGCCTGCCCTCCTCCGTGAAGCCGAGGCTGCGCTGCAGCGCCATCGACGGTTCGTTGAACGCCCAGACGTTCGCCTCACACTTGTGGAACCGCCGCTCGCCGAACATGAACGTCAGCAGCAGCCGCACCGCCTCCGACGCGTACCCGCGCCGATGGAACTCCCTGCCGAGCGCGATGCCGTAGCAGAACCGCCCGGCCCGCTGGTCGGTCCAGTGAGTGCCGATCGTGCCGACGAGCCTGCCGTCCTCGATCGACTCGATCGCCAGCTGGAACTGGTCCTGCTCCACCTTCTTGAGCGCGGCCTTCTCGGCCCACTCGCGCAACCGGGCGGCCGACCACGGCGGGTGGACCATGTCGGCCGCCCGCTGCGTCACCGAGTCCTCGTCGAACTTCCGGAACGACTCCCAGTCCTCCGGTTCGACGGCCCGCAGCCGGACGCGTTCTCCTACCCAGACAGAGGTCACTCCAAGATCAAACGACCACCCGATCGTGTCCGGCAACCGGATTACTACTATCTGGCCGATGACCGCCTACGACGATCTTGAGCTCGACACGACGGTGCTGCCGGAGCGCCAGCAGCGGATCCTGGTCGCCATCCGCGACTGGGTGGTCGAGCACGGCTACTCCCCCAGCACCCGCGAGATCGGCGACGCGGTCGGCCTGAAGTCCTCCTCCAGCGTCTCGAAGCACCTGTCGGCGTTGGAGGAGAAGGGCTTCCTCAAGCGCGGCTCGTCCGTGACGCGGCCGATGGACGTCCGCGTCTTCCTGCACGAGACGGCCTCCGCACCGGCGTCCGCCGACTCGATCTCGGTGCCCGTCGTCGGTGACATCGCCGCCGGCACGCCGATCTCCGCCATCGAGCACGTGGACGACGTGCTGAACCTGCCGCGCGGGCTCGTGGGCCGCGGCGGAAACGTGTTCGCGCTGCGCGTCCGCGGTGACTCGATGATCGACGCCGCGATCTGCGACGGCGACATGGTCGTGGTCCAGCAGACGCACGAGGCGTACAGCGGGCAGATCGTCGCCGCGATGATCGACGAGGAGGCGACGGTCAAGGTGTACCAGCGCCGCAACGGTCACGTGCTCCTGGAGCCCCGCAACCCCGAGTACCCCGTGATCGACGGCGACAAGGCCGTGATCCTGGGCGTCGTCGTCTCGGTGCTGCGCAGCGTCTGACCCCGCCTGGCGTCCCGCTCGGGAATACCTGCCGAACCTGTGCGTTAAGGTAGATGCAAACGCATAGAACCTAGAGGTTCAGCGCAGACAGAAGGAGGCGGGTGCCGTGCAGTTCGGAGTGTTCTCGGTGAGCGACATCACCAGGGACCCGGTGAGCGGCGAGACCCCCAGCGAGGCCGAGCGGATCGACGCGATCGTGCAGATCGCCGAGAAGGCCGAGGAGGTCGGGCTGGACGTGTTCGCGATCGGCGAGCACCACAACCCGCCGTTCTTCTCGTCCGCGCCCACCACGTTGCTCGCCCACATCGCGGCGAGGACCAAGAGGCTGATCGTCAGCACCGCGACGACGCTGATCACCACGAACGACCCGGTCCGCATCGCCGAGGAGTACGCGATGCTGCAGCACCTGGCGAAGGGCCGCATGGACCTGATGCTGGGCCGCGGCAACACCGCGCCGGTCTACCCGTGGTTCGGTCAGGACATCCGGCAGAGCCTGCCGCTCGCGCTGGAGAACTACAACCTCCTGCACCGGTTGTGGCGCGAGGACGTCGTGGACTGGGAGGGCAAGTTCCGCACGCCGTTGCAGGGCTTCACCTCCACGCCGCGCCCGTTGGACGACCTGCCGCCGTTCGTGTGGCACGGGTCGATCCGCACGCCGGAGATCGCGGAGCAGGCCGCCTACTACGGCGACGGCTTCTTCGCGAACAACATCTTCTGGCCGAAAGAGCACTACATGCGGCTGATCAAGTTCTACCGCCAGCGGTACGCGCACTACGGCCATGGCACGGAGAAGCAGGCCATCGTCGGCCTCGGCGGCCAGGCCTACATCGCGAAGCGGTCGCAGGACGCGATCAACGAGTTCCGGCCGTACTTCAACGAGGCGCCGGTCTACGGGCACGGGCCGAAGATGGAGGACTTCATGGAGATGACGCCTCTGTCGGTCGGCAGCCCGCAGGAGGTCATCGACAAGACGCTGACCTTCCGCGAGCACTTCGGCGACTACCAGCGCCAGATGTTCCTGATGGACCACGCGGGCCTGCCGCTCAAGACCGTGCTCAACCAGCTCGACCTGCTGGGCGAGGAGGTGGTTCCGGTGCTGCGCAAGGAGATCGAGTCGCGGCAGGACCCGCAGACCGCCAAGCCGCCGACGCACGCCCTGCGGCTCAAGGAGAAGTACGGCGACCAGCCCGCCCGTCAGCCGCGGCCGAACGCCAACCGGGGTGACAACGTCACGGGCGGCTCTCCGTACCAGGACTCGGAGTGACCAGAGCCAACGAGGCGTGGGAGTCCCTGATGAGGGCCTACGCCGTGTTGATGAAGCGGTTCAACGCGGAGGACGTCTGGGGCGAGGTGACGATGCGGGAGTACGACGTCCTCTACACGTTGTCCAAGTGCGACGGTCCACTGCGGATGAGCGAGTTGAACCGCCACGTTCTGCTGAGCCAGCCCGCGCTGTCCCGCATGGTCGACCGCCTGGTCGACCGCGGGCTGGTGCACCGCTGCACCGACCCCGGTGACCGCAGGGGTGTGCGCCTGTCGCTCACCCCTGCGGGCCGCGAGGTGCAGCGGGAGATCGGCCGCCCGCACGCCCGCAGCGTCGCCCGCGCCCTGAACGTGCTGACCCCCGAAGAACTCGACCAGCTCGCCGCCATCACCGGCAAGCTGGCCGGAAACGAGGAGCAATGACCACCCAGTTCCAGCTCGTGGTCGTCTCGGCGGGCACGAGCGACCCGTCGTCCACGCGGCTGCTCGCCGACCGCGTCGCCCAGCGCGTGGCCACGCTCGCCACCCAGAAGCAGCTGACCGTCCAGATCGCGACGATCGAGCTGCGCGAGCTGGCGAGCGAGATCGCGAACGCGCTGGTGTCCAACCACATCGGCCCGAAGCTGCAGAAGGCGATCACCACCCTGCAGCACGCCGACGGCGTCGTCGCGAGCACCCCGGTCTACAAGGCGGGCGCGAGCGGCCTGTTCACGTCGTTCTTCCAGATCCTGGACAACGACCTGCTGATCGCGAAGCCCGTCGTGCTCGCCGCGACCGCCGGCACGGCCCGGCACGCGCTCGTGGTCGACGACCAGATGCGCGGCCTGTTCGCCTACCTGCGCACCGTCGTGGTGCCGACGTCGCTGTTCGCCGCGACCGAGGACTGGACCGACGGCGCGCTGAACAAGCGGATCGACCGCGCGGCGCTCGAACTGGTGGCGCTCATGGCCGCCGGGTTCTCCAAGACCGTGCGCGACGAGTCGTGGGGCCGCTACCAGCACGAGTTCGGCAGCGCCGGCGGCACCGAGCTGTCGATCGACCTGGACTCGGACCTGATGCGGCTCGCCGCGGGCGGTTCGGCGAACTAGACGCTTCACGGGCCGCACGTCCTCGCCTCACCGAGGACGTGCGGCCCCGCGCGTTACCCGGCCCGGTAGGGCTCGATGTCCTCCATCTCGGTCACCTGACGCACCTCGACCGACATCTCCTCGACGCCGGCGAAGCAGGTGATGTACTCCTCCGCGATGGCCGTGGCCTCGGCCAGGTCCTTCGCGTTGATCATCACGAACCCGCCGACGACCTCCTTGGCCTCGGCGAACGGACCGTCGATCGACTTGACCGCCGTGCCGCTCCTGCGCACCACCGAACCGACCTTCAGCACGCCGTCGGCGGTGAGGAACGCGCCGCTCGCGTTGAGCTTGCCGATGAAGCCCTCCATCCGGCTGATGAGCTCCGGGTTCGGCGCCCACGAGGCCGGGTCGTCCTCGTTGACCCGGTGGATGAGCATGTACCGCATGTGGTCTCTCCTCGTTGTCGACTGGCAGCGCGGGACCGCTGCCACCCCTGCGTCGATCGACGTCACGGAGCTTTCGACATTTTCGCCGTGATGGCCGGGTGAACGTCTCCGGGCCGGCCGTACCGCTGCCGGCGGACCCGCGACCGGGCTCGCTCGTCGGCGTGTTCGCGGTGGCGGCCGCGATCCTGCTGGTTCAGCGGGCGCAGCGCAGGCCCGCGTCCCCCGCGTAGCAGCCCGGCCCCAGCCGCGTCGCGTTCACGAACAGCAGCACGCACTCGTCGCTGCCGAACCCGGCGATCGCGGCCCTGCGGCGTGCCATCTCCAGGGCTTCCCGCACCGCGTCCTCCGGTGTGTGCTCGTAGGACCAGCCCGAGAAGGCCTGCGCTTCGTTCACCTCAGTCGTCATGTGTGGACCGCCTCCCCACGGCCATTCATCTCAGCTCACGTTCGCCGACGGTACCCTAAGGACGTTCATCTCTGCTCATGGAAAGGCGATGATGACCGAGGACCGGGCGACCACCCTCGCCGACCGCATCGACCGCCTGTTCCAGGTGGTGCGCAGGCCGAACGGGGAGCAGCACAGCCACGAGGAGGTGGCGCGGGCGTGCCGCGAGAGCACCGGGGAGTCGTTCTCGGCGGCCTACCTGTGGCAGCTGCGGACCGGGCGCCGCGACAACCCGACCAAGCGCCACCTGGAGGCGCTGGCGGCGTTCTTCCAGGTGCCGCCGGCCTACTTCTTCGACGACGAGCAGGGCCGGGTCATCGCCGAGGAGCTGGAACTGCTGGAGGCGCTGCGCAACAGCGCCGTGCGGGACCTCGCGCTGCGGGCGGTGACGCTGTCCGAGGAGGGGCTCGGCACGGTGGCCGACATCGTGGAGGCCATCGGACGGCGAGAAGCCCGGCGCAACCCACCCCGGCGCAAGGGGGAATGACGGTGCTGGGCCGGAAGAACGCCCTGTGGCGGCGGTGCGAGCGGATCGCGTCCACTGTGGACCTGCCGGAACCGTTCGACGTCCACGCGCTCTTCGCCGCGATCGCCCGGCAGCGGGGACGCCCGATCGAGCTGGTCCCGCTCGCCGCCAGGCCGGGCGCGCCGTGCGGGGTGCTCGCGGCGACCGACCGCGCGGACTACGTGTTCTACACGCGGGACACGTCCGCGTTGCACCAGCAGCACATCCTGCTGCACGAGCTGGGCCACCTGCTGTGCGGGCACGCCGAGGGCCAGGCGCTGTCGGACCAGGTCGCCGCGACGCTCACGCCGAACCTGCCGGTCGAGCTGGTGCGGCGGGTGCTGGGGCGCACCACCTACCTGCGGGAGCACGAGCAGGAGGCCGAGCTGGTGGCCTCGCTGATCGTGCGCCGCCTGGGCACGGACCCGCTGCGCTCGGCGTTCGGGTCGTGACCAACTACGTCTGCGCCGCACTGCTGGCCCTGGTCGCCCTCACCCAGCTCGGCATCGCCCGGCGCGCGCCGCGGCACCTGGTGACGTTCTTCCTCAGCATGGCCGTGTCGCTGGCGATCTCGGCCGGACCGACCCTCCGGTGGGTCGGCGCCGAGCACGAGCTGTCGTGCCGGCTCGTCACGAACGTGCTGCAGCTGCTCTCGGTCTGGGCGCTGCTCAAGCTGGCGCGCAGCACCCGCTCCCCCGAGCCGCGCACCGCGTTCTGGCCGCTGCCGCTCGTCTGGGCCGTGCTCGCCCTGTGCTACCTCGACTTCGCGCCGTACCACGCCGTGCTGAGGTCGCAGCAGTGGCGGCCGAGCCTCGTCGTCTACCAGGTGGTGCTCACCGGCTACGCGGTCGGCTGCCTGGTCGTCTTCATCCGGACGGTGGCGCACACCGACCGGCCGCCCGGCACGTTCCGCACCGGGCTGCGCCTCGTCGTGGCGGCCGCGGCGGCGACGATCGCGTGGGGCGTGTTCTCCGGGCTGCCGTCGCTGTGGTTCGCGGTCCTCGGCGTCGGCGGCTATCTGCCGGCGTCCCGGCTGCTCGGGCTCGTGGCCGTGGCGCTGTGGGTGAGCGGCGCGCTGCTGACGACGTGGGACGGTGCGGTGAAGCTGCTCCGGACGTGGCGCGGACTCCGCGCGGTGACACCGTTGTGGAAGGTGATGGTGGCCGCGCAGCCGCAGATCGCCCTGCCCGCGCGGCACGACCTGGAGTTCACGCTGTACCGGCGGCTGATCGAGATCCGCGACGGGCTGCTCGCGCTGCGCACGCACGTCCCGCCGCACCTCGCCTCGTGGCTGCGGATCCCGGTCGACGGCCCGACGCGTGCGGCGGCGGAGCTCGCGGCGGCGCTGGTCATGCGCGACGCCGGCCGGAGCTGGCCGCGGCAACCGGGCGCGCACGACGGCGAGGCGCCCAGCGTGGAGGCCGAAACCGCCTGGCTGGGCGCCGTGTCGTCGGCGTTCACCCGGTCACCGGTCGTGCGCGAGGTGCGCCGCCTGGCCCAGCTCGACGCGGCGTGAGACGAGGTGGTCGGCCGTGCGCAGGGCGAGCGCGGCCATCGTGAGCGACGGGTTGGACGTGCCGAGCGACGGCATGCTGCCGCAGCCCACCGCGTACAGGTTGGGGTGGTCCCAGCAGCGCTGCCACTGGTCCACCACGGAGTCGCGCGGCGAGGAGCCCATCACGTGCGTGCCGCCGCCGTGCCCGGCACCCCAGAAGCGCAACGGTTCGCCGTCGTGCTCGAAGTACCGCTCCTCGTCCGGCTTGTACGAGGTGTAGTCCTCGGCCTTGAGCAGCTCGAAGAGCCGGTCCGAGACCCGTTTCGCGGCCAGCAGCCCGTCCTTGACGTAGTCGGACAGTCCGTAGTGGACACTCGGGCGCGGGTTGCCCAGCGCGTCCCGGTCCGCGCCGAGCGTGACCCGGTTGGCGGGGTCGGCCTCCTGCTCGATCTCGAACTGCAGGGTGAACTGCCGTCCGACGCGGTGCGCGAGCGCGGTTCTCAGCGCGTTGCCGCGCAGCCCGGCCGCGACGAGCTCGGCCGTGTCGGAGTCGGGACTGCCGGCCGACCAGCCCCAGCCCCAGTTGCCGATCTCGACGCGGAACGGCGCCCGCGTGCCGCGTTCCCCGCCCGCGCGGAACGCCTCGATGCTCGTCGTCGACCCCGGTCCGCGGAACGGGCCGATCGGGTGCGGCATGAGCGCCCACGTCAGCAGCGCCGGGTGGTCCATGAGGTTGCGGCCGACCTGGTCGCTGCTGTTCGCGAGACCCGACATCAGCAGCAGCTTGGCGTTCTCGATGGCGTGCGCGGCCAGCACGACCACGTCCGCCTCGATCTCGTGCCGCGTGTGCCTGCCGGTCGTGTCGTCCTCGTAGCGCTGGTAGCCGACCTTGGTGACGCGTCCGAACTCGTCGGTCTCCAGCCGGTTCGCGACACATCTCGTGCGCAGCTCGACGTGCCGCGACCAGCGTTTCTGGGTGCGCTGCGGGGTGTACTTGGCGTTCTCCGGGCACACCGGCACGCAGCTCGCGTAACCGGCGCACAGGTGCCCGTCGGGCTGATAGCCGTGCACCGGCACGCCGTTGCGCGCCTGCGGTGTGCCGGTGACCAGCAGCTCGCGCCCGCCGACGCGCGCACCGTCCACAACGGACGCGACAGCGTGGTCCAGGTACGTGCGCGGCAAGGCGTGCATGGGATAGGCGTAGCCGTCCGCGACGGGAACGTGCTGCCGTTGCTCGTCGGCGTCGGCCGCGACCCCGATCTCCCACTCCGCCGCGCGGTAGTAGGGCTCCAGGTCGTCGTAGCCGATGGGCCAGTTGCGGCCGTGCCCGAGGTCGGCGGTGCGGAAGTCCTCGGGGTGCATGCGGGGCGTGATGCCGGTCCAGACGGTGCCGGTGCCGCCGTTCATCCGCAGGTAGGGGCTGGAATAGGCGAACGGCCCGGTGTTGATCAGGTAGTCGCTCGACGGCGCGGCGACCGTGCGCCGGTAGGGCGCGAGTGGTGACTTGACCCGCGCGGTCTGGAACCTCCTGACGGCCTCGTCGTGCTCGGCCTCGGCACCGGCCTCCAGCACCGTGACGCGGAAGCCGTTGTCCCCCAGCACTTTCGCGATGATCGAGCCGGCGAACCCCGCGCCGACGACCACGGCCCTCATCTGGCGGTGCTCCGCGGTCTGCGTTCCCAGCTGCCGAACCCAGGCCCGGCCGTGCCCGGCGCGGCGACCCCCACGGCCTTCCACGCGAGCCCCTCGGCGTAGGCGCGGGCACTCGGGATCACCCCGCGCCACACGCCGGTGTACCAGAGCTCGATGATCTCGGCGTGCCCGGCGTCGCGCGCCAGCACCGCGTACTGCTCGACCAGTCCGGTCGACCTCAGCTCCTCCACCGAGAACCCGGTCAGCTCGGCGGACAACTCCACGAAGGCGTCCATCCCGACATCCTCGACGGCCGAGCCGTGCCGCGCCCGGCCCCTCACCCGCGTGGCGCAACCTCCATCTCGCCCAGCAGTGACCAGTCGTCCTGCTCCAGCGTCGCGTTGACGATCCGCGGCGTCTCGGCGAGGTAGGGCGGCAGCTCCTCCTGCGCGGTGCGGAAGTGCTCGGACTGCACGTGCGCGCCGCCCGCCTCGCCGTCGCGGAACGCCTCGACCAGCACGTACTCGGTGGCGTCGTCCAGGCTGCGCGACCAGTCGAACCACAGACAGCCGGGCTCGGCGCGGGTGGCCTCGGTGAAGCTGCGGGAGATCTCGGGCCAGGCGTCGGCGTGCTCGGGCAGGACGCGGAACTTGGCGGTGATGAAGATCAAGACGGCCTCCTTCGGGTGCTCGCGCTCCAACCCTATGGGGTTGTGTCCGTCGTGTGCGTGGTGAAACCGGGCTGGTCGCGAGGGACCAGTGAGCCGTCCGCCGCCATCTTCAGGCGCGTCGGACCCTGCCGGACCATCGCGGCCACGGCGGCGTCGACGGCCGCGTCGATCTCGGCCTGGTTCGGGAGGGTCACGAGGAACCCCCGCATGACCAGCTCCTCGCGCACGGTCTCGGCGGTGAACCCGAAGATCTCCTCGGCGATCTCGTCGGCGAGGTCGTACTCGTCCTCGTACCGCAGCTCGGTACCGTCCGCGGACCACTCGGTGAAGCGGAACGAACCCGAGTGCTGCTGGAAGACGACCACCGGCCGTCCGGCGGCGTACTCCAGCAGGGCGTCCTCGTCGATCATCTGGTCGCACACGATCGTGGCCTCCGGCAACACCGCCACGTAGGCGTGCTGAGGGGGTGGCCAGATTGACGTCCGCCAGCGTGCCGTCCGCGGCCGGCTCGACCGCGCAGTCCGGCCGCAAGGCCCGGATCACCGCTTCCGCCGCGCCCCTGTCCGGTTCACCACCGTTGCGCAGCGCTTCCCAGGGGTCTCCGATCACCGCAACAGCGGCCTTCGCACCCATGAGCCGACCACAGCCAGCGGGTCCGACAATCCTGCGCGATCATCGGCGGCGTGCCCGAGATCGACACCCGCAGGCGGAACCTGGTCGTCGCGGCCGTCCTGCTCGCCATGCTGCTGGCGGCCCTCGACCAGACGATCGTGTCCACCGCGCTGCCGACGATGGTGGCCGACCTGGGCGGCGGCGCGCACCTGTCGTGGGTGGTGACGTCGTACCTGCTCGCCGAGACGATCATGACGGTGCTGATCGGCAAGTTCGGCGACCTCTACGGGCGCAAGAAGACGTTCCTGGTGAGCGTCGTGCTGTTCCTGGCCGGGTCGTTCTTCGCGGGTTGGTCGGAGTCGATGGGCATGCTCATCGCGTTCCGCGCGGTGCAGGGCCTGGGCGCGGGCGGGCTGATGGTCACCTCGACGGCGATCATCGCGGACGTCGTGCCGTTGCGCGACCGCGGCAAGTTCCAGGGGTTCGCGGGCGCGGTGTTCGGCATCGCGACGGTCGCGGGACCGTTGCTCGGCGGGCTGTTCGTCGACCACCTGAGCTGGCGGTGGGCGTTCTACGTCAACATCCCGCTCGGCGTCGCGGTGGTGCTGGTGGCCCTCGCCGCGCTGCCCTCGATCAAGACCGGCGGGCAGCCGAGGATCGACTACGCCGGCATCGCGCTGATCGCGCTCGCGGCGACCGGGCTGACGCTGGTCACGAGCTGGGGCGGCACGGAGTACCCGTGGACGTCGCCGACGATCCTGTGGATGGCGGCGGCGTCGGTGGTGCTGCTCGTCGCGTTCGTGTTCGTCGAGCAGCGGGCCGCCGAGCCGATGCTGCCGATGAGGCTGTTCCGCAGCCGGGTGTTCACGGTGTCGGGCATCCTGAGCTTCGTCGTCGGGTTCGCGATGCTCGGCGGCATCACCTACCTGCCGATCTACCTGCAGTTCGTGCGCGGCGAGTCGGCCACCGCGTCCGGGCTGTGGATGCTGCCGCTGATCGCCGGGCTGATGGCCACCGCGCTGGTCACCGGCAACGTCATCAGCCGCACTGGAAAATACCGGGCGTTCCCGCTCGCCGGGTCGGTCGGGCTCACCGCCGGCCTCTTCCTGTTGTCCTTCTTGGACGTCGACACCGCCTTCTGGGTGATGGGCGCGTTCATGGTGGTGCTCGGCGCGGGCATCGGCCTGGTGATGCAGGTGCCGGTGATCGTCGTGCAGAGCACCACCGGCTACGCCGACCTGGGCGTCGCCACGTCGGGCATCAGCTTCCTGCGCACGATGGGCAGCTCGTTCGGGGTCGCGATGTTCGGCACGATCTACGCGAACCAGCTGCCGAAGCACCTCGTGGTGCCGCCGGGCGTCGACCCGCGCGCCGTCGCGAGCCCGGCGGCGGTGCACGCGCTGCCCGACGCGATCAAGGCCCCGATCGTCGCCGGGTACGCCGAGACCGTGCAGACGATGTTCCTGATCGCCGCGCCGATCGGCCTGGTCGCGCTGCTGGTGGCGTTCTTCCTGCCGCAGGTGCGGCTGCGCGACACCGCACGTGCCGCCGCCACCGGCAACAGCGGTGTGGGCGAGAGCTTCGCCGCACCGCCGTCGAACTCCTACGACGAGCTGCGCAGGCTCGTCGCCACGGTCGTCTCGAAGTCCGAGGAGGACCCCGGCGTGGCGGTGCTGCGCCGCTCCGGCGTCGACCTGCCGCTGGAACAGGCCTGGCTGCTCGGCCGCGTGTACCGGGCCTCGACGGACGACGGCGTCGCGACGCTCGACGAGCTCGCCGAGATGACCAAGGTGCCCGGCGGGATCTTCGCGCCGACCGCGCGGGAGCTCGTGCGGTCCGGGCACCTCGCCCCGCACGACGACGGCTACCGGTTCACCGACCTCGGCGTGGACGTGTTCACGCAGCTCGTGCACGCGTGGCGGCAGTGGCTGCTCGACCAGCTGGAGGACTGGCACGAACCGGACCAGCGGGACTTCGCACGGGCGCTCGACTCGTTCACCGACGAGCTGATCGAGAGCGGCCGTCAGCTCAGCCGCGTCTGATCAGAGCTTCGCGGCCAGGGCCGCGGCCTCCGAGGCACGGCCCTGGTCCTCGTACAGCTCCAGCGCCCGCTGCCACTGCTCGCGTGCCTGCGCGGGCTCCCCCGCCGCGGCCAGCACGTCGCCGAGGTGCTCCAGCACCGTCGCCTCCTCGGCGGAGTTGTCCAGCTCGCGGTACAGGGCAACCGCCTCGCGGTAGTGCGCGACGGCGTCGGCGTGCCTGCCGTCGTGGTGGGCGATGTGCGCGAGACTGTCCAATGTGGCCGCAGAGCCCTCCGCGTGACCGAGCTTGTCGTTGAGCAGCATGGCCTCTTCGCAGTACGCGCGTGCTTCGGCGTAGCGGCCCAGGCACGCGTACCGCCAGCCGACCTCGTTCAGCGACTCGGCCTCGCGGATGTCGGAACCGGCCGCGCGGAACTTCTCCAGCCCGGCCAGCGAGTGCTCCAGCGCCTTCTCCAGGTCGCCCTCGAACTCGGCGGCCCACGCCATCGCCCGGTGCGCGCCGCCGTGCGCCGCGTGGTCGCCGGAGCCCGCGAACAGCTCCAGGCTGCGCTCGAAGTGCCGGTGCCCCAACGGTGACTGGCCCAGCTCGACGTAGTCGGCGCCGAGGCACACGTGCGCGGTCGCCTGCTTCGTCTCGTCGCCCAGCGCCTCGGCCGCGCGCAACGCGCCGAGCCACGCCTCGACGTCGTCGAGCGTGCGTCCGCGCCGCACGTGGTAGTTGTTCAGGGTGCGGCCGAGCATCCACGCCACGTCGAACGCGCCGCGTGCCAATGCCTGCCGTTGCTCGGTCATCAGGCACGCGTGCTCGGCGTCGAACCAGGCCATCGCGGTGGCGTTGTCGGCGAACGTCAGGGCGTGGCCGCTTTCGTGCTCCGGCAACGGTTTGTGCGGCTCCAGCGTCGTGGCCGCCGCGCGGGCGGTGGCCGCGTAGAAGTCCGCCAGCCGCGACCCGGCGTCGGCGGCGAGGTCCGCCGCGTACAGGCCCACCAGGTCGTGCATCCGGTACCGGCCGGGCACGTGCTGCTGCACCAGGTGCGCGTTCTCCAGCTCCCGCAACACCATTCGCGTCCGCGTGACCGGGCGGTCGACCAGCGCCGCGACCGCCGCGAGCGAGACGTCCGCCGTGCCGACGGTGCCGAGCAGGCCGAACGCGCGGGCCGCCTCGTCCGACAGCGCCGCGACCGACCACGAGAACACCGCGCGCAGGTTCGTGCCGATCTCGCCGGCGTCGAGCGCGTCGAGCGGCTGCTCCCGCAGTTCCTGCGCGAAGGCCGACAGCGGGAAGTCCGGTTCCATCGCGGCCCGCGCGGCGACGATCGACAACGCCAGCGGCAGCCCTCCGCACCAGCTCACCAGGTCCGCGACCACGCCGGGTTCGGCCGCGATCCGCTCGGCGCCCAGCCGCACCGACAGGAACTCGTGGGCGTCGGCCGGGTCCAGCACGTCCAGCGACACCGACGTGGCCCCGTGCGCGGCCACCAGGCCCGCGAGCTTCAGCCGGCTCGTGACGAGCACGGTCGCGTCCGGGCCCGGCAGCAGCGGCACGACCTGCTCGGTGCAGCGGGCGTTGTCCAGCACCACCAGCATCCGCCTGCCCGCGACCAGGCCGCGGTAGCGCGCCGCCCGCGCGTCCAGCCCGGCCGGAATCGTCTGCTCCCCCAACGCCTCCAGGAACTCCCGCAGCACCGTCTCCGGCGGCGTCGGCTCGGCGGACGGGTCGAAGCCGCGCAGGTTCACGTACAGCTGGCCGTCCGGGAACCGGTCGAGGTGCTGGTGCGCCCAGTGCAGCGCCAGCGCGGTCTTGCCGATGCCGCCGGTGCCGCCGATGGCGGTGATCACGACGGTGCCGGACGGTTCGAGCGCCTTGAGCTCCTCCGCGCGCCCGGTGAACCAAGGATGCGGCGCGGGCAGCTGCCGCGGACCCCGAACGGGACGTTCCAGGCCCCCGGCGAGGATCCGCTGATGCACCTCCTGCAACGGTTTGCTCGGGTCGGCGCCGAGCTCGTCGGCGAGCGTGCGGCGCACGGTTTCGTAGTACCGCAACGCCTCCGCGTCGTTGCCCGACCGGTGCAGGGCCAGCATCAGTTGCGCGGCAAGGCGTTCGTCGTGCGGCCGCTCGTCCACCGCCTGCCGCAACGCCGGCAGCAGCGCGGTGTGCCGTCCGTCCGCGAGCGCCACGTCGTTGCGGTCGAGCTCGGCGGCGACGCGTTCGGCGTGCAGGCTCTCGCGCAGCACGTCGAACCACGGCGACTCCAGTCCCTCCAGCGCCTGCCCGCGCCACAGCCCGAGCGCCTCGTCGAGGGCACCCTGCCGCACGAGTGCGCGGAACCGGAACAGGTCGACGTCCGACGGGTCCACCATGAGCCGGTAGCCGGTGGGAGAGCGCTCGATGTCCAGGTCGAGCAGCTTGCGCAGTTTCGAAACGTACCCGTAGAGCGTCTCGCGCGCCCGCAGCGGCGCGCGTTCGCCCCAGACGCGGTCGATCAGGCGATCGATCGGGACCGGCCATCCCTGTTCCACCAGCAGCGCGACCAGCACGGATCGTTGCCGGACGTGGCCGATCTCGACCACCTCGCCCCGGTCGCGCACCTCGACGGCACCGAGCAGCCCGAACTCCAAGATCACCCCTCAGCAGCGGATTCAAGGTTCATCCTAGGTTCACCCTTGATCGAACGGGCAACGTCGGCACCGCAGGAAGGCCCCGGTCACCACCGACTCGGCAGCCCAGCCACGGGGCCTTCCCCACCGACCCGGCCCGCCAAAGATCACCCGACCAGCCCAGGGCGCGGTCGTTCCTCCACATGCGACCCTGGAGTCGATGAGCACCACGCGAATCGGGTCGTTCAACGTGGAGAACATGTTCGAGCGCCCCAAAGTGATGGGCCGCAACGCGACCAGGCACGCGGCCCCGGTGCTGGCCGCCCACGCCCGGTTCAACGAGCTCATCGCCGCCGAGGCCTACACGCCGGAGGTCAAGGAAGAACTGCGGGAACACCTGGCGACGCTGGAGCTGCTGCGCGGTGACCGCAGCAGGTACGCGATCCTGCGGCGCATCCGCGGCCGGTTCCTGGCCCGGCACCGGACCGGCGAGACCTCGGTCGTCGCGAGCGGTCGCGAGTCGTGGGTCGGCTGGGTCGAGCTCACCACCGAACCGATCAGCGAGCTCGCCACCCGCCACACCGCCCAGGTGATGCGCGACGTCGGCGCGCACGTCCTGGGCGTGGTCGAGGCGGAGTCCCGCGAGCTGCTGCACATGTTCTCCGCCAGCATGCTCAAGCACGTCGGCTGGACCCCGTACGAGGAGGTCCACCTGATCGACGGCAACGACGAGCGCGGCATCAACGTGGGCCTGCTGACCCGCGACGCGCACGAGGTCATCACGATCCGCACGCACGTGTACGCGCGGGACAACACGGGCGTGATCTTCTCCCGCGACTGCGCCGAGTACCACGTGCGCACCCCGTTCGGCCCCGAGGTCGTCGTGCTGGTGAACCACCTGAAGTCCAAGGGCTACGGCGCTCCCGGCGACCCGATCGGCGCCCGCCGCCGCTTCCGCCAGGCGGTCCGCATCGCCCGCATCGTGAACCGCCTGCGCGACGAGGGCCACGAGCACATCGCCGTCGTCGGCGACCTCAACGACACCGCCGACAGCGAGGCGCTGCGCCCGCTGTTCCAGCGCACCGGCCTGCGCGACATCAGCGAACACCCGGACTTCGACTGGAACCACCGCCTCGGCACCTACCGCGGCACCAACGAGAAGGGCAAGATCGACTACGTCCTGCTCACCCCGGAGCTCTTCGGCAAGGCGGTCGGCGGCGGCGTCTTCCGCAAGGGCGTGTGGCGCGGCCCGCGCACCAAGAACCGTTGGGACGTCTACGAAACCCTGACCGACGAGGTGCACGCGGCCAGCGACCACGCCGCGATCTACGCCGACATCGACTGGTCTCGCTAGACGACCTCGACGGTCACCTCGACGACGTCGCCGGGGCCGATGTCGTTCTTCTTGCGCACGGCCGCCTTGATCGGCAGCACGTAGCAACCGGACTGCTTGTCCGGGAACACCGACGTCGACCAGGTGCTCGCGCCCACGCCGACGCGGACCTTCACGCTGCCGAAGCCCGCGCCGGGCGTGGCGATGTCGCGGATCTGGTCCGAGACGTCCTCGGGCAGGGTCACGAAGGTCCAGGTGTCCATGCGCCTGGCATCCCAGACCCACAGCTCGGCGTCGAAGACGAACATGGCCCGATTCTCCGTCAGAGCGGCGCGCCGATGTGCAGGTGCCGGTCGAACCGCGCGGCGAGCTCCTCCCCCATCCCGTACGGCGCCCACTCGCGCACCAGTTCCAGGAATCCGAGCAGATCCTGCCGCACGGCGGCGAGGTGCGAGGGCAGGTCCGCGAGCGGGATCTCGCACGCCGGTCCGCCGGTGCGCCGCGCGTCGGGCCACAGCCGCGCGACCCCGCCCTCGAACCGCACCTCGGGCGACGGCTCGTGCCCCAGCCACGGCACCCGGCCGTCGAGCAGTCCCTGCCAGTCGCGCCACGTCTCCAGCCCGACGCAGCAACCGGGCTCGATCTCCACGCCGGTGGCGGTGTCGCGCACCAGCAGGCCGCCGCTCGCGATGACGTGCTCGCCCAGCAGCACACCGAGCGTCGACGGTCCATCCACTTCGTGCTCGCCGTCGTTGTTGTACTCGGCCATCGAGGCCAGCGCCGTGCCGACGTCCTCACGGGACATGCGTCCGGACAGCACCACGTGCCCGTCCGAGTAGGGGCCGGTGGGCCAGCCGGGGAAGTCGACCAGGTGGTGGGCGGTGACGACGGCCCGCATCTCGATCACGGCGACATTGTGCGGGCAGGCCCGTCGACGTACTCGGCATCACCCGTGCGCGTGACGAAGGCCACCGACCGAATCGGTCGGTTTACCTACCGATCCGGTCGGTAAACGTCGTAAAGTCGTCGGCATGCCACGACAGCCGAGGGCCGGGGTCGACGAGAAGATCCTCGACGCCGCCGCCGCTCTCTTCGCACGGCACGGCTTCGAGCAGACGTCGCTCAAGGCCCTCGCCGACGCCGTCGGCCTGTCCAAGGCCGGCCTGCTGCACCACTTCCCCAGCAAGGACGCCCTCTTCGAGGCCGCCAGGGAGCAGAGCCGCGTGCTCAGCAGGCACGTGGCGGACCTGGTCGCGCCGATGCCCGCCGGGCCCGCGCGCGAGCGGCGGGCGCTGGAGCTGCTCACCGACATCGCGCTCGACCGGCCCGGGCTGGTCGCGCTGCTGTTCCGCGGGATCTCCGCGCCCGCCGAGGACGCGCGGCAGGCGCAGGACGAGCTGCTGCTCAACGAGATGTTCGTCATCGAACCCGAGAAAGAACTGGAGCGCGCGGTCCGGATCGTCGGCGCGCTCAGTGCCATGGCCGTGCTCACCCTCCTGGCCAACCAGGAGGGCGACAAGACGACGTGGCGACCCCTGATCCTCGCTACCTGCTACGACGCACTCGGGCACCGGGAGGCCTGACCACCATGGCGAAACTGCTCTACAAGCTCGGACTCGGTGCCCACCGGCACCGGCTCCCGGTCGTGCTGATCTGGTTGCTGGTGCTCCTCGGCGCGGGCGCCGGGGCGTTCACGCTGGGCGGTGAGACGTCCAACTCGATGTCCATCCCCGGCCAGGAGTCGACCACCGCGCTCGAACGCATCCAGCAGAAGTTCGGCACCGGTGAGACCGCGTCGGCACGGGTCGTCGTGCAGGCGCCGGACGGGCAGAAGCTGCCGCAGCACGTCAAGGCGATCACGGACCTGGTCAGCGACGAGGCCGCGGTCAAGGGCGTGCGGAACGCGACCAACCCGCTCGACCCCGCCGCGCCGAGCGTGAACCGCGACCTCAACGTCGGGTACAGCACCGTGACGTTCGACGTGAAGCCCGGCGAGGTCACCGACGAGCAGCGGGCCGAGCTCACCAAGGCCGTCGACAAGGCGCGGGCGACCGGGCTGACCGTCGAGGTCACCGGCACCGCGATGCAGCAGCCGCCGCACGTCGGCGGGCCGACCGAGGCCGCCGGTGTCGTGCTGGCGCTGGTCGTGCTCGCGCTGACCTACGGCTCGCTGGTGACCGCGGGCATGAACCTGCTGACCGCCGCGATCGGCGTCGGCATCGGCACGCTCGGCGTCACCATCGCGTCCGGGTTCATGGACCTGCAGTCGACCACGCCGATCCTCGCCTCGATGCTGGGGCTCGCGGTGGGCATCGACTACGCGTTGTTCATCATCAACCGCTACCGCCAGGAGCTGCGGCGCGGCTCCGACGTCGGCCACGCCGTCGCGACCGCGGTCGGCACCGCCGGTTCCGCCGTCGTCACGGCCGGTCTGACCGTCGTGATCGCGCTGGTGGGCCTCGCGATCGCGGGCATTCCGTTCCTCACGCAGATGGGCATCTCCGCGGCGGGCACGATCATCGTCGCGGTGCTCATCGCCGTCACGCTGGTGCCCGCGGTGCTGAGCCTGCTCGGCCGCCGGGTCCTGACCCGCAAGGAACGTGCCGCGGCCCCCGCGGAGCACACCGACCGCGGGGTCATCCGCGGCTGGGCCGAGGCCGTCACCCGCCACCGCGTCGTCGCGCTGCTGCTGTCGGTCGTGGCGCTCGGCGTCCTCGCGATCCCGGTGGCGTCCATGGACACCACGCTGATCCAGAAGCCGCCGGCCGGTTCGACCCAGGAGCGCGCCGACCAGATCCTGGCGAAGGGCTTCGGCGAGGGCTTCAACGGGCCGATCATCGTGCTCGTCGAGGGCGACGGTGCCGCCGCGACCGCCACCAAGGCCGCCGAGCCCATCGCGAAGATGCCCGACGTGGCCCTGGTGACGCCCGCCCAGCCGAGCCCGGACGGCTCCGCCGCGATGGTCACGGTGATCCCGAAGTCCGGCCCGGACAGCGCCGCGACCGAACAGCTCGTCGGCGACCTGCGCGCCGAACTGTCCCATGTGGACGGCGGCAGGGCCTACGTCACCGGTGCCACCGCGGTGAGCGTCGACGTGGCCACGTCCCTGGACCGCGCACTGCCGATCTACCTCGCGGTCGTGGTCGGACTGGCGCTCGTCCTGCTGGTGCTGGTGTTCCGCTCGCTGCTCGTGCCGCTCGTGGGCGTGTTCGGCTTCCTGCTGACCATCGGCGCGTCGCTGGGCGCCACGGTGGCGGTGTTCCAGTGGGGCTGGCTCGGCGCCGCGGTGAACCTCGAGAGCACCGGCCCGCTGATCAGCCTCACGCCGATCCTGGTGATCGGCATCCTGTTCGGGCTCGCCATGGACTACCAGATCTTCCTGGTGTCGCGGATGCACGAGGCGCACCACCGCGGTGCCAAGCCGATCGAGGCCATCACCACGGGCTTCCGCCAGGCCGCCCCGGTGGTCGTGGCCGCCGCGCTGATCATGTTCTCGGTGTTCGCGGGCTTCGTCCCCGCGGGCGAGCCGACCATGAAGTCGATCGCCTTCGCCCTGGCCGCCGGCATCTTCGTGGACGCGTTCGTGGTCCGCATGGTGCTCGTGCCCGCCGCGCTGGCCCTGATCGGTGAGCGCGCCTGGTGGCTGCCGAAGTGGCTGCGCCGGCTGCCGGAGCTCGACGTCGAGGGCACCGCGCTCGACTCGCTGGAACCCGGGAAGGACCGCGAGGCCGTCCCGGTCGGCTGATCCCTGCCGCACCCGGTCAGGCGACGTGTCCGCTGCGCGTGGCGGAGCTCACCGTCGCCGGCCGGGTGCGCTGGGTCAGCAGCCGCCGCACCCAGCGGGCCACCGTGCCCGGCGGCGGGTCCACCGCGCCGCCCAGGTGCGCCACCACGGTCAGGTCGGCGGCGCCGGGCTCCTCCACCGCCATCGCCCACCCGTGGCACTCGGTCCACAGCAGGGCGATGTCGCGGTCCGGGTGGCCGGGCAGCCTGCCCTCCACCGCGATGTACACCCGCAGGGGGTTCTCCCGGTCGACGCAGGACGACTCGCCGCTCAGGCCCAGCTCCCGCGTGACCCGCAAGGCGTAGTCCAGCTCCGGCGTCGCCACGCCCGCCGGTTACCCCGTTCGGAGGGATCTACTCGTGCTTCCCCAGGCACGGCGATCGGACGAAGATCGTGGCGTAGGTTGATGATCGAGGAGGCGCGCCGTGGGACTTCGCAGCGAGCAGTGGTACGCCGGTGACGACCGCAACGCCTACATCCACCGGGCCTGGATGCGCCGCGGCACGCCGTCGGACGCCTTCGCCAGACCGCAGATCGCGATCGCCAACACCGCCTCCGACCTGACGCCGTGCAACGCGCATCTCAACGAAGTGGCGGCGTCGGTGTCGAACGGCGTGCACGAAGCGGGTGGCATCCCGCTGAACCTGCCGGTCGTGTCGCTCGGCGAGACCAACGTGCGGCCCACCGCGATGCTGTGGCGCAACATGGCCGCGATGGCCGCCGAGGAGATGCTGCGCGCCAACCCGGTCGACGGCGTGGTGCTGCTCGGAGGCTGCGACAAGACGATTCCCGCGCTGCTGATGGCCGCCGCGTCCGTCGACATCCCGGCGGTCGTGGTGCCGGGCGGGCCGATGCTGACGGGCACGTTCCGCGGGGTGCCGTTGGGCTGCGGCACGGACGTATGGCGGCTGTCGGAGGAGGTGCGCGCCGGGACGTTGTCGCAGGAGGCGTTCATCCGGTCCGAGTCGGCGATGATCCGCAGCCGCGGCCACTGCAACACCATGGGCACCGCCTCGACGATGGCGCTGGTCGCGGAGGCGCTCGGCACGGTCGTCCCCGGCGTGGCGGGCACCCCGGCGCCGGACAGCAGGCTGCTGGAGGCCGCGCACGGCACCGGCCGGCTGGTCGTCGAACTGGTCGAGAAGGACCGGCGGCCCAGCACGTTCCTCACCAAGGCCTCGTTCCACAACGCGATCGTCGCGCTGGCCGCGATCGGCGGCTCGACCAACGCCGTGGTGCACCTGCTCGCGATCGCCGGGCGGCTCGGGGTGGACCTCGCGCTGGACGACTTCGACCGCATCGGGTCCGGGGTGCCGCTGCTGGTGGACCTCCAGCCCGCGGGCCGGTTCCTGATGGAGGACTTCCACCGCGCGGGCGGGCTGCTCGCCGTGTTGCGGGAAGTGCGCGATTTGCTCGACCCGGAAGGCCTGACGGTCACCGGGCAGCCGCTCGTCGACCACCTCGACGACGCCCCGATCTGGGACCCCGAGGTGATCCGCAACCGGGCCGAGCCGATCATCGCCGAGGGCGGGATCGCGGTGCTGCGCGGCAACCTCGCGCCGTCCGGCGCGCTGGTCAAACCGGCCGCCGCGTCACCGCATCTGTTGCAGCACCGGGGAAGGGCCGTCGTGTTCGACAGCATCGAGGACTTCCACGCCCGCATCGACGACCCCGATCTCGACGTGGACGCGGACTCCGTGCTGGTGCTGCGCGGCTGCGGACCGCGCGGCTATCCGGGCATGCCCGAGGTGTCGAACATGCCGCTGCCCAAGAAGCTCCTCGAACAGGGCGTGCGGGACATGGTCCGCGTCTGCGACGGGCGCATGAGCGGCACCGCGTACGGCACGGTCGTGTTGCACGTGGCGCCGGAAGCCGCCGCCGGCGGTCCACTCGGGCTGGTCCGCACCGGTGACGTCATCGTGCTGGACGTGGCGAACCGCCGGATCGACGTGGAGGCACCGGACTTCGCGCACCGGACGCCGAGTGCCGAGATGACCGAGGCGTTCGCGAAACCGAGGCGCGGCTGGGAACGGCTCTACATCGACCACGTGCTGGGCGCCGACACCGGGGCCGACCTGGACTTCCTGGTCGGTGCCAGCGGCAGCGAGGTCACCCGCGAGTCCCACTGAAACACTCACACCGGGCCGCTCAAACCTTGAGCACGGCCTCGACGATGACGTTGTCGCGGTAGCTGCCCGCGGCCCGGTCGAACTCGCCGCCGCACGTCACGAGCCGCAGCTCGGACAGCGGGGTCGGGCCGTACACGACGGCGGTCGGGAACGCGGACTTCGCGGTGGAGTAGGTGTGGTTCACGACGAACGTGAGCCTGCTGCCGTCCTTGCGCTCCACCAGGACCTCGGCACCGGGTTTCAGCTCCGGCAACCGGAAGAACACCCCCGGCCCGGTCCGCGAGTCGACGTGGCCCGCGATCACGGCGGGCCCGGCGTCCCCCGGCGCGACGCCCTTGGCGTACCACCCGGCCTTGTCCGCCCGCGTCGGCGGCTGCAGCGCTCCGGACGAGTCGACCTTCAGAGCCTCCAAAGAGGACTCGACGCCGATCGACGGGATCCGCACGGTCACCGGCTCCGGCACCTTCTCGGCGCCGGGGTCCTTCACGATGTAGATGAGCGCGACCAGAATCGCCGCGCCCATCACGAGCTTGCCCTTGCTCATCAGCCGAACCGGAAGAGCCTGCCGCGCACCGAGAACATCGCGATGCCCACGATGAGCGCGATGATCAGCGCGGTGACCCAGTCCCAGCCGCCGGCCATGCCGCCGAATCCGGTCTCCTGGCCGCCTCCGGGGACGACCTCGGCGCCCTTGGCGTCGGTGCGCAGCTCGATGCGGCGGGCGTTCACCAGCAACGTGTAGACCGCGCCCGACTCGAGGGTCGCGTCCAGCCGCGTGGAGTCCTTGCCGCGCGGCAGCACCTGCAGCGGGTCCGCTCCCGGCAGCATCACCGCGTAGCCGGTCACGGAGTTGGCCTGCACGTTGCGTTGCACGAACACGCTGCCGCGCAGGAGGTCCATCTCGGTGTCGCCGGCGTTGAGCACGCGCAGGCGCGCCTGACCGTTGGGCGGCAGGCTGACGTCGTCCTCGATCACCTTCATCGCGGACCCGAGATCGGCCACCGTGTACGCCTTGCCCGCGCCCGCGTGCACCAGCACCGACCTGAGCACGGGCGAGGACGGGTCCGCGCGGAACTCGACCACGTGGTCACCGGCGTCGACACGGCGGTAGTCGTAGAGCTGGGCGTAGTCGAGCGTGCCGAGCTTGGCGCCGTCGAGGGTGACGTCGACGCGCGCCTGGTCCATCGAGAAGTGCCCGATGCGCAGGTACGTGCCGCTCGCGGCGTGCGCGGGCGAGGCCGAGAGCAGCAGCAACAGCACGACGGCGAGCACTCGCACGCGGACCTCCCCTCACCGGACGCGCTAACGATAACGCGCCTGATCAGCGTCCGGTGAGCCCGTGGAGGTCCGGTCGCCCGCCTGGACGCGTGACGGTGTCGCCGGAGGCCCTGACCGCGAGCCCGGCGGCCTCCTCCGGCCCGTCGCCGCGGCACAGCGCGAAGGTCAGCGCCGCCACGAACGCGTCGCCACCACCGGTCGTGTCGACCGGCTCGACATCTCCGAGAGGCACCACCAGCTCGCCGTCGTCCCAGGTGAACACGTTGCCGACGTCGTCGACGGCGAGCGCCACGAACCCGGGACCGCGCGCCATCACCTCGCGCGCGGCGCGCAGGGCGTCGTCCGCGCTGCCGATCTTCCGGCCGGACAGCAGCTCGGCCTCGCGGTGATCGGCCCGCACGACGTCCGCGCACGCCAGCAGCTCCTCGCGCAACCGTTCCGGCGCCCCGTCCAGCACCACCCGCCCACCGGCCGCGCGGGCCGCCCGCAACGCCACCTCGGGCGGTTGCTGCAGCTGCAGGACGACGGCAGCGGCCTGGGCGAAGACGTCCTCGCTCACGTCCGACTCGGTCAGCAGCAGGCCGTCGGGGACGTCTTCGAGGTAGCGCCACCCGTCGGCCACGAGGTCCACGATCAGCCCGGTCGCGCAGCCGGGCCGCCGCACCACCGCCTCGGTGCCGATCCCGTCCGCCGCGGCCCGCGCGAGCAGCCGTTCGCCCACGGCGTCGTCCCCGACCACGCCCACGAGCCGCACCGGCGCGCCCAGCTGCGCCAGCCCGACCGCGATGTTCGCGCCCTTGCCGCCGAGCATCTCGCGCCGCTGCCGCACCGGCGCCGTGCCACCCGGGCCCGGCACCTCGTCCACGACGAGCACCAGGTCCCGCGCGATCTGTCCCATCACGACGATCTCGTCCACCGCGCTGGGCTACCCGATCAGGACCGGACGCAGACCTCAGCCCGGTGCGCACCGATCGGTGACGTCCTGCCCGTCCGGCAGCACCGCGAAGAGGTCGACCGGCGTGCGCTGCGACACCATCTCCGTGCGGTGCAGGCGTTTGAGCCGGTCACGGGCGAGAGAGACCTCCTGGCTGGTCGCGGACAGCACGAGCACCGGGACCGCGCCCAGCCGCAGGTGCCCGCCGACGCGGTGGACGTTGCCGCGGCCGAACTTGAGCACCTTCCCGTACCGCACCAGGTAGAGGAGGTTCTCCTCGCCGCGGGAGTGCTTGAGCTGCGCCACCTCACCGGTCTCGGCGTTCCGGCCCCACGTGCCGTGCGACTTCGTCAGCCACCGGAACGCGGTCCACGGCAGGCCGTGCAGGTCGGTCGCGAGCACGGTCCAGCCCGGCTGGAAGTACTTCGCCAGCCTGATCTTGACGGTCGTCGCTGCGATGAGCTCGGAGTTCTCCCGCCAGGTGCCGTCCAGTTCGAGCCGCCGCGCGATCCCCTGCACCGCGGGATCCGGCACCGACCGGTCGTCCAGGCACACCAGGCACCGGGTGCGAAATCCGGCACCGCACGAGCGCGCGACACCGCACCAGCCGCACTGGTAGATCTGCACGTCCGCGCCACTCGGCCGGTCGTGCACCAGTTTCATCTGGTCCGCCACGACCTGCAGGCACGACGTGCACATGGCACACCACGCGACCTCGGTGACCTCCTTGCGCGGCAACCGGGTCATGCAGTTGATGCACTGCTTCACTTCGTCCTCCCCCAGCAGGGAAGCCTATTCCAACGCCCTTCGCAGGCGCGAGGAGACAAGAGCGTGACGAGGATCGGTGACCGGGAGCAGCAGGTGCAGCCGTTCGAGCACCTCGGCGTCCTCCCCGCTGTCGGCGAACGTCAGCAGCGAGCCGACGTCCGCGCTGTCGAGCACGCCCTTGCGCACCGCCGCGGCGAGATCCGCGCGTTCCTCCCGCACGACCGGCGCGTCCGAACGGGGCAGCAGCTCGCCGCCGTAGTGCCGGGTGGCCTGGCCCGCGTCACCGGATCTCAGCGCCGTGCGGACGTCCAGGAAGTCGCCGCGCACCACCGCATCGAGCCGGTACGGCCTCGTCAACAGGACATCACCGAGCTGCGCGCGCAGCCTGTGCAGCTCCGCGCGGACCGTGGTCGGGTTCCCTCGTTCACCATAGAGCAACAACGCGAGCTGCTCGGCCGTGAGTCCCTTGGGGTGCAACGCGAGCGCCGTCAGCACCTCCGCGTTGCGCAACGTCAGCAGCAACGGCCGCCCGTCGAGTTCGGCGTGCAGCCCGCCGAGGAAGGTCAGCGTGAGCACGTGCCGCCGTGGCGCGAACTGCCTCAGGTGGTGCTCGGCCAGCCGGGCGGCGGCCGAGACGAGCTGCGCCACGGCCGGGTGCATGGTCCGCAGCGGCCCGCTCACGTCGACCACGCCCAGCAGCAGCCCGCTGTGGGGGTCGTGGATCGGGCTCGCCGCACAGGTCCAGCCGTGATAGGTCCGCACCAGGTGCTCGCGCGAGTGCACGGTGACGGGTTTGCCGGTGGCGAGCGCCGTGCCCATCGCGTTCGTGCCGATGACGTCCTCGCTCCAGCGCGAGCCCTCGGTGAGGTGGACGCGTTCCGCCTTGTGCCGCACCCGGTTGTCGCCCTCGCACCACAGGACGTGTCCGCGCGTGTCGGTGACGATCATGATCGTCTCGTCCATCGACAGCGTGTGCCGCAGCAGCGGCACGGTCGCCGCCAGCGGGTGGGCGCCGCGCAGGTCCTCGACCTCGTCCGGCGCGTAGACCACCGGCGCCTCGTGCCGGTCGGGGTCGACGCGCGCCGCGAGGGACCGCCGCCACGACTCGGCGATCACCGGCCGCGTTGCTTCGCCGAGGTCCGTCACCCCTCCAGGATGACGGGCCTTCTGCCACAGGCCGTTACTCCTTTCGGATGCAACGCGCGTGAAACGTTGCACTGCCTAGCGTCGCCCTTCAGTTCGCAACGATGCGGGAGGCGAGACGGATGGCGAAGTTCGCGGCTCCAGGACAACCCGGCAGCGTGGTGACGTACCGCGACCGGTACGACCACTTCATCGGAGGCGAGTACGTCCCGCCCGCCAAGGGCGAGTACTTCGCGAACCCCACCCCGGTCACCGGCGAGGAGTTCACCGAGATCGCCCGCGGCACCGCCGACGACGTCGAACGCGCGCTGGACGCGGCCCACGGCGCCGCCCGCGCGTGGGGCAGGACGCCGGTCGCCGACCGGGCCGGCGTCCTCAACAAGATCGCGGACCGGATCGAGGCCAACCTCGAGGCGCTCGCCGTCGCCGAGACGTGGGAGAACGGCAAGCCGATCCGCGAGACCCTGGCCGCCGACCTGCCGCTCGCGGTCGACCACTTCCGCTACTTCGCGGGCGTGATCCGCGCCCAGGAGGGCGGCATCTCGCAGATCGACGAGGACCTGGTCGCCTACCACTTCCAGGAGCCGCTCGGCGTCGTCGGCCAGATCATCCCGTGGAACTTCCCGTTGCTCATGGCGACGTGGAAACTCGCGCCCGCCCTCGCCGCGGGCAACGCGGTGGTGCTCAAGCCCGCCGAGCAGACCCCTGCGTCGATCCACGTGCTGATGGAGCTGATCGCGGACCTGCTGCCGCCCGGCGTCGTGAACGTGGTCAACGGTTTCGGCGTCGAGGCGGGCAAGCCGCTGGCGTCGTCGCGGCGGGTGGCGAAGGTGGCGTTCACCGGTGAGACGACCACCGGCCGGTTGATCATGCAGTACGCCAGTGAGAACATCATCCCGGTCACGCTGGAGCTCGGCGGGAAGTCGCCGAACGTGTTCTTCGCCGACGTCGCGGCGCAGCGGGACGCCTTCTACGACAAGGCACTCGAGGGCTTCACGATGTTCGCGCTGAACCAGGGCGAGGTCTGCACGTGCCCGTCGCGCGCGCTGATCCAGTCGTCGATCTACGACCAGTTCCTCGGCGACGCCGTGGAACGGACGCGCGCGGTGAAGCAGGGTCACCCGCTCGACACCGAGACGATGATCGGCGCGCAGGCGTCCAACGACCAGCTCGAGAAGATCCTGTCGTACATCGGCATCGGCAGGCAGGAGGGCGCCCGCGTGCTCACCGGCGGCGAGCGCGCGGACCTCGGCGGCGAGCTGTCCGGCGGCTACTACGTGACGCCGACGGTCTTCGAGGGCGACAACAAGATGCGGATCTTCCAGGAGGAGATCTTCGGCCCGGTCGTCGCCGTGACGTCGTTCGACTCCTACGACGACGCCATGAAGACCGCCAACGACACCCTCTACGGCCTGGGCGCGGGCGTGTGGTCCCGGGACGGCTCCGTCGCCTACCGCGCAGGCCGCGACATCCAGGCGGGCCGCGTGTGGGTGAACAACTACCACGCCTACCCGGCGCACGCGGCGTTCGGCGGCTACAAGCAGTCCGGCATCGGCCGCGAGAACCACCGCGTGATGCTGGACCACTACCAGCAGACCAAGAACCTGCTCGTCAGCTACTCGCAGAACGCCCAGGGCTTCTTCTGATGCCCCGCGTGGCACTGACCGAGGAGGCGGCGGACGTGCTCCGCCGCCTCCTGGCCTCGCACGGCGACCTGATGTTCCACCAGTCCGGCGGCTGCTGCGACGGCTCGGCCCCGATGTGCTACCCCGCAGGGGAGTTCCGCACCGGCTCGGCCGACGTGCACCTCGGCGACCTGACCGTCGACGCGTCCGTCGTTCCCGTGTGGATGTCCGCGGCGCAGTTCGAGTACTGGAGCCACACGCACCTGACGATCGACGTGGTGCCCGGCCGTGGCAGCGGGTTCTCCTTGGAGGCACCACTGGGAGTGCGTTTCCTGGTGCGTTCACGTTTGCTGAACGAGGGTGAGTTCTAGCATCTGCGCATGACCGTCCAATGCGGATGCTGCGGGGCCGAGATCGCGTCTACGGGCCGCATCGACTACCGGTTGAACCGCCCGGAGGCCCTGATCGGCCTGCCCAGCGAGCAACTCGGTGCGCCGACGGGAGGACTGCTCGTCGGACCGGACGGCGCCTCCTACATCCGTTGTCTGCTACCGGTTCGGCTGACCGGCGGAACCGAGCTCGTGTTCGGCGCGTGGATGCAGATCAGCAAAGTCGACGCCATGTACGCCCACGCCGTGTGGAACAACGACAGCGAGTACAAGAACCTGCGCGTCTCCGGCCGGTTCGCGAACTTCATCGCACCGTGGGACCTGCTCGGCACCCACGCCGAGGCCGCCGTCCTCAACGCCGACGAGCTGCCGTACTACACCTCGCACCCGTTGCTGGAGCGCGAATGGGACCGCGACGAGGTGCTCAGCCACATCCCCCACCCGCTGCCGATCCCGGTGCGCGAGACGCTCGCCGAGGTCTGGAGCGTCGAGCGCAGCGCGGGCATGCGCTGCACCATCGAGAACCGCACGATGTGCTTCACGAGCCCGGACCGCTGGGTGGGTCTCGACGTCTACGCCGACCGCACCGGCGGCAGCGCGAGCGACTTCCTCGGCGCCGTGCTGGACGGCTACCCGGCGAGCGCCGAGCACTCGGTCACGCACGACGGCGAGGAGCTGCGGCACGCGTTCTGGCTCAGCGAGGTCATCGACGGCCACGAGGAGCAGGTGTTCCACGGGCACGTAGTCCGTCCGGGCACGATGCTGTCCGTGCGCATCGTTCACCGCTTCCCGGCCGACCGCACGTGGGCGCAGCACGTGCTGAACAGCGTGCGGTACATCGGTCAGCGCGCCTGACCGAACGTCAGCCGCATGTCGTGCACCGCGAGACTCACCAGCGGTGTGCGACCGGTCAGGTAGCCGAGCGGGCCGCCGGCCGGGAACAGCCACGCGGTCCGGACCAATCGGAACCTTCCGGACATGACGGCGTGAGCGCGCACGTCCCGGCCGTCCAGGCGTTGCGCGGTCGGACCGGCGATCGTCCACCGGCCGGGCAACCGCACACCACTGGTCACCGCGACACCCGCGATCGACGAGCCCTGGCCGAACCGGGCGAGCCGCTTCGGGATCGCCCACAGCTCGCGGCCGCCCAGCCGCGACGCCTCGCTGTCGACCCAGATCTGCGGCACGGACACGGCGACCGCCGCCCCGTCCCGCACGGGCGTGGCGACGAGCAGCTCGTCGTAGGCGAGCACGCCGCCCGGTTCGTACTTCACGAACGCCACCGCCACGAAAGCGCTGCCCGCCACCGTGATCATTCGCGCGCCGGCCGGGAGGTGGTCAGCCGGCACCAGCTCTCGCGGCACCCGGAACACGGAGAGCACGAGCGAGCCCCGCAGATGCCACGGTTGGGCTGGATACCGCACGTTCACGACCGTACTCGCGGTACCGGTTCCCGGCACGAAGACCGGAACGTCAGGGCAGTCCCAAGTTTGCCGGCGTGACCTGGACCACTCGCCGACCCGGACTGACGATTCCCAGCCATGAACGTCCTGCTGGCAATCGCACTGGCCGCGAGCGTCACGACGCCCGTACACCTGCCGCCCACGGCGCCGTGCCCGGCGAACGTCCCCGCCGGCACGACCTGTTACGAGGGCCGGGACGCCAACGGCGCCTACTACACGATCGCCGTGCCGAAGAAGTGGAACAAGACGCTGGTCGTCCACTCGCACGGCGGCCCGGACCTGGGTGACCCCACCCCGGAGCGCACGCGGGACGACCTCAACCGCTGGGCCGTCATGGTCAAGGAGGGCTACGCGTGGGCGGGCACGTCGTACCGGCGCGGCGGCTACGGCACGCGGATGGCGGCGGAGGACACCGACAACCTGCGCCGGATGGTCAGCGCGATGCTCAAGCCGCACAAGGTCTACCTCCACGGCCAGTCGTGGGGCGGCAACGTCGCGGCCAAGACCATCGAGCTGTACCGGGGCTACGACGCGGCGCTGCTCACCAGCGGCGTCCTGGCCGGCGGCTCGCGCGGCTACGACTACCGCGTCGACCTGCGCGTGGTCTACCAGTACTACTGCGGCAACCATCCCCGGCCGTCCGAGGCGCGGTACCCGTTGTGGCAGGGCCTGCGTCCCGGCTCGACGATGACCACCGCCGGGCTGCGCGGCCGCGTCGAGGAATGCCTTGGCACCGCGGGCAACCGCACGCCCGCACAACAGCAGAAGCCGGACGACGTCCTCGCGGTCACCAAGATCCCCGAGGAAACCCTGAACTCGCACCTGAACTTCGCCACGTTCACGTTCCGCGACATCGTCCACAACCGCCTCGGCGACCGGAACCCGTGGAGCAACACCGGTGTCGTGTACCAGGGCTCGCACGACGACGCCGCCCTGAACGCGGGCGTGGAACGGTTCGCAGCGGACCCGGCGGCACGGGCCGAACTGGCCTACGACAGCGATCTCACGGGGAAAATCGACCTCCCGGTGCTGTCGGTGCACGCGATCGGCGACCCGACGGCGTTCGTGGAGCACGAGTCCGCCTACCGCGACACCGTGCGGAAGGCCGGGCGCTCGTACCACCTCGTGCAGACGTTCACGACCGAGGCCACGCACTCGGCGTTCAGCGACTCCGAGTACGCCGCGGCCATGCGGTCGTTGGCAGCGTGGGAGAAGTGGGGTCTGCGGCCCAGCCCGTCCCTGATCGCGCGCAGCTGTCCGAGCCACGACAGGAAGTACGGCACGGGCTGCTTCTTCGACCCGCGCTTCCAGCCGAACTCCTACGAGTCACGGGTCGCGCCCCGCACGTGACCCGCAGATGGCGATGCCCGGCCGCACACACCGGGCATCGCCGGGAACTCAGCGGCCCTGCAACGACTTCACCTTGTCGCCGAAGGTCCAGTTCTTCGAGCCGTCCCAGTTGATCGACCAGGTCATGAGCCCCTTGAGCTGACCGTTGAAGCTGTTCCACGCCTGCCCGACCAGGCTCGGGCTCAGGTAACCGCCACCGGCACCGGGCTGCGCGGGCAGACCCGGTACCTGCTTGTCGTAGGGCACCTTGATCGTGGTGCCCTGCACGACCAGCCCCTTGTTGAGGCACTGGGTCTGGGCGACGAAGCCCTGCACGGTGCCGGCCTGGTAGCTGTCGCCGGAGCAGCCGTACATGGAACCGTTGTAGTACTGCATGTTCAGCCACCAGAGGCGGCCGTTGTCCGCGTACTTCTTGATGATCGGCAGGTACGCGCCCCAGATGGAGCCGTAGACGATGCTGCCGCCCGTCACGTACGCGGTCTCCGGCGCCATCGTCAGGCCGAAGCCGGACGGCATGGCGGCGAGGACGCCGTCGATGATGCGGATCAGGTTGGCCTGCGAGGTGGACAGCTGACCGATGTTGCCACTGCCCACCAAACCGGTCTCGATGTCGATGTCGATCCCGTCGAAGTTGAACTTCTTGAGGATCGGCACGACGGTGGCGACGAACCGGTTGGCCACGGCGGTCGAGCTCAGGTCGATGCCCGCCGCCGCGCCCCCGATCGACAGCAGGATCGTGGCCCCGGCCGCCTTCGCCGCGCACATCTCGGCGGGCGTCGCGGCCTTGACCCCCGCGTCCATGCCGTCCTCCCACAGCACCGTGCCGTCGGAACGGATCACGGGGAACGCCGCGTTGATCACGTTGTAGCCGTGCTGCCTGATGCGGCTGTCGGTGATCGGCGTCCAGCCGAACGGCGGGTGCACACCGTTCGACGACCCGTCCCAGTTCTCCCAGTAGCCCTGCAGAACCTTGCCTGCGGGCCGGGACTTGAGCGCGCACGTGTCGGCCGCCTGCGCGGTGGACGGGACGAGCACGGCACTCATGAGCAGAAGCAGGGCTGTCAACACCAAGCGGGCAGACATTCGCTCACCTTTCGCGTTCAGGCGGCGACCCGTTGTGTCATTGAAGCACGAAATGGTCCAGACCTCTACCCGATCAGCCGACCTTGAGGGACCACAGCGTCTCCTCCGACACCTTCCACAGCCGGTCGGCCGCCTCCGGGTCCTGCGCGTAGGCGGCCACACCGGACAGCACATCACCGGTGTTCGGCAACGCCTCGTTGCAGTCCTCGAAGTACTTGCCCGACAAGCCTTTCAGCAACGGCGACGTGGCCACGACCAGCGTCGTCGCCGCACCCTGCGCGGGCGTCTTCACCCGGCGCCTCGTCGCGGCACCGCTCAGCCTGATCCGTTCCTGCAGCTCCTCGGGCGTGAGGTGGCGCTGCAGGTTCGTGGCGATGCTGCCGGGCATCAGCGCGTTCACGGTGATGCCCTCACCGGCCCAGCGCTTGCCCGCCTCCACCCCGAACAGGATGTTCGCCGTCTTCGACTGGCCGTACGCCTGCCAGCGCTCGTACTCGCGACGCTCGTAGTGGATGTCGTCGAACACCACCGGGCTGGCGAGGTGGGCGGACGAGCTGACGTTCACCACCCGCGCACCCTCCGCGCGCAACGAGTTGAACAGCCCCACCGTCAACGCGAAGTGCCCGAGGTGGTTGGTCGCGAACTGCAGCTCCCACCCCTGCGGCGTGCGCGTGAGCGGCGTGGCCATGACACCGGCGTTGTTGACCAGCAGGTGCAACGGCCCGTCCCAGTTGCGCGCGAACGCCTTCACCGACTCCTGCGACGCCAGATCCAGCCGCGCCGCGGAGATGTACCTGTTGCCCGTCGCCTTGATGAGCGCCGACGCGACCCGCTGGCCCGCATCGACGTCGCGCGCGGCGATCGTGACCTCGGCACCGGCCGCGGCCAGCGCCCGCACCGTCTCGACGCCGATGCCCGACGCGCCACCGGTGACGACGGCGCGACGGCCGGCGAGGTCGCTCACGGCGGCCACTTCCATCGCGGTCGTCTCGAACCCGAACCCAGTGGTGATCATGCCTGCACCTTCGGTTTTTCTTTGGGGAGCTTGGAAAGTTGGGTGTGGTGGTCGTTGGGGACGACCGTGTGGGCGGCTGAGCCGCTTTTTGGTGTGGCTGCGTGTTCGGCGTTTGTCGGAAGGCGTTGGACAGGTGGGCGACTGCGAGGGTGGCCGCCTGAACGATCGAGCCGCTCGCCAACGGCCGCACGTCAGGCGTTCGACCGCGAGGCGTTGGTCAGCCGGACACTGCCAGGACGACCGCCTGAATCACCCAGCCACTCGCCAACGGCCACACATCCGGGGTCCAGCCGCGAGGCGTTGGAAAGCCAGACGACTACCAGGACGACCGCCTGAATCACCCAGCCACTCGCCAACGGCCACACATCCGGGGTCCAGCCGCGAGGCGTTGGAAAGCCAGACGACTACCAGGACG
>NZ_JBSGBE010000005.1:158794-165154 GCF_053601075.1 Lentzea sp. NPDC004789 | reverse complement strand
GGACGACCGCCTGAATCACCCAGCCACTCGCCAACGGCCACACATCCGGGGTCCAGCCGCGAGGCGTTGGAAAGCTGGAAGACCACGACCATCTGAATCACCGAGCCGCTCGCCAAGGGCGGCACGCCCGGGGTTCGGGCCGCGAGTCGCCAGACACCTGGGCGACTGCGACCACCTGAGCCACTCGCCAATGGCCCGACGTTCGAGGTCTCGCACCGAAGTGCCGGAAAGCTGGGCGACGGCGAGGCGACCACCTGAACCACCGAGCCCCTGCCAACCGCCTCATGATCGACGTTTCACCTGGCAGCGCCAGACAGCTGGACCACGACGACGACCTCAGCAACGACCGAGCCGCTTGCCAATGACCCCACGTTCGACGTCTCGCACCGAAGCGCCAGACAGCTGGGCGGGCACCTGAACGACCAATCCTCCTGGCAAGGCCGCGCGTTCGGCGTTCGGCCCGGCGCACTGGACAGCTCGACGGCCACTGCGGGATCGAGCGGTGGGCCGCCGGCAGTTGGGCGGTGGTCGCCGGGCGGGCCGAAGTGGTTCAGGCTGCGACGGCTGGGCCGCCGACATCCCCACGGGCGCCTTTCGGCAGCCGCGTTAGTCGTCACCGGATCGGCTCGGGCCGCCACGGCTGGGCTGCCGGAGGTTGGTCGAGGGACCTTCTGCAGCTGGGCGATCAGACCGCTGTCTCCAGCAGCCGCTCGGTCGCCACCGAGCCGTCTGGCACTGCCATGACGCCATCGTCGTGTCGGCTGCTGTGGTCAGCTGGCCGCAGTTCTTGGCGGAACCGTTGGCGACTGCACGATCGTCACCGGGCGACGGTCGCCTGGGCATGTCGCGCCTTCAGCTAGTGCGCGCATCCGTTGCGGTTTCGTCGTCGTTGCGTTGACGGCCTGGGCGGTCAGGCGGGCAGCTTCAGGGTTTCCTCGGAGAGCTTCCACAGGTTGGCTGCGGCTTCCGGGTCCAGGGCGTAGGGGGCTACGCCGCCTCGCATGTCGCCGACGTTCGGCAGCGCCTCGTTGCAGTCCTCGAAGTAGAGGCCCGAGCGGCCCTCGACCAGTGGGGAGACAGCCAGCACCAGGGTGGTCGCGGCGCCCTGTTCCGGGGTCTTGAGCCGCAAGGGCTTGTCTCCGCCGCGGAGTCGGAGGCGCTCCTCCAGCTCTTCCGGGGTGATGTGGCGCTGCAGGGCCGTGAGGATGCCGCCGGGCATCAGGGCGTTCATCGTGATGCCCTCGCCGGCCCAGCGCTTGCCAGCTTCCACACCGAACAGGATGTTCGCGGTCTTGGACTGGCCGTAGGCCTGCCAGCGGTCGTACTCGCGGCGCTCGAAGTGGATGTCGTCGAACACCACCGGGCTGGCGAGGTGGCCTGCCGAGCTGACGTTCACCACGCGGGCACCCTCGGCGCGCAGGGCGTCGAACAGGCCCAGAGTGAGGGTGAAGTGGCCGAAGTGGTTCGTGGCGAACTGGAGTTCCCAGCCCTCCTGGGTGCGGGTGAGAGGTGTGGCCATGACGCCCGCGTTGTTGATCAGTAAGTGCAGCGGGCCGGACCAGGAGCGGGCGAACTCCTTCACCGAGTCCTGCGAGGCCAGCTCCAGCGGAGCGACGAAGATGCCCTTGTTGCCGGTGGCCTCCGCGAGGGACGCGGCCACGCGGTGGGCCGCCTCGACGTCGCGGGCGGCGATGGTGACCTCGGCACCCGCGGCGGCCAGGGCCCGGACGGTCTCGACGCCGATGCCCGACGCCCCGCCGGTGACCACGGCGCGACGGCCAGCGAGGTCGACACCCTCGACGACCTCGAGAGCGGTCGTCTCGAAGCCGAACGGGGTGGTGATGCGCTCACTCATCTGATTTCCCCAACCTTGTCGTACACTGAAACGGAGGTTCCTCCGGTTCGGTGTTCAGCTTAACCGGAGGGTCCTCCGTTTAGCAAGTGACCCACAGGAGTGAACGAAGTGCGTGCTGACGCTGTCCGCAACCGCGGGTTGCTGCTCGAGGTGGCGCTGGACGCCTTCACCCACCAGAAGGACGTGACGCTCGGCGCCATCGCCAAGAAGGCGGGTGTCGGGATCGGCACGCTGTACCGGCACTTCCCCACTCGCGAGGCCCTGATCGAGGCCGTCTACCGCACGGAGCTGGAGAAGCTCTGCGACGCGGCCCCCGAGCTGCTCGAGACGCACGAGCCCGAAGCGGCGCTGCGGGAGTGGATGGACCGCTTCATCGCTTATCTGGCCACGAAACGCGACCTCAAGGACGCGCTTCAGACCGTCATCGCGCTGGGCGTGAACCCGTTCGAGCACAGCCGCGCCAAGATGACCGAGGCCCTGCAGCTGCTGCTGACCCCGCTGGGCGCGACGGCCGAGCCGATGGACGTCATGGCCATGCTCATCGCCGTCGGCCAGAACGGCGACCCGGAACAGGCCAAGCGGATGCTCGACCTGGTCGTGGACGGGATCAAGTTCGGCGCGGTCAGGAAGAGCGCTGCCGCTCGAACCGCTCCACCAGCGCCGGAACCTCGTTGAGCAGGAAGGCGTAGAAGTCGCGCATGTAGGTCAGCCGGTCGTGCGCGATCCCCGGTCCCACCACCTCGACGCCCTTCTGCACAGCGTTGAGCACGTCGTCGACGACCGAGTGCTGCCGCGAGTACAGCGTGGTCCAGACGTTCTCGCGCATCCGGAAGTGCTCGCGCCGGCTGCCCGCCACGAAGCTCCGCTCGATCACACCCATCTGCGTCAGCATCTTGATCGCACCCGACACCGAGCCGGCGCTCACGCCCAGCTCGGCGGCGAGGTCGCCCGCGGTCAGCGACTCCTTGTCGGAGAACAGGAACGCGGCCAGCGCACGCGCCCCCATCCGCTGCATCCCGGCACCGACCAGCGTGAGTGCAAGGCGCTCGGCCGCATCCCTGCGATCTGTCTCGCCCGTCACACCGCCCCTGTCTTCAGAAATTTCTGAACGTTCGCTAGCCTCGATCCTAGGGGAAGGGGCAGGCCATGGCCACTGCACTCGTCGTCGGAGCCGGGGTCGCCGGCCTCGCGACCGCGCTCCGGCTGACTCGCAGCACGTGGGACGTCGTCGTGCTCGACCACGGAAAGCACCACGACCAGGTGCCGCTACGAGGTCCTGACCTGCACGCCGCGCGCAGGCTGGCCGCCCTGCCGTATCCGCTGCACTACGAGACCCGCCACAGCACGGTCACCGGGCTGCACCCGGACCGGTTCGGCGTCACGGTCGCCTTCAACGACCGCGAGGACGAGTGGTTCGACATCGTCGTGTGCGCCCAACCCTGTTGTGAGGCCGAACGATTACCCGGGCTGCGCCTCGAGTCCTGGTCCCGCGACCACGTGGCGCTGCTGCACCGCGCCGTGCGGGACACCGGGATCCCGCTGTGCGCCGCCGAGCTGCTCGCGGACGCGCTCGACATCCACACCGACGACCACGCCGCGTTCTCCTGGTGGGAAACCACTTTGAAGCCGCACACCGTTAGGCCGGCCTTTACCCGCGTTCGGTAAGCCTGCGGGTCATGACCACGTTACGGAGACGCACCTTCATCGTGGGCGGCCTCGCGGGAGCGAGCGCCGGAGTCCTCGTCCCCAGTCTGGCCAACGCCATCGGCTACCCCTTCACCCTCGGGGTGGCGTCCGGCGAACCAGCGGCGGACGGGTTCGTGATCTGGACCCGCCTCGCCCCCAACCCCCTCAACGCGGACGGCCTCGGCGGCATGCCGAGCACCGGCGCCACCGTCGACTGGCAGGTCGCCACCGACGAACACTTCACGAGCCTCGCCCGCACCGGCACGGTCACCACCCAGGCGGCGAGCGCTCACTCCGTGCACGTCACCCTCACCGGACTCGAACCCGGCCGCGAGTACTGGTACCGCTTCCGCACCGGCGGCCACATCTCCCCCGCCGGCCGCACCCTCACCGCGCCGGCCGTCGGCACGTCGCCCGAACTGAGCATGCTCTTCGCCTCGTGCGCGCACTACGAGGAGGGCTACTTCACCGTCTACCGCCGGATGGCCGAGGAACACCCCGACCTGATCCTGCACCTCGGCGACTACATCTACGAAGGCGCCGCCAGCACCACCCGCGTCCGCAGGTTCACGCCGAGCGCGGAGATCAGCACGCTGGCCGACTACCGGGTCCGCCACGCCCAGTACAAGACCGACCCCGACCTGCAGGCCGCGCACGCCACCGCGCCCTGGCTCGTGGTCTGGGACGACCACGAGGTGGAGAACAACTACGCCGGCCTCGTCCGCAACGACAACAGCCCGGCCGGTGACTTCAGGGCCCGGCGTGCCGCCGCCTACCGGGCGTACTACGAGCACATGCCGCTCAGGAACGCCCAGGCGCCCGCGGCCGAGAACATGCTGCTGCACCGCAGGGTCCGCTGGGGCAGCCTCGCCACGTTCCACATGCTCGACACCCGCCAGTACCGCGACGACCAGGCGTGCGGCGACGGCACGAAGGTCTGCCCGGCCGCCGACGACCCCGCGCGCACGATCACCGGCACCGCGCAGGAGACCTGGCTGATCGACGGCCTGCGCCAGCAGCTCGGCACGTGGGACTTCCTGGGCCAGCAGGTGTTCTTCGCGCAACGGCTCGCCGACGCGGACGGCGCCAAGAGCATGGACGCGTGGGACGG
The DNA here is from genome assembly GCF_053601075.1 of Lentzea sp. NPDC004789. Taxonomy (NCBI): domain Bacteria; kingdom Bacillati; phylum Actinomycetota; class Actinomycetes; order Pseudonocardiales; family Pseudonocardiaceae; genus Lentzea; species Lentzea sp. NPDC004789. Next base: position 160,502 of record NZ_JBSGBE010000005.1, on the reverse strand, counting down.
CTACACCGCCAACCGCACCCGCATCCAGAACGCGTGGGACGCGAGCGGCAACAAGGGCACGGTCGTGCTGACCGGCGACGTGCACCGCAGCTGGGCCGCCAACCTGATGCAGGACTACGGCTCGCAGAACCGCGTCATCGGCACTGAGCTCGTCACCACGTCGATCACGTCCGGCGGTGACGGCAACGCGGCCGAGAACGGCCTCAACCCGGCGCTGAACCCGCACGTGAAGTACTTCAAGAACCTGCGCGGCTACGTGAAGACCCGCACGACGACCACCGAGATGCACGTCGACTTCCGCGCCGTGGACAAGGTCACCGTCCGCGACTACCCGGTGAAGACCGTCGGCAGCTACGTCGTCGAAGCGAACAACCCCGGATTGCAGGCGCCGTGAAGACATTGCTGATCGCCACCCTCCTGCTGGCACCCGCGCCGACGACGTGGTCCACGGTCAACAGCGACTCGACCGGCGACCAGGACAACGCGGCGGTGTCCGCCACCCGCACCGGCTACACGGCCGTCGTGTGGGAGGACGATCGCGACACCACCACGCCGTCGGACCCGGTCCACTCCGACGTCTGGATCCGCCTCTACAAGGACGGCACGTCCCTCTACGAGAAGAAGCTGAGCACCGGCGGCACCGGCAACTGGCGCCACTGGCAGCCCGACGTCGCACTGCACGAGGACGGCACCGCGGTCGTCGTGTGGTCGGAAGACCCGGACGGCAACGGCTTCTACAACATCGCGGTCCGCTCGGTCAGCCCCTCCGGCACCGTCTCCGGTTCCGGCACGGCCAACGCGAGCGCCGACGGCCAGCAGTACTTCCCGAGCGTCGCGGCCGACCCGGACACCGGCGCCTTCGCGGTGACGTGGGAGGACAAGCAGGGCACCGATCCGCCCACCGTGCGCGTGAGCGGGTTCGCGTCCATCTCCTCCAAGACCTACGAGACCCAGGTGAACAACGCGGGCGGTACCCACGCCAAACCCCAGGTCGCGATGGGCGCGGCGGGCAATGCCATCGTGGTGTGGGAGGCGGACGCGAACATCGCCCGCAAGATCCTCACCCCGTCCGGCGCCGTGAAGCTGGCGCAAACCACGACGGGGCAGGGCAAACACCCCGACGTGGCCGCCGGCTTCAACGGCGATTTCGCGGTCGCCTGGGAGCAGTCCGGCGTGAAGACGCAGTCCTTCACCGCCGCCGGTACCACCCGTGGTGCCACGGCGAGCACCACCGGCAGCGACCCGCAGATCGGCATCGACGACCAGCTCGGGGTCGCGGTGACCACGGCGGAGGCGCAGGACGTGTACACGGTGGTCTACAACCCCGATGGCACGACGACCGGGCGGCCCGCGCGGCAGCTCACGGTCTCGAACGCGGCGGGCAGGCAGGACGAGCCCGCGGTCGCTGTCGACCCGTGGGGGCAGATCACCGTCGTCTACACCGACGACAACGACGGCAACGGGTTCGACCAGGTCTACCTCGGGACGGGTTTGACGACCCAGGCCTGGTAGTGGCGAGCCGGGGGTGGTGTGGGGGTTGCGGCCGCACCGTCCTCGGGCCCGGTGGCCGCTCGCGGTGGTGGTCGCTCGCGGGCAGCGGCTGCTCGCGGACAGCGGCTGCTCGCGGACAGCGGCTGCTCGCGGACAGCGGCTGCTCGCGGACAGCGGCTGCTCGCGGACAGCGGCTGCTCGCGGACAGCGGCTGCTC
>NZ_JBSGBE010000005.1:130164-158698 GCF_053601075.1 Lentzea sp. NPDC004789 | reverse complement strand
GCTCGCGGATGGTGGCTAAGTGCGGATGGTGGCTACTCGCGGGTGGTGGCTGGCGCGTGGCGGGTACAGCACACGCGCGCTGGTGGGCGTCCGCAGATGGTGGCGAACGTATGCCGGACGCACCACACGGCATGCGCTCGCGCGGACACTCGCGGATGGTGGCCGCTCGCGGGTAGCGGCTACTCGCCGGTAGTGGCGCTCGCGGGTAGTGGCTACGAGGTCACGGGTTTGCTGAAGGCGGGCGGGCTGGTGAGGGCCTGGGCGGCCGCTCCGCGGATGGCTGGTGGGTGCGCTCAGGTCGTCGCGGTGGTTGCTGGGGTGCTGCTGGGCGCCTGACGGGGTCGTCAGGCGCCCGGCCGTCGGTCAGCGCTGGTCGAGTGGGCGACGACGGCGGTGAACGTCCAGCAGGGAGGCGGGTTTCCAGCCGCCCTGCACGTCGTAGGTGTCCTCACCGGGCGCCACGATCTCGTCGATCCGGTCCAGCACGTCGTCGGTCAGCACCAGCGAGGCGCCTTCCAGCAACGACTCCAGCTGGTCCATCGTGCGCGGACCGGTGATCGCCGACGTCACCGCCGGATGGGTGGTCACGAACGCGATCGCGAGCGCCGGCAGCGACACGCCCATCTCGTCCGCCAGCTTCGCGAACTGCTCCACGGCGTCGAACTTCGCGGTGTTGCGCGGCAGCGTCTCGTCGAACCGGTCCGGGGTCAGCGTCGCCCGGAACGCCTCGGCGTTCGCGCCCCGCCGGTGCCTGCCGGACAGGAACCCGCTCGCCAGCGGGCTCCACACCAGCACTCCCATCCCCAGGCGCTGGCAGGTCGGCAGCACCGAACGCTCGATCCCGCGCGCCAGCAGCGAGTACGGCGGCTGCTCGGTGCGGAAGCGCAGCAGACCCCGGTTCATCGACACGTGGTAGGCCTCGACGATCTCCGCCGCGGGGAAGGTCGAGCACCCGAACGCCCGGATCTTGCCTGCCCGCACCAGGTCCGTCAGCACCGACAGCGTCTCCTCGACGTCGGTCGTGTAGTCCGGCCGGTGCACCTGGTACAGGTCGATCCAGTCGGTGCCGAGCCGCCGCAGGCTGTCCTCCACCGCGCGCACGATGTAACGGCGCGAGTTGCCGCTGCGGTTGCGGCCCTCGCCCAGCGGGAAGTGCACCTTCGTCGCCAGCACCACGTCGTCGCGGCGGCCCGCCAGCGCCTTGCCGACGATCTCCTCCGACTCCCCCGCCGAGTACATGTCGGCGGTGTCGACGAAGTTGACCCCCGCGTCGAGGGCGCGGTGGATGATCCGCACGCCCTCGTCGTGGTCGGTGTTGCCGACCGAGCCGAACATCATGGCGCCGAGGCAGTGGTGACTGACCTCGATGCCGGTTCCCCCAAGTACGCGATAACGCATCGTCATGCGCGGAAAGCTAGAAGCTGGAGTCGCCTCTAGGTCAAGAACCTATGCTCGGATCCATGAGCTTGAGCATCGGGCAGGTGGCCGAACGCACCGGGCTGAGCGTGCACGCGCTTCGCTTCTACGAGAAGGAAGGCATCCTCGCCAACCAGGTCCACAGAGGACCCGGCGGGCGCCGGGTGTACACGCAGCAGGACGTCGACTGGCTGCGCATGTGCATCATGCTGCGGATGTCCGGGATGCCGGTGCCGGAGATCCGCCGCTACACCGATCTGGTCCGCCAGGGCGACGGCAACGAGCTGCAGCGCCTGGAGATCCTCAAGGAGCACCAGGAACGCGTCCGCCAGCAGATGGCGCAGCTGCAGGACTGCATGGACCTCATCACCCACAAGGTCGGCGTCTACCAGGACTACGTCAATTCGATCGCTGCCAAGGCAGTGGGCCAATAGGCTCGGGCTCATGCCCGTTGTGCTCTCGCTGAACATCGCCCAGAAGACGGTTCCGGTGGACTACTCCCAGATGGGCGTCACCGGCATCGACAAGCGCCCCGTCGACGGGCCGCTGCGGGTGAGCCCACCAGGACCGAAGGGCACCGGGGGCAGCGGTGTTCAGGGCGACGCGATCGGCGACCTGAGGGCCCACGGCGGCGATCACCAGGCCGTCTACGGCTACGCCCGCGAGGACCTCGACCACTGGCAGGACGAGCTGGGCCTCGACCTGCACAACGGCCAGTTCGGCGAGAACCTGACCACGCAGGGCATCGACCAGACCAACGCCCTCATCGGCGAACGGTGGCGCGTCGGCACCGCGCTGCTGGAGGTCACCGCCCCGCGCATCCCGTGCCGGACGTTCGCAGGCTTCCTCGGTCTGAGCGGCTGGGTGAAGCGGTTCACGCAGGCCAGGAGGCCCGGCGCGTACTTCCGCGTGCTGGAGGCGGGCCTGATCGCGCCCGGCGACGAGATCACCGTGGTGCACCGGCCGGACCACGACGTCACGGTCGAGCTGTTCTTCCGGGCGATGCTCACCGAGTCCGAGCTGCTCCCCCGCCTGCTGGAGGCGGGGGACGCGGTGCCGCCGGGAGTGATCGAGCTCGTGCACAAGCGCACGGCGATCGAACTCGATTCCTGACGAATTCAATTCCTACTGGACGGGAAAACTCCTCACCCAGCGCTTTTGCCACGGCGTTTCGACCGCGCGCGGATGGTAGTTCGCGCGCGTCCACGCCACGGCTTCCTCGGGTGCGACACCGGCCAGCACGGCCAGGCACGAAATGACCGTCCCGGTCCGCCCGACACCGCCGCTGCACGCCACCTCGACGCGTTCCCCGGCCAGCGCGCGGGCGTGCAGAGCACGAATCAGCCTGATCGCGGCGTCGTGATCACGCGGAAGACGGAAGTCCGGCCAGTCGATCCAGTCGTGCGGCCACGGCACGTCGACAGGTCGCGGCTGCAGATAAATCCCGTACTGCGGGTGCGGCTCCACGATCTTGCCGTTCCGCAGGCCACGGCCCGTGACCACGGCCCCGTCGGGCAGTTCGACCATCCTCACGAACGGTTCCCCCAAACAGTCGCATCGAGCGAATAGCATGAAATTCTGTCACGTCCGCTTCACTGAATTGTCGCCATTCGTACTACGCTCCCGAATCGACCGGGAAGTAATCGAGGACGGTGACGGGTGCGACGACGCGCCAGGGATGACGGACGATTCACCGGGCTGACCATCCTCGCGGCGGCAACCGGGTTCGTCCTCTTCCTACCGCCACTGCTCACCATTGCGAACGGCGGGGGCACCGTCGTGGGCGTGCCGGCGGTCGCCGCCTACCTCTTCGGCGCCTGGCTCGCGGTCATCGCGCTGGTCGCCTTCCTCGTCCGCCGATCGGGATGATCCGGCGTGCTCGGGACGTGGCTGATCATCGGTGTGTCCGTCGCCTACCTCGGCGTGCTGTTCGCGATCGCCTTCTACGGTGACCGCCGCGCCGACGAGGGCCGCAGCATCATCGGCCGCGGCACCATCTACGCCCTTTCCCTGGCCGTCTACGCGACGTCGTGGACGTACTACGGCAGCGTCGGCCGCGCGGCGTCGAGCGGTGTCGGCTACCTGTCGATCTACCTCGGGCCGACGATCATGCTCGCGCTCGGGTGGCTGGTGCTGCGGCGGATCATCCACATCAGCCACCGGCACCGCATCACGAGCCTCGCCGACTTCGTGTCCGCCCGCTACGGCAAGAGCGTGCGGCTGGGCGGCCTGATCGCGGCGATCGCCGTCGTCGGTGTCGTGCCGTACATCGCCCTGCAGCTCAAGGCGGTCTCCACGACGTTCGAGATCATCCGCCGCGCCCCGCGGATCACGCCGTCGTCCGCACTGGACCAGGTGCCGCTGTTCGAGGACACCGCGCTCTACGTGGCGTTGCTGCTCGCGGGCTTCACGATCCTCTTCGGCACCAGGCATCTCGACGCCACCGAACGCCACGAGGGCATGGTCACCGCCATCGCGTTCGAGTCGGTCGTGAAGCTGGTCGCGTTCGTCGCGGCGGGCATCACCGTGACCTGGGGCCTCTACAGCGGATTCGGCGACCTGTTCAGCCAGGCCGCACGAGCCGGGCACACCTCGTTGTTCACCCTCGGCGACTCCACCGGCACCTGGGTGTGGCTCAACGTGTTGTCGCTCTTCGCGATCGTGCTGCTGCCCCGGCAGTGGCAGGTCGGCGTGGTGGAGAACGTCGACGAGCGGCACGTCCGGCAGGCCATGTGGATGACGCCGCTGTACATGCTGCTGATCAGCGTGTTCGTGCTGCCGATCGCCGCGGCCGGCCTGCTGCGGTTCGGTTCCGGCACCGAGGCCGACACGTTCGTGCTGACCGTGCCGATGGCCGCGGGCCTGGACGCGGTGGCGCTGCTGGTGTTCGTCGGCGGCCTGAGCGCGGCGACCGGCATGATCATCGTGGAGACCGTCGCGCTGTCCACGATGGTGTCGAACTCGATCGTGGTGCCGATGCTGCTGCGCCGCGGCTACTCGGGCAGGCTCGCGAGGCTGATCCTGCTGACGCGCCGCCTGTCGATCGTGGCGATCATGCTGCTCGGCTACGGCTACTTCCGCCTCGCCGGGGAGAGCGCGGCCCTGGTGTCGATGGGCCTGATCTCGTTCGCGGCCGTCGCGCAGTTCGCGCCCGCGGTCATCGGCGGCCTGTTCTGGAAGGGCGGCACCCGCGACGGCGTCATGACCGGCCTCGCCGGCGGGTTCGCCGTGTGGACGTACACGTTGCTGCTGCCCAACTTCGCCGCCACCGGCTGGGTGCCGCGCGGGTTCCTCGACCACGGCCCGTTCGGTGTCGAGGCGCTGCGCCCGGAACACCTGCTCGGCATCACCGGCATGGACAACATCAGCCACGGCATGTTCTGGAGCATGCTCGTCAACGTCGGCTGCTACACCGTCGTGTCGCTCCTGGGCCGTCCGCAGGCCCGCGAACAGGCCCAGGCCGTGCTCTTCGTCGACGCCCTGCACGACCCGTCCAGGCCCCGGTTGTGGCGCAACAGGGTGTCCGTGCGGGCACTGCACGAGGTCCTGGTCCGCTCGATGGGACAGCGGGCAGCGGCGAAGGCGCTCGATGGCGTCGACCTCCAGTCCGAAAAGGACGCTGACGCGGACCTCGTGCACCACGTGGAGACGGTGCTGGCCGGTGCGGTCGGCGCCGCGTCGGCGCGGATGATGCTCACCTCCGTCGCCGGCGAGGAGCAGCTCGGCGTCGAAGAGGTCATGGAGATGCTCGACGAGGCCTCCCAGGTGGCGGCGCTGGAGGAACGTCACCGCCTGGCCCGCGAGCTGCACGACTCGGTCTCGCAGGCGTTGTTCTCGATGACCCTGCACACCCGAGCCGTGGAACTGGCGCTGCAGAAGCAGGGCGGCGACCCCGACGGCCCGGTCGCGCGCGGCATCACCGAACTGCGCGGCCTCACCCAGGACGCGCTCGCCGAGATGCGGGCCTCGCTGTTCCAGCTCCGCCCCGACGCGTTGCGCGAGGACGGCCTGGCCGAGGCGATCCGCAAGCAGTCGGCCGCCATCGCCTCCCGTGAAGGTGTGATCATCGCCGTCGAGGCCCCCGGCTACCGGCTGTCCCTCGACGACCGCGCCGAGGAGGAGCTCTTCCGCGTCGTGCAGGAAGCCGTGCACAACGCCATCAAGCACGCCGGCCCCAGCCGCATCGACATCACGCTCGTGGAAGAGGACGGCCTCACCGTCGAAGTGGCCGACGACGGCACCGGGTTCGACCCCGCCGCGGTCTCCTCCGGCGGCATGGGCCTGGTGAGCATGCGGGAACGGATGAAGCGGATCGGCGGCGGCCTCGTCATCGCCAGCAGCCCGGCGGGATCCACCACGGTCCGGGCGGTGCTGCCACCGGAAACCAGAACTGCGCAGGCAGGAGATCACCGATGAGCACGATCCGGGTGTTCCTCGTCGACGACCACGCGGTGGTGCGACGCGGCATGCGGGCGTTCTTCGACGTGCTGGACGACATCGAGGTCGTGGGCGAGGCGGGCGACGGCCAGGCGGCCCTCGACGAGCTCGCCGTCCGCGCGGCCGCCGGCGACCTGCCCGACGTCGTGCTGATGGACCTCCTGATGCCCCGCCTGGACGGCATCGGCGCCACGAAGGCGATCAAGCAGCTCTACCCGCAGGTCGAGGTGGTGGCGCTGACCTCGTTCTCCGAGGCCGAACGCGTCCACGTCGCCCTGGAGGCCGGCGCCTCGGGCTACCTGCTGAAGGACGCCGAAGCGGACCAGGTCGGCGCCGCCGTGCGCGCCGCGACGCGCGGCCAGGTGCACCTCGACCCCGCCGTCGCCAGGACGCTGACCCGCTCGCTGGTCGCACCGCAGCGAACCGCGACCGCGCTCACCCCTCGCGAGCGCGAGATCCTGGTCCTGGTGGCGCACGGGAAGTCCAACCGGGACATCGCCGACTCCCTCGTGATCTCCGAACGCACCGCGCGCACCCACGTGTCGAACGTGCTGAACAAGCTCGGGCTGGCGTCCCGCACCCAGGCCGCGCTGTGGGCGGTGCGCGAGGGCCTGGTCACCGGCCCCTGACCGGCCGGCTCAACGCCACCTGGTCCGCGACGCCCGGCACGACGCCGGACAGCGCCATGAACCACGCGCTGTGGAGCACCGCTATGCGCCCGTGCAGCACGGTACGAGCCGTGCTCGTCAGCTGCGAGTACGCGCCAGGTGAGCCGCACGCCTTCGCGGCACCACCTCAGGTCTGATCCCGGAACCCTGCTGAACGAAACTCTGCTGAGACGAGTCAGTAGCAAAACGATACTGTCGGGGGATCAACTCGGAAGCCCGGCTCTGCCAGCATGTCCGCCATGTACTCCGACCGCGCCCTGGTCATCGGCGCCGGCTTCGCGGGACTGCTGACGGCCAGGGTGTTGTCCGAGTCGTACGGCGACGTCGTGCTCGTCGAGCGCGACCAGGTCGCCGCCGAGACGGAACACCGCCCCGGCATCCCGCAGGCCCACCACCCGCACACGCTGCTCGCACGCGGTGCCGAGGTGCTCGAAGCGCTCTTCCCCCGGCTCGGCGCGGAGCTCGCGGCGGCCGGCGCGGTCCTGACCGACCTCGGCAGCGACGTCCTGACCCGCCTCCCCACCGGCTGGGCACCGCGCGAGCCCGCCGGCCTGACCGTGCCCTCGGTGACGCGCGTGACGATCGAGCGGACCATCCGGCGACGGGTGCTCAAGCTGCCGAACGTGTCCCTCGTGGACGGCGTGACGATCGACGGCCTGCTGCACGACCGCGGCACGGTCACCGGTGTCCACGGCCGCCGCGCCGGCCGGCCCTTCACCGACTACGCCGACCTCGTCGTCGACGCGTCCGGCCGCACCACCAAGCTCGTGTCGTGGCTCGCCGAGTTCGGCGTGCACTGCCCGGCCCCGATGATCGTGAACAGCCACCTCTCCTGCACCTCACGCCTCTACCACGTGAACCGCGACCTGAAGCTCGACTGGAAGACCGCCCGCGAGACCACCCACGCACCCACCGCGAAACGCGGCGGCGCGGTGTCCTCAGTGGACGACGACCTCTGGTTCGTGACGCTCTTCGGCGCGGGCGGCGACGTACCACCGACCGACGAGGACGGGTTCCTCGCCCACGCGGGCACCCTCGAGTGCCAGGACATCGCCGAGATCGTCAAGACCGCGACCCCGGCGTCGGAGATCCACCGGGCCGACAACCTGCGCAGCCGCTGGAACCGCTTCCACCGGGTCCCGAACTGGCCGCGTGGCCTGCTGGCGCTCGGCGACGCGGTCGTCTCGCTCAACCCCCTGTACGGCCACGGCATGACCCTCGCCGCCCTCAACTGCGCCGACCTGCGCGATCTCCTCAAGGACCACGACCTCGCCAAGGAGCCCCTCGTGTTCCAGCGCGCGGTCGCCAGGACCGCGCAGCTCCCGTGGACCTCCGCGACCACCGCCGACCTGGGCTGGAGCCAGAAGAAGCTGCCGCGCCGCACCCGGTTCCGGCAGTGGTACGCCCGCCGCCTGCTCGAAGCGGTCCCCGGCAACCCCCAGGTCCACCGGGCGTTGCTCCGCGTCTCACACCTGGTCGACCACCCGAACACGCTCTTCCGCCCGCGCACACTGCTGCGGGTGCTGCTCAGCGGACGGCGCCCTCGGGCCACAGAACGGTGACGGGCACCCCCCGCGACCGCGCGTAGGCCACCACGTCGGCCGTCCCACCGGGGCCACGACCGGGCAGACCGTCCCACACCGCCAGCAGCGAGTCGGACTCCTCGACCAGCCGCATGCCCGCCTCCAGGTAGGCGCTCGGATGAGGCGTCACGAACGGCAGCTGCACGACCTTGCCCGCCCGCGCCAGCAACCGGTCGTAGACGGGCCGGTAGTCCTCCGGCAACGACTGCCGGTACTCCACCGCGGGCAGCACGGCCACCAGCGAGCCACCGACGTCCAGCACGGCCTGCGCGAACACCGCGTCCGCCCCGTCCGCCAGGCACGACACCCCGACGAGGTCACCGCCGCGTTCGACGGCGGCGCGGATCATCCGGTCGACCTCCGCCTCCAGCTCGGCGGAAAGACCGCGATGTCCGGTGATGCCGAGGCGCGTCATCTGGGCAGGATAGGCGGCCGAAGCAAACCAGGCAGGCGCATTTCAGCAGCCCATTTCAAGCAGGCGCAGGTCAAGCAGCGCAGGTCAAGCAGGCCCCGTTTCAAGCAGGCGCAGGTCGAGCAGACACGTGTCACGCGGCCAGGCACAGGTCCGGGCTCTTCAGCTGCACCCGCAACGAGCGCAGGGCGGAGTGAGCGCGGGACTTCACGGTGCCGACCGGAATGCCGAGCACGGCCGAGATCTCCTCGGAGCTGCGCCCGTGGAGGTACATCTGCACCACGACCTCGCGCCGGCCCGGACTCAGCCGTGCCATCGCGCCGGCGAGGGTGATCGAGTCGACGACCCGCGAGATCTCGCACCTGGCCGTCGGCAGGTGGGCCAGTGCGGCCTCACCGGCTTCCCGCGGCCGGCGGTTGCGCTGCCGGACGCGGTCGACCACGAGGTTGCGGGCCACCGTCGCGAGCCACGGCCTCGCCGACTCCGGACGGTGCGCGAGGCGCGGCGTGCGCCAGGCGCGCAGGAACGTCTCCTGCAGGATGTCCTCGGCCAGATGCGCGTCGCCGTTGGTGAGCGAGCGCAGGTACTTGTGCACCGACGCGCCGTGCATGCGGTAGAGCTCCGCGAGCATCCGGCTGTCGAGCGTCTCGGTGCTCCTGATGGTGCCTCTGACGGTGCCTCTGACGGTGTCTCTGACGGTGCCCCTCACGATGGTCATGTCGCTCGCCTCCGCGGACGGTGACCTCGGGGTGGAGGTCGGGGTGTGGTGGTGAGAACTGTGCTCCCCACCACACCCCTTCCGGATCGGTCGGCCGACCGAACCCGCTCGCGTAGTTGCGGAACCCCCGACCGGGACCGAAGTCCGGCCGCGCCTACGTCATCCGTCCTGCCGACACGCGGCCAGCAACGCACTGACCAGGAGCTCCGAGCAGCCGTCCTTGGCGAGGAACGTGAACGCGCCCGCCGCGATCGCGCCGTCGGCACAGGCGTTGTTCAAACTCATTGCCACCACAGGGATTCCGTACCGCCCGGTGAGGACCTTGAGCAACGACACGCCGTCCCGCTCGGCGGGCATCAACACGTCGACGATCGCGACGCTCGGCGTGGTCTCCTCGGCCATCCGCACGGCAGAGGCCGGGCACCCGGCCTCGCCGACGACCTCGAACTCCTGATGTGCCAGCAGAAACGTCCGCATGGCGCTGCGCACGCGCGCGTCGTCGTCGACGATCAGCACGCGGATGGGCCCTCGCCCGCCGACAACCATCAACGGGCCTCCTGCCAACTGCGACGTCCCGACAAGTAGACGCCCGGGTGATGCCGCAGTTGGAGCGGCGAATGACGGTTCTCAGCCGAGACGTTTGTCGCGGTTCTCGCCGAAGACCGAGGTGACGACCGACGTGTAGTGCACGTTCGTCATGATCCCGAGGACGTTCCCGAACGGATCCACCACGGACGCCGTCATGAACCCCTCACCCCTCGGCCGCGGTTCGTCGTACACCTTCGCACCCAGCTCCACCAGCCGCGCGAGCGTCGCGTCGAGGTCGTCCACCGCCCAGAACAGGATCGCCCCGCCGGGACCGTCGGTCGGCCTCACCTCGAACTGCCGCTGCACCAGCCCGAACTCGGCCTCGAAGTCCCCGATCCGGAACTCGGCGTACCCCAGCTCGCCCTCCGGCGTCCGCCGCTCGAAGTACGCCTCGATCCCGAGGAACTCGGTGTACCAGGCACGCGCCTCGGCCACGTCGTCGGCGTAGAAGACCACGGTGGCCATGCCTCGCAGCATCTTGATCATCCTCCAAAAAAGTTTCCGGTGTCGGGTTCCACCTTCGGCCGTAAAGTGCTCATCCAATGAGCACTTTCACCAGAGATCTGGAGACATGCGCGCAGACCGTCTCGTCGCCACGTTGCTGTTGATGCAGGCCAGAGGCAGGGTGACCGCCGCCGAGCTGGCCAGGGAGCTGGAGGTGTCGACCGCCACCGCCCGCCGCGACCTGGAAGCGCTGTCCGCGGCGGGCGTCCCCGTCTACCCCCAACCGGGGCGAGGCGGCGGCTGGTCGTTGATCGGCGGCGCCCGCACCGACCTCAGCGGGCTGACCGCGGCGGAGGCGCAGGCGTTGTTCCTGATCGCCGGCCCGGCGGCGTCCGTCGCACCCCAGGTGAAGTCGGCACTGCGCAAGCTCGTGCGAGCCCTGCCGCAGACGTTCCGCGCGGACGCGGAAGCCGCGGCGTCCGCGGTCGTCGTCGACACCGCGAGCTGGGGCGACGACACGAAGGACCGCCCGGTGCTGGTGTCACTGCTGCAACAGGCCGTCGTGCGGCAGGTCCAGGTCAGCCTGACCTACCAGAAACGCGGTTCCGCACCGGCCGGGCGCATCGTCGACCCGTGGGGTCTCGTCGACAAGGACGGCGTCTGGTACTTCCTCGCCGGCACCAAGGACGGCCAGCGCACGTTCCGCGTCGACCGCATCCTGGGCGCCACCCTGACCGGCGCTCCGGCGACGAGACCACCCGACTTCGAACTGGCGAGCGCGTGGGACTCGGTCGTCACCGAGGTCGAGCAACGCCGTGCCGAGACCGTCGCGACCATGCTGCTGGCGACGAGGTTTCTCAAGGTGTTCCAGCACATTCACGGCCGGCACTGCACCGTCCTGGAGGACCTCGGCGAGAACACCCGCGTCGAGCTGACCGCCCCGCGCCCGCTCGACATCGCCCGCAACGTCGCCGGCTGGGGCAGCCTCATCACGGTCGAGTCGCCGCAGGCGGTGCGAGACCACCTGGCCCGCATCGGCGCGGAGCTGGTCACCCGATACCCACCTGCTTCTCCAGCCGGTCCAGCCGAGTCATGATCATCTCCAGGATCTTCGCGGCGTCCGGTGCGGTCTGCTGCTTCTTGATGTGCACGATCCCGGCGAGCGCGGTCTGCACGGCTCGGCGGGTGCCCTTGAGATCGGCTCCCAGCGAGCGCAGCACCTCGCCGCCCTTGCCGTCCGGTTCGGCGATGATGCCGAGCAGCAGGTGCTCACAGCCCACGTAGTTGTGTCCGAGCGCCACCGCCTCCACCACGGCCAGCTCCAGGGCGTTGACCGCGTCGGACGCGAACCCGGCCCCCTCCGCCTCCCCCGGTTCGAAGTGCAACGTCCGCGGGTCGATGTCGATCGCGCGCAGCACGTCCAGGGCGAGGTTGCCGCCCTCGTCCACGAGCGCGCGCGCCAGCTCCGCGGTGGTGACCACGGGTGACTCGGCGGCGAGGCGGAGCACCGTGCGCATGCGCTGGGTGAGCTGCGAGCCCCGTTCGCCGTCCAGCTCGTCCACCGTGAGCCCGCGCACCGAGGTGATCCGCTTGACCGAGACCTCCAGCGCGCGCTGGCAGATCGCCGAAATCGGAAGGTTGAGCTCCTTGACGGTTTCGGCCAGGTCATCGGGCAGGTAAACATTGATTTTTGGCATAACCCCATATGTACCCCCAGATGGGGTTACAGTCAACGACGAACGCGGCAACCGTCACACTTGTGAGTGATCAAAGGGAACGGGAGCGCGGGCGTGGAGGAGAAGAGCAGGCTCATCGGGGGCCGCTACCGGTTGAAGGCGAAAGTCGGCCAGGGCGCGATGGGAGTCGTCTGGCAGGCTTATGACGAGCAACTTCACCGTGTGGTCGCGGCTAAGGAGCTGCTCGCCCTCGACGGCCTCGACGACGCCAAGATCGCCCGCGCCAAGGCCAGAGCCATGCGCGAGGCCCGCCTGGCCGCCCGCCTCGAACACCCGAACGCCATCCGCGTCTACGACGTCGTGGAGGAGGACGGTCAGCCCTGGCTGATCATGGAGTACCTCCCGTCCCGCAGCCTCGCCGCCGTGATCACCGAGCAGGGCACGCTGCCGCCGCGCGAGGTCGCCCGCATCGGCTGCTACACCGCCGCCGCGCTGGCCGCCGCCCACCGGCACGGCATCCAGCACCGCGACGTGAAGCCCGGCAACGTCCTGATCGGCGACCAGGAAGTCAAGATCACCGACTTCGGCATCTCCCGCGCCACCGGTGACGACGGCACGGCCACCGCGACGGGAACCGTGGGCACGCCCGCGTTCTTCTCCCCCGAGGTCGCGCGCGGCGAGGACGCGGGCTTCGCGTCCGACGTCTTCTCCCTCGGCGCCACGCTCTACAACGCCGTCGAGGGCGGGCCGCCGTTCGGCACCGCCGACAACCACATCGCCATGCTGCACCGCGTGGCCAGCGGGTCGATCATGCCGCCCGCCAACGCCGGTCCGCTGCTCGCGCCGGTGCTGTTCCGCCTGCTGGCCAACGAACCCGAGCGCCGTCCGTCCATGGAGGAGGCCGTGCACCTGCTGGCCGCCGTGGTGAACGAGTCGCCGCTGGGGTCGGAGGCGACCGCGGTCATCCCGGCCACGGTGGAGCTGCCGGCCGAGGCCCAGCCGGAGGAGAAGGCGAAGCAGGAGGCGAGCGCGGCCGCGGCCGCGCTGGTGGCGGGTGCCGCTGCCGCCGAGGCCGTCAAGCTGACGGCACCGCCCGCGGCACCGGAGCCCGAGCCGGAGCCGGAGCCGGAGCCCGTCGAGGAACCGGCCGCGGCGGCACCGACCCCTGCCGCAGCGCTGCAGGAGGTCGTGGCACCCCCACCGGTTCAGCAGCCGGAGGAGGAGAAGCGGCGCAAGTTCCCCCTCGTCCCCATCGCGATCGTGCTCCTCGTGCTGGCCGTGGGTGTCGGCTCGTTCCTGTTGTGGCCCAAGGGCAAGGGCCAGCACGCCCAGTCCCCCACCAATTCGGCCTCCTCCGGCACGTCCGCCGCGCCCACCACCAGCCAGACGCAATCGCAGACCCAGACGCAGACGACGACGCAGACGACGACGGAGCCCCCGGCGCAGACGACGACGAACCCGCCGGCCAACCCTCCGAACCCGCCCGCGAACCCGCAGACCGCCGCGCAGGCGCTCCAGGCCTACTACGCGCTGGTCCCGAACAACCTCGAAGCCGGCTACGCCACGCTCACGGACTCCTTCAAGGCGGCCATGGTGCCGACTTTCCAGAAGTACCAGTCGTTCTGGAGCCAGTACACCTCGGTGCAGCTGTCGAACGTCACCCAGCAGGGCGACAACGTCGTGTCCGCGACGCTGCAGTACATGCAGGGGTCTGCCGTGGTCACCACTGAACGCAACACGTACACCCTGGTGCAGCAGAACGGGAAGTGGATGATCGACAAGCAGGTCAGCGGCTGATGCGCGCCCTGGTCACCGGAGCGTCCCGCGGCATCGGCGCCGCCGTCGCGCACGCCCTCGCGAAGAACGGCCACCAGGTCGCCGTCCACTACCGCAGCGGTGCGGCCGAGGCCGAGAAGGTGGCCGAAAGCCTTGCCGGCACCGGACATGTGACCGTCCAGGGTGATCTCGGCGCGGACCAGGCGGGGCAGATCGTCGCCGAGACCGCGGACCGGCTCGGCGGCCTCGACATCCTGGTGAACAACGCGGGCGTCTACTTCCACCACCCGATCGCCACGACCACCTTCGAGGAGTGGCAGCAGGCCTGGCGCCGCACGATCGAGCTCAACCTCTACGGTCCCGCCGACCTCGCGTGGCACGCGGTCCGGCACATGACCGAGGGCGGCCGCATCGTCAACATCGGCTCGCGCGGCGCCTACCGGGGTGAGCCGGACGCGCCCGCGTACGGCGCGGCGAAGGCCGGCCTGCACGCGATGACCCAGTCGCTCGCGCAGTCCCTTGCCCCGCAAGGCATCGCGGTGGCCGGTGTCGCGCCGGGGTTCGTGCGGACCGACATGGTCACGGACTTCCTCGACAGCCCGGAGGGCGACGCGATCCGCGCGCAGAGCCCGTTCAACCGCGTCGCCGAGCCCGAGGAGGTCGCCGCGGCGGTCGCGTGGCTCGCGCAGCCGGAAGCCGTGTGGGCCAGCGGCACGATCATCGACGTGAACGGCGCGTCGTACCTGCGCTGATTCCCCGTCAGGCGACCGGAACCAGTTCCGGTCGCCTGTCGATCTTCCACACCACCGGTCTAGACCACTAACGTCGCGAGTGGGCGCTCGACGAAAGTGGAAGGCAACCCTGCAATGCGTTCACTCCGCTCCCGCCTCGGTGTCGCCGGCCTGGTGCTGGCCACCACGGCGACGATGACCGTCCTGGCGCCTGCCGCGCAGGCCGCCTATCCCCAGGGCTTCCGGAGCGTCGGCTACCTGCCGTCGTGGTCCGGCAGCGTCGGCTCCGTCCAGTACGGCAAGCTCACCCACATCAACTACGCCTTCGTGCTGCCGAACGGCAACGGCACGCTCCAGGGCATCCCCGACACCGGCAAACTTCAGCAGCTGGTGAGCCTCGGGCACCAGAACGGCGTCAAGGTCTCGCTCGCGGTCGGCGGCTGGAACGACGGCAACGACTCGGCGTTCGAACAGCTGGCGGGCAACGCCGGCGCGCGCACCACGTTCGTCAACAGCCTGATCAACGTCGTCAACCAGTACAACCTCGACGGCATCGACATCGACTGGGAGTACCCGGATCCCGGCCAGTCCGGCACCAACTACGCCGCGCTCATGCAGCAGCTCGGCACCCAGCTGCACCAGCGGGGCAAGCTGCTCACCGCCGCGGTCGTGAGCGAGGGCGGCACGGCGGAGGGCGTGCAGACGTCCGTGTTCAACGCGGTCGACTGGCTGAACATCATGGCCTACGACGGCGGCAGCCCGCACGCGAACTACGACTGGTCGATCGCCTCGGTCAACTTCTGGAAGAGCCGCGGCCTGCCGGCGAGCAAGGCCGTGCTGGGCGTGCCGTTCTACAGCCGGCCGACCTACATCGCCTACCGCGACCTCGTCGCGCAGGACCCGGCCAACGCCAACCGCGACTGCTACAACGGCAACTGCTACAACGGCATCCCCACGATCAAGCGCAAGACGTCGTGGGCGTTGTCCAACGCGGGCGGCATCATGAACTGGGAGCTGTCGCAGGACACGAACGACGGCACCAGCCTGCTCAACGCCATCTGGGAGACCGCGTCCGGCGGCACCCCGCCCACCGGCGGCACGATCGTCGGCTACGGCGGCAAGTGCGTGGACGTGGCGGGCGCGAACTCCGCCAACGGCACGGCGGTGCAGCTCTGGACGTGCAACGGCACCAACGCCCAGCAGTGGTCCCGCAACGGCAGCACGCTGCGCGCGCTGGGCAAGTGCCTCGACGCGTCCGGCACCGGCAACGGCGCGGTGACGCAGCTGTGGGACTGCACCGGCGCGGGCAACCAGCAGTGGACCGCCGAGTCCAACGGCCAGCTGCGCAACACGGCCTCAGGCAGATGTCTCGACGCCACCGGCCCCAGCTCGGCCGACGGCACCCGGCTCCAGCTCTGGGA
The DNA here is from genome assembly GCF_053601075.1 of Lentzea sp. NPDC004789. Taxonomy (NCBI): domain Bacteria; kingdom Bacillati; phylum Actinomycetota; class Actinomycetes; order Pseudonocardiales; family Pseudonocardiaceae; genus Lentzea; species Lentzea sp. NPDC004789. Next base: position 142,828 of record NZ_JBSGBE010000005.1, on the reverse strand, counting down.
CTGCGCCGGCACGGCCAACCAGCGCTGGACGATCTCCTAGGGACCGCGGCGACGCGGCGGCTACGATCCCCCGCATGGCTCCCAGCCTGGAGAACCTGCTGGTCGTAGGCGTCGCGTCGAGCGCGCTGTTCGACCTGTCCGCGTCCGACGCCGTGTTCCAGGCCGAGGGCGAACAGGCCTACCGCGCGTACCAGGAGGCACACCTCGACGAGCCGTTCGCGCCCGGTGTCGCGTTCCCGTTCATCCGGCGGCTGCTGCGGCTCAACTCGCTGGGACCGCTGGTCGAGGTGATCGTGCTGTCGCGCAACTCCCCCGACACCGGCCTGCGCATCCTGCGGTCGGCGGCCCATCACGAGCTGGCGATCACGCGCGCGATCTTCACCGAGGGGCGGGCGCCGCACGAGTACATGCCGGCGCTGAACATGTCGTTGTTCTTGTCCGCGCACGAGAACGACGTCCGCAAGGCCACGTCGGCCGGCATGCCCGCGGGCCAGGTGCTGAAGTCGTCGTTCCAGGACGACGACGATCCGGCGCTGCGCATCGCGTTCGACTTCGACGGCGTGCTGGCCGACGACGCCGCCGAGCGGATCTACCAGTCCGGCGGCCTCGACCAGTTCCAGCGGCACGAGGCCACCAACGTCGTCACCCCGCTCGATCCGGGACCGCTGCGGAACTTCCTCGCGGGCGTCAACCGGATCCAGCGGCTCGCCGAGGACAGGATCCGGGTCTCGGTGGTGACGGCCCGGTCCGCGCCGGCGCACGAGCGGGCGATCAACAGCCTCAAGGCGTGGGGGCTGACCGTGAACGACGCGTTCTTCCTCGGCGGGCTGCGGAAGGCGCCGATCCTGGACGTGCTCAGGCCGCACATCTTCTTCGACGACCAGCGCGGGCACCTGATCCAGACCGTGCCGTGCGTGCACGTCCCGTTCGGGATCACGAACGAAGGCGATCTATCTCCGCGGTGAGCTCGGCGCGCAGGTCGTCGTGTTCCGGGCCGACCGCGAAGGCCGGGTCGGACCAGCGTTCGACCGGGTACAGCCACACCGGGCGGCCGACGAGGTCCGGCGGCTCCCAGTCGTAGCGCGGCCAGATGTGCGCGTGCAGGTACGGGTCCGTGTTGCCGAGGATCTCCAGGTTGACCCGGCGGAACCCGGGGTCGCGGCGAGCGCAGACCCGTTCGACGGCCTCGGCGGCCAGTTCCAGGTCGGCCAGGAACTCCAGCCGGCGGCGCCGCGGCAGGTCGGTCAGCCGCTGCACGTTCGGCGTGTCCACGAGCAGGACGCAGTAGCCGGGCAGGAACTGCGTGTCGCCGATGGTCGCGAAGCCCGCGTCGAGCCTGCGCAGCACCCCGGGGTTCACGCCGCGCAACGCCGACCCGATCCGGTCCTGCTTCCAGTCCCACATACCCGCCTCCAACGCGAAGGAGCCCCGGTCGCGAAGACCGGGGCTCCCACAATCTAGCGACTACGACCGGGCCAGGCCGTCCTCGATCGCCTTGATGATCGCCGGCCGCAGCTGCGCGGCCGAGATGATCGCGTCGACCGAGCCGACCTCGACCGCGCGCTGCACGCTGTGCACCCGGTCGAACTCGGCGGCCATCTCGTTCAGCTTCTCCGTGCGCACCGACTGGCGGGTGGCCGCCAGCTCGGCGGTCAGCGCGGCACGTTCGGCGCCGGACGCCTCGGCGACCGAGGTCTCCAGCTTCTTCACGCGCGGGTCGTTGGCCGTGCGGCCGTCGACCTCGCGGGCGAACACCACGGCCGCGGCGGGCGCGCCGCCGATGACCGAGGCGAAGGAGCCCTCGACCGCGAGCACCGTCATCGACGGGTTCAGGGCCTTCGAGAAGACCACGAACGCGCCGCCGTGGTAGCGCGAGATCACGGTGAAGACGATCGGGCCGCGGAAGTTCACGATCGCGCGGCCGATCTCCGCGCCGTACTCCAGCTGGAGCTCGCGCATCGACTCCGGGGAGCCGTCGAAGCCGGACAGGTTGGCCAGCACGACCAGAGGCCGGTTGCCCGAGGCCGCGTTGATCGCGCGGGCCGCCTTCTTCGACGACTTCGGGAACAGCGTGCCCGCGGTGTAGGTGTCCGGGCCGTCGGTGGGCGGGAAGCCGGTGCGGGCCACGCCGCGCGACTCGATGCCCAGCAGCGTCACGGGAATGCCGCCGAGGTGGACGTCCTGGACGACCGCGGTGTCGGCCTCGGCCATGCCCGCCCAGCGCTCCAGCACCTCGTGGTCCTGGTCGGACAGTGCGCGCATGACCGTGCGGATGTCGAACGGCTTCTTGCGGTCCGGGTTCGCCTCGATCGAGAAGATCTCGCCGACGGTCTGGAACGGGCTGTCGCCGGCCACGTGCGGGTAACCGGAGACGTCGCGGTCGGACGGGTCCGAAGTGGACACCCGGCGCGGGCCGGACTCGCCCGGCGCGACGTAGCTGTGCTCGTAGTGCGCCAGCAGGACGTCGAAGGCGGACCGCAGGTTCGGGGCCCAGTACTGCGCCTGGCCGTTCGGGCCCATGACGCGGTCGTAGCCGCCGATGCCGTAGTTGTCCTCCGCCGAGACACCACCGGAGAAGTCCAGCGCCTGCTTGCCGGTCAGCACCATCGCGCTGTCCGGGGTCATGACGAGGATGCCCTTGGTGTGCATGAGCATCGTGGCCTCGGCGTTCCAGTACGGCTGGGCGCCGACGTTGATGCCGTTGACCACCACGTTGATCTCGCCGCCGGCCTGGGTGAACTCGACGATCCGCTTCAACGCGGCCGCGACCCAGTCCATGTTCTCGACACCGGAGCTCATCGAGATCTTCGCGCCGGACGAGAGCGAGAACCACTCCAGCGGAACGGACAGCTCCTCGGCCAAGTCCAGCGCGTGGATCACCCGCGAGCACTCGGGCTCGGCCAGGGCGCCCAGCGACTTGGTCGGATCGCCCAGCAGGACGACGCGCTTCATGCCCTCCGGGTAGGCCGGGGTCGGCGTGGTGACGACACCGACGACGATGCCCGCCTTGTTGCCGCCGCGCGGGCGGTCGACCGGCACCAGGGCGCCGTCGACGAGGTCGTGCTCCACGAAGGACCCGCCGTCGCCGACGAGCATGTCGACCAGCTCGTACGGGTAGATCGTGCCGCGCGACTGGGCGCGCAGGACGTTCTGGCGGTAGTCGTCGAGCGGCTGGATCGGCTCGGTCGGCGGCTGCACGAACGAGAACGAGACACCGGCGCCCGCGTCGTTGGCGATCCGCACGCCGATGTCGGTGAGCTCACCGGTGGTGGCGTCCTTGCGGCGCGCGAGGAACAGGACCTCCTCCAGGTCCAGCCCGGTGGTGGTCGGCAGCACGCGGGTGGCGACCGCGTCCAGGTCCTTCGAGGACAGGTCGGTGGGCGGCCACGCGTACAGCACGACCCGGTTGGTCGCGAGACGAGTGCGGCCACCGGCCTGCGCACGTGCCCGGCGGATGCCGTCCAGGCAGGTCGCCAGCACGTCCTCGGCGGCGGGCAGGGCGACGATCCGGCCGTCGTCGTCGCGCAACGGCGTCAGGTCGCGGACCTGCCCCAGCGCCACCAGACGCTCGTCGGACTTGTTCGCCTTGGCGACCGCGCGGAACAGGTAGACGTCCTCGTCCACCGACGGCAGGCGGGTGAGGTCGAACTCGCGCAACCGCTCCAGCTGCATGCGTTCGGCGATGCGCGGGTGCAGCCCGCGCACCAGCCTCTCCTCGGCGAACCCGTTGGACGACGGGCGGAAGGTGAAGTGGTGGTGCATCGACTCGCCGCGACGGCCCGCGACCGTGGTGGTGATGCGGGTGATCGTCGGCGGCAGCTGGTGCGCGGCCAGTGCGGCGCCCAGACCGGCGGCCATCTCGTCCTGGTCGGACGGTCCGTCCACCCAGTTGACGTAGAGGTCCGCGACGACCGCGGTGCCGTTGCCGTGCTTGACGACCTCGCCGACGGCGTCGGACAGCGACGGGAACTCCACCGCGGTCGACACGAGACGGGTCTGCTCCGGCTCGTTCTCCGCGACGAAGAACGCACCCGAGACGCGCGGGTTCGCCAGCGCCTTCTTCGTGTAGTAGCGGCGGGCCAGCACCTCCAGCAACGGGGTGTTGTCCGCGCCCGGCTTGCCGATGCGCTGCCCGAGCAGCCGCACCAGCGGCTCGGCCGACGCCACCATCGCCGCGATCCGCTCCTCGCGGTCGGCGGCCTGGGGCTGGGCGTCGAGGTGGATCAGGTGCCTGCGGACCTCGCTGTGCACGCGGGCGCGGTTGCGGCGCACCAACGGCTGCGCGAACCACGTGAACACGACGCTGCGGGCCAGGTCGGCGACCGCCGGGTAGCGGACCTGCGTCGCCGCGACGATGTGCTCCAGCACCAGGCCTACCTGCACCCGCTCGGCCTCGACCGGCGGCGCCTCCTGCACCCACTGGCGCAGCAGCGTCGTCGCGACGGCCGCGTCGAAGACACCGCGGCGCAGCGCGACGAAGATGCGGAAGACGGCCTGCTCCAGCTCCGGCGTGCGGTCGAGCTCGGTGATGCCGTAGTGGCCGATCACGTTCTGCAGGCGGGCGCGGAAGCCCTCGGGCAGCGCGGCGCGGTCGGCGTCGAGCGTCTTGAGGTAGGTGTGGAAGTGCTCGCGCGGAGAGTGGATGTGGTTCTCCGGCTTGGTCTCCTCGCCCGCGGGACGGTTGCGGGAGAGGTCGCACAGGTCGGCGAAGATGCCGAGCAGCTTGGCTTCCGCGACGAGCGGCCGTTCCAGCAGGTCGTGCCGCGCGCCCATGTAGTTCGACAGCACGCGCTCGGTGTCGGCGGCGGTGGTGTCGAAGCCCAGCAACAGGTTCCGCAGGTCGTCGAGACCGCGGGCGGCGAGCTCCTCCGGTGAGACGTCGGTGCGCGGCGCGGGCAGTTCGAGCTCCACGGCGGACTCGGACTTCTGCTCCTCGACGGCCCCGGAGGCGTCCTCGATCTCCTCCAGTTTGAGCAGCGCGCCACCGGCGGGCACCTGGGTGCCGACGACGACGTTGAGCTCCTTCAACCGCGCGCGGAACGGCGCGCGCAGCACCGTCTCCATCTTCATCGCCTCGAGGACCAGCACGGGCGCGCCGGCCTCGACCTCGGCGCCGACCTCCAGCGGGGTCGCGACGACCAGCGCGGGCATCGGCGAGCGCAGGACACCGCCCTCGTCCCGGGTCACGCGGTGGGTGACGCCGTCGACCTCGACCTGGTGGACCGGGCCGGACGTGCCGGTGACGACGCGGAACCGCGTGCCGTTGACGGTGATCTGGCCGACGTGGTGGTCGAACCGCTCGACGTCGACGTCACCGGTCAGGACGTTGTCCGAGTCCGCCGCGGACACGCCCACGCGGTACTTGGCGGCACCGACGCGGGCCACGTTCACGACGTAGGACTGGCCGCGCAGCACGAACTCCAGCTTGCGGGCGCCCTCGTGGTTCGTGCGCGGCTGGCCACCGCGGGCCGACGCCAGCAGCTGGGTGAGGTTGAGGTGCTCCTCGTCCTCGTAGACCTCGATACCGGCGGCCGCCAGCGCGATGGCGGAGTGGCGGTGCGAGATCAGGCCGCCCTCGGCGCGGACGCGGTCGATCCACGAGGTGTCGGCGGAGCCGTCAATCACGGCGGGCTCGTCGAGCAGGTCGAGCACGAAGCTCTTGTTCGTCGTGCCGCCCTCGATGATCACGGTCGTCTCGGCCATGGCGCGGCGCAGCTTGCCGAGCGCCTCGTCGCGGTCGCGGCCGTACGCGATGATCTTCGCGATCATCGAGTCGAAGTCGGACGGGATCTGCGAGCCCTCGGCCACACCGGTGTCGACGCGGATGCCGGGGCCGGCGGGCAGCTCCAGCCGGACGATCGTGCCCGGGCACGGCGCGAAGTCGCGGTCGGGGTCCTCGGCGTTCAGGCGGGCCTCGACGGCGTGACCCTGCTCGACCGGCTTGGGGCCTTCGAGCCGGCCGCCGCCCGCGACGTGCAGCTGCGCCTTGACCAGGTCGAAGCCCGTGGTGATCTCGGTGATCGGGTGCTCGACCTGCAGGCGGGTGTTGACCTCCAGGAACGCGAAGAGCCGCTCACCGGGGTGGTAGAGGAACTCGACGGTGCACGCGCCGCGGTAGCCCACCGCGTTGGCGAGCCGCTCCGCGGACGCCTTGAGGTCCTCGACCTGCTGCGGTTCGAGCACGCAGGAGGCGGACTCCTCGATGATCTTCTGGTTGCGCCGCTGCACCGAGCAGTCGCGGACGCCGAGCGCCCACGCCGTGCCCTGGCCGTCGGCGATGACCTGCACCTCGACGTGGCGGGCGCCGGTGACCAGGCGCTCCAGGAACATCACGCCGGAACCGAACGCGCGCGCGGCCTCCTGGCTGGTGCGGTCGAAGTTCTCCTCCAGCTCCTGAGCCGAGGTGATCTTGCGGATGCCGCGGCCACCACCACCGGCGGTCGCCTTGAGCATCAACGGGTAGGTGACCTCCTCGGCCACCTTCAGCGCGTGCTCCAGGTTCTCGACGGCACCGCGCGACCACGGCGCGACGGGAACGCCGACCTCCTCGGCGATCAGCTTCGAGCCGATCTTGTCACCGAGCTTGCGCATGGCCTCGGCGGACGGGCCGACGAACGTGACGCCGACCTGCTCGCACAGCTCGGCGAACTCGGGGATCTCGGCGACGAAGCCCCAGCCGACCCACGCGGCGTCGGCTTTCGTCTCGACGAGGGCCTGCTCCAGCACCTTCAGGTTGAGGTACGGACGGTCAGCCGCCAGGCCGAGGTTGTAGGCGAGGTCGGCCTCCCTGACGAAAGGCGCCGACTTGTCGACATCGGTGTACAGGGCGACGGTCTCGATCCGTTCCCCTGACTCGGCGGCGAGCTCACGGACGGCGTGGATCAGCCGCATTGCGGCTTCCCCGCGGTTGACGATCGCTACACGACTGAACAACGACTTGACTCCTCGCGGACGCACAAACCTCAGCGGCAGTCGCCGCCCAATCGATGTACACACTCTCGTCTACTACCCGGTAGGAAAACCGCTAGATCGAAGCGAGTTGAGCAGCGTGCTTTGTATGAAACCAACAAGCAACCAGGTCCTCGGCAGGGGATCACTTGAGCCCCGTGTCCCAGCTCACGGTGTCCTCATGCCTGCGGGATGCGCAGCACGGTGCCGGGCTGGATCACGTTGGGGTCCGTGATGACGTGCGGGTTCGCCCGGACCAGCCGGGTGTAGAGGTTGCCGTTGCCGTAGAAGTGCACGGCGATGGACCACAGGGAGTCGCCGGGCTGGACCACGTACTCCAGGTAGACGCGGTAGCCGGGCACGATCCGCGGCCCGTACACGACGGGCACGATGACCTTGTCCAGTTCGGCCCCGTCCTTCGGGGAGGCCCAGAAGACCTCGACGTAGAGCCGGTCGAGCGCGAACGACGCGCCGGACACGTCGACGCTCACCTGGAACTGGCCGTGGCCTCCACCGCCATCGCCGGCCGTGAACGCGCCGGTGACCTCGTCGTGCCCTTCGTGGATCCGGTAGCTGAACCGCGCCTCGAACGCCCCGCCCGCGGTGCCTCCGATCAGGATCTGGCTGCCGACGAGACCGAGCGCGCGCGGTTGTTGAACATCGATGGACATGTCGTCCCCTTTCCACCCGTGTAGTCGCGGAGCGGGACGGGGTCGTTGCCCCGGGTCACCCCGGTGGCGCAACGTCCGAGTGGTGGAGGACGGAGTCGAACCGCCTTCGCGCGTGGCTCCCGTTTTACAGACGGGCGGGGCTCCACAGCCCCATCTCCACCATTGTGCGAATTCCCTTTTTCAGGCCGCTGATCTGCGGTTATGCGACAATCATGCGGCTTCGCGCTGATGAGGCTCAACCGATTATTCGAAACGCGCTCCGGGGTGTGAGCGATGTCGGAGGACGTGAGGGTGGTGGGACGGGGCCGCGAGCTCGCGATGCTGCGGTCGTGGCTGGCGGCGGACGCGGGCCGGCTGGTGCTGTGCGGCGGTGAGCCGGGCATCGGCAAGACGCGGCTCGCCCAGGAGCTGGCGGGGCACGCGCTCGCACGCAGCCGCGAGGTCGTGTGGGGGCACTGCGTCGAGACCTCGGGGGCGCCGGCGTTCTGGCCGTGGCGGCAGGTGCTCAAGGGGGTGGGCGCCGACCCGGACGCGGTGCTGGCCCACGACGCCGAGGTGCCGCAGGACAGGTTCCGGGTGTTCGACGCGGTCGCGACCGCGCTGGACCGCGACGGGCTGGTGATCGTCGTCGAGGACGTGCACTGGGCCGACGAGGCGTCGTTGCTCGTGCTCGCCCACCTCGCCACCCAGCTGAGGAACGTGCTGATCTTCGCGACGTTCCGCGACCCGTGCCCGGCGGTCGCGGACCTCATGCGCTCGGCGGTCCGCATCGACCTGCACGGGCTGTCCGCCGACGAGGTGGCCGAGCTGACCGGGCCGGAGCACGCGGCCACGATCACGGACCTGACCGGCGGGAACCCGTTGTTCGTCACGGAGATCGCCCGCGCGGTGCAGGACGGCACGTGGCGCCCGGACCAGCCGCCGCGCAGCGTCCGGGACATCGTCGCGGCACGGCTGGACCGGCTCGGTCCCGACGCCCGCGCGCTGATCACGACGGCGGCGCTGATCGGCCGCGACTTCGACGTCGACCTCGCCGCGGCGGCGTCCGGCGTGCCGATCAGCGCGCTCGACGAGGCCGCCACGTTGATCGACGCGACGGGCCACCGGTTCGTGCACGCGCTGACCCGGGACGCCGTCGAGGCCTCGCTCGGCACCGCCGAGCGCCGGGCGACACACCGGCGGATCGCCGAGGCGATGACCGGGAGCACGCGTTACGCCGACGTCGCCCGGCACTGGACCGCGTGCGGCGAACCGGGCAAGGCACGGGACTGGACGATCCGCGCGGCCGAGGACGCGGTGCGGCGGCTGGCCTACGAGGAGGGCGCGCGGCTCTTCCGCGCGGCGGCGTCCATCGAGGACGGCTGCGAGGTGCAGGTCGCGCTGGGCCGGGCCGCCTACTTCGCGGGCGATCTCGCCGGGTGCGTGCGGGCCGCCCAGCGCGCCGCCGAGCTGGCGGGGACCCCGGAACAGGTCGCGGAGGCCGCGCTGGTGCTCGAAGCCGCACCCGGTGCCGGGGTGAACGCGGTGGCGACCCCGTTGTGCGACAACGCACTCCGCCTGCCGGTCAGCCCTGCCACCCGCGCCCGGCTGCTCGCCCAGCGCAGCCACCTCGCGTTCTACCGCGGCGAACAGCACCGCCTCGACGAGCTCAGCGGTGAGGCGCTCGACCTGGCCCGGCGCAGCGGTGACGACCGCGCGCTCGCCGAGGCCCTGCACGCCCGGCAGGAGGCCTGTCCCGGTCCGGCGGGCCGTGCGGAACGGCTCGGGCTGGCCACCGAGATGACCGGCCTGGCGCACCGCACCCGCAGCCCGCGCGGTGCCATGTGGGGCTCGCTGTGGCGGATCCACGCGTTGATCGAGAGCGGCGAACTCGCTGCCGCGCAAGAGGAACTGCCCGCGTTGCGGCTGGCTTGCGACCGCGTCGGCGGCGAGGTGCCGCGGTGGCACCTGGAGGTCGTGACGGCGTGCCTGGCCCAGGCGCAGGGCCGGTTCGCCGAGGCGCGAGAAGTAGGCCGCAGTGCCTACGACCGCATGCGGGTGATCGAGCGCGAACCGGCGTCCGGCGCGTACTTCGCGTTGCAGTGCGGGCTCGCGTGCCACCTCGGCCCCACCGAGGACGGTCTGGCGCTCGCACGGCACTTCCACGACCCGCCGCCGCGGTTCCGGCTGATGTCCAAGCTGACGCGGGCGTTCCTGTTGCTGCGCGCGGGTTTCCGCGACGAGGCGCTGGAGTGGTACCGCCGTTGCGGCCCCATCGGCGAGTGGGACCTGCCGGCGTTCTTCGTGGTGCCGGGCCTGGTCGACGCAGTGCTCGTCACGTCCGGCCTGGGCCTGCTCGACGACCTCGCGGAGCTCCTGCCCCGGCTGGAGGTGTTCCGCGGCGAGCACGCGGCCGGCAACGGCGTCGCGTACATGGGCCCGGTGTCGCTCGCGCTGGGCCGCGGCCACCTGGCTCTCGGCAAGCTCGACCTGGCCGTAGCCGACCTCACCACCGCCGTGGACGAGGCGTCACGGGCGGGCGCGCCGGCGTTCGCGGCCGAGGCCCGCTGGCACCTGGCGTCGGCGTTGCGCGCCGCCGGTGAGGACGCCGACGCCGTGCAGCGCGCCGCCGACCGCGCGATCCGCGCGTTGGGCATGAGCGGCTTCACCACGGTCGACCTGAGCAGCCGCGAGCACGAGGTCGCGAGCCTCGTCACCGAAGGCCTCACCAACCGGCAGATCGCCCAGCGGCTGGTGATCTCCGAGCGGACCGCGCAGAACCACGTCCAGCACATCCTCACCAAGCTCGGCTTCAGCACCCGCAGCCAGATCGCGGCGTGGATGAGTACCCACCCGAGTACTCCGGCGGATGGCTGAGCAGCGCGAACTCCCTAGGTTTCTGAGCCACACGACCTCAGGAGGAACATCATGTGGCTCACCATCGCAACCCCGCCCGTGCACACCCTCGACAAGCTCGACAAGGTGATGGGCTCGGTCACCCCGGAGGGCCTGCGCGCCCGCTACGCCTGCCAGGCCGACGGCAAGTTCCAGATCATCGCCGTGTGGGACTCGGAGGAGCACGCCGAGCGCTTCTTCCACGAGACCCTCGGCCCCGTGATCGCCCGCGTCCTCGGCCCGGAGCCCTCGGGGGCGGGCGGCTTCCACCGCGGCATGGAGGTGCTGCGGGAGTTCATCCCGGCCAACGCCGGCTGATCCGCGTCAGTTGAGCGTCGCGATCGAGATGTTCAGCGCTCCGGCGAAGCTCACCCACGCCAGGTAAGGCACCAACAACAGCGCGGAGACCCTGCTGCGCCACGAGAACACGACGACCAACGCGACGATCGTCAGCCACAGCAGCAGGATCTCCGCAAACGCCACCTCGTACCAGCCGAGGCCGAAGAACAACGGCGTCCACAGCGCGTTCAGCACCAGCTGCACGCCGAACAACGCGAGCTCCGGCCGCCTGGCACCACGCCGCCAGGCCAGCCAGCCCGACATCGCGATCAGCCCGTACAGCACCGTCCACACCGGACCGAAGAGCCAGGCGGGCGGTGCCCAGTCCGGCCGCCGCAGCGCCAGGTACTCCGCCCCCGCGGAGATCGAGAACAGCGATCCGACCACAGCGGTCACGACCACCGCGGCGAGGAACACGAACAGCACGCGCACGGGGTGGTGGCGCAACGGCAACGCGGTCATGGGGTACTCCCGGCAGGCAGTGCGCGGACGATGGCGAGCACCGCGGCGCGGCTGGGAGCCGCCCGTTCGGCGTCGTCGAGCAGGGACAGTTCGTCGGCCAGCACGGCCTGGCGGATCGCGTCGAACCGGTCGGGCAGCTCCCGCCGCAACGCCTCCACCAGCCGGCCCCGCAGGGCCCGTCCGGCGGGGTCGTCGGAGGGCAGCACCCGCCAGTGCGCAAGCAGAACGCGCTCGGCCACGTCGTCGCCACCGGCCACCCACAGCAGGCGGATCATCCGGTCGGCGAGGCTCACACCGAGCAGTCTAGATTCGATTCAAAATCGTTTCAACTGCGTCGCCGAGCGTCTCCACCCGCCGGACGTCGCCGGGAAGCGGCACCTCGTCCCACCCCGGTCCCGCGACCAGCACCGGAGTACCCCTCAGCCGGTCCAGCGGCACCTGCTCCGCGTACACCCGATCGTGAGCCCAGACGAACACCACGCGCGGCTCCAGCCGTGCCGCCGCGCTCACCAACGCCGCCGCGGGCACGCGGGCACCGAGGTTCCGCGACGCGTGCCCCTGCTCGGCGAGGGCCGCCGCCAGCACGTCCAGCGGCAGGCTGTGCTGCTCGTCCGGCGCACACGCCAGCAGCACCACCGGCTCCCCCAGCGCCACCCCGGACACCCGCATCGCGTCGGAGATGCTGCCGCTCGCGACGTGCTCGACCTCGACCCCACCGGCGGCCGACGAGATCCGCTCGCCGAGCTCGACCAGGAACGGCATCAGCACCGCGTCCCACGTGTGCACGACGCCGTGGCGGGCGATCAGGCTGACGGCCACCCGGCGCATCCGTGCCGCGTCGAGCTCGTCGGCGGCCGCCCAGAAGTCCGGGTCACCGGCCGGGACCAGGGACGCCGCCGCCGACGCGGGCGCGACCCCGGACTCGGTCAGCTCGACCATGCGCTTGAGCCGTGCGACGTCGTCTTCGTTGTAGCGGCGATGCTTGCCCTCGTGCCGTGTGCTGGGACCGAGACCGTAGCGCCGGTCCCACGTGCGCAGGGTCGTCGGCGAGATGCCGAGCATCCGCGCGACCGCTCCGGCACTCCACTCCACCGTTCACCTCCGCTGCAACGATCCTGAATCGTAATGCGCGGCGCCGTGAACGCACGCGGGGACCTTTCGTACTCTCACACAGTACGAAACGTCCCCACGTACCCCACCAACCACAGCGGACCACCGCCACAACCCGCCCAGCCACAGCTAGTACGCGGGGAGCTTTCGTACTCTCACGCAGCACGAAACGTCCCCACGTACCCCACCAACCACAGCGGACCACCGCCACAACCCGCCCAGCCACAGCTAGTACGCGGGGAGCTTTCGTACTCTCACGC